>JANPIO010000001.1:0-17755 GCA_031425055.1 Phormidium sp. VAR_61_metabat_6
CGACGGCGGCGACCTCAGCACCTCCGTCGAAGCCTATACGGCACTGCGGGTGCTGGGCATACCCGCCAGCGATCCGGCCCTGCTAAAAGCGAAAGACTTTATTCTCAGCCGGGGGGGCATCAGCAAAACCCGCATTTTCACCAAGCTGCACCTGGCTCTGATTGGCTGCTACGACTGGCGCGGCCTGCCCTCTCTGCCCGCCTGGGTGATGCTGCTAGAGTCGCCCTCGCCCTTCACCATCTACGAACTGTCGAGCTGGGCTAGGGGCAGTACCGTGCCGCTGCTGGTCGTCTTTGACCAAAAGCCGGTTTACGTCATCGAGCCCGCCGTCAACTTAGATGAACTCTACGCCGAGGGCATCGCCAACGTGCGCTGGGAACTGCCCAAAGCTGGCGACTGGAGCGACATCTTTATCTGGCTGGATGGCGCGTTTAAGTTTGCCGAATCCATAAACTACACCCCCTATCGCGACTAGGGCCTGCGCAAAGCCGAGCAGTGGATTTTGGAACGGCAAGAAGCCACCGGCGACTGGGGCGGCATCATCCCCGCCATGCTGAACTCGATGCTGGCCCTGCGCTGTCTGGGCTACGACATAGATGACCCGGTGGTGCGGCGCGGCCTGCGAGCGATCGACAACTTTGCGGTGGAAACCGACGACACCTACTGGGTGCAGGCCTGCGTCTCCCCGGTGTGGGATACGGCCCTGGGGATGCGATCGCTGACCGACTCGGGCCTTGCCCCCGACCACCCCAGCCTGGTGCGGGCGGGCGAATGGCTGCTAGACAAGCAAATTCTCGACTACGGCGACTGGATCGTCAAAAATCCCCAGGGCCAGCCGGGGGGCTGGGCCTTTGAGTTTGACAACCGCTTCTACCCCGATGTGGACGACACGGCGGTGGTCGCAATGGCCCTGCAAGACGTCACCCTGCCCGACGAGGCGCTGAAGCGCGAGGCGATCGCCCGCGCCGTGCGCTGGGTGGCCACCATGCAGTGCAAAACCGGGGGCTGGGCCGCCTTCGACATCGACAACGACCAAGACTGGATCAATGCCGTTCCCTACGGCGACCTCAAGGCAATGATCGACCCCAGCACAGCCGACATTACCGCTCGGGTGCTGGAGATGCACGGTCGCCTCTGCCGCGAACCCGACCTCACCGCCCGCTACGCCCGCGACCTCACCCCCCAGCGGCTCGAACGGGGCCTAGCCTTTCTGCTCAACGAACAGGAGGCCGACGGCAGCTGGTTTGGCCGCTGGGGCGTCAACTATCTCTACGGCACCAGTGGGGCGCTGTCGGCTCTGGCGCTGATAGCGCCAGAGCGCTGCCAAGGGGCGATCTCGCGCGCGGTTAACTGGCTCGTCAGCTGCCAAAACCCCGACGGCGGCTGGGGCGAAACCTGCCGCAGCTACGACGACCCCACCCTCAAGGGCCAGGGGCCGAGCACACCGTCTCAAACCGCCTGGGCACTGCTGGGGCTGCTGGATGCCGGTAGTTCTGGAGCCGCCGCCGAGTCGGCCATTGAGCAGGGCATTCGCTATTTGCTGGAGACTCAGACCCCCGAGGGCACGTGGGACGAGCAGGAGTTTACCGGCACCGGCTTTCCGCGCCACTTCTATATTTGCTATCACCTCTACCGCCACCATTTTCCCTTGATGGCGCTGGGCCGCTATCAGCTCAGCTATGCCCCTAGGACTCAACCAAGCTGATTGTGACAGGCTCCAACGGCCTAAAGTTCAGGGTTTAAGGTGTCGGATTCAAGGCAGGTCATGACCCTAAGACTTTGAACCTTGAACCCCTACTAATACTGAATTCGCAGTGGCTACCCCCGGTTGGGCTGGGCAAACTACTACTCTCCCTTTGCCGGGTGTAGCCACTGCGCAGCGGCCTCTGTGACCAGGGGCCGGGCAAACCAGTAGCCTTGGCCAGATTCACACCCCAGGGCTTTGAGGATGTCGAGTTCGGTGGCGGTTTCGATACCCTCAGCCACCACATCCATATCCAGGCTGTGGGCCAGAGTGAGAATCATCTGCACCATCTCCAGGGAGGTTTGGGCGTCTGACCCGGTGGGGCTGAGGCGCTGCACAAAGGAGCGGTCAATTTTGAGGGTGTCAATGGGAAACTCGTGCAGGCGGCTGAGGGACGAGTAGCCCGTGCCAAAGTCGTCAATGCAGAGCCTCACGCCCAGGGCCTTGAGCCGTTTGAGCGACTGAGCTTCGCAGGTGAAGGTGTCGAGGATGCAGCTTTCGGTAATCTCTAGTTTGAGGCAATGCCGAGGAATTTGGGTGGCCTGGAGCACCCCTTCTAACCGCTCGATCAGCTCGGGCTGCTGTAGCTGCATGGCGGACAGGTTGACGTTCATGGTCAGCAGCACCCCAGGGGAAGCCGCCTGCCAATGCATGAGCTGCTGACAGGCGGTTTCGAGCACCCACCAGCCAATCGGGCCAATCAGCCCGGTTTCTTCGGCCACCGGGATAAACTCTAGGGGAGAAATTAGCCCACGGGTGGGGTGTTGCCAGCGCACCAGGGCTTCAAAGCCGCGCACTTGGCCGGTGGCCAGGGAAACAATTGGCTGGTAGTAGAGGCAAAATTCCTGGACCTCAATGGCTCGCCGTAGGTCGCTCTCTAGCTGGAGCCGCTGGGTGATCTGGGTTTGCATGGCGGGGTCAAACACCACGTACTGGTTTCGGCCCTTGGCCTTGGCCTGGTAGAGGGCAATGTCGGCATCGCGCAGCACGTGGGTGGCCACCTGATAGTTGAGGGTGCTGTAGGTAATGCCGGTGCTGGCGGTAGAAAAGACTTCGTAATCGCTCACCCGAAAGGCCAGGGAAAACTGGTCTTGAATGCGCTGGGCGATCGCCAGGGCAGCGTCAGGATGCACTAAGTTTTCGAGCAAGATAGCAAATTCGTCGCCGCCAAACCGCGCGACCACGGCGGCGGCACCGACGCAGTGTTGCAGCCGCTGACTGGCCAACTTGAGAAACTCGTCGCCAACCAAATGGCCCAGGCTGTCGTTGATGTTTTTGAACCGGTCGAGATCCATAAACAGCACCGCGTAGAGGCGATCGGGGTGTTGAGCGCTGATCTGAATGGCGTGGCTGAGCAGATTGAGGAAGCAGGCGCGATTGGGCAGGTTGGTGAGACCGTCGTAGAGGGCGTCGTGCTGGAGCTGATCAGTGGCCTGGAGCAGCTGCGCCTGAGTTTTTTGCAGATTCTCAAGGGACTGCTGGAGCGTGCGGTTGCTCAGTTCCAGGTTTTGGTAGAGATTGGCATTTTCAAAGGAAATGGCCGCCTGGGCACAGAGAATGTCTAGCACCTGGATGCGATCGCGGGTAAACGCTCCCGTGGTCAAACTGTTCTCCAGGTAGAGCACGCCCATCGCCTGGTTTTTTTGAATTAGCGGTAGCCCCAGCACCGATTTGGGTGAGTGCTGCACCAGGTAGGGATCGGCGGCAAAGCGCGGCTCGCCCCGCATATCGTCGATCACCAGAGGGGCGGCGGTGCGATCGACAAAGTGAATCAGGCTCACCGGCAGGCAGCGGCTGGTTTGCAGCGGCACCAGATCGACCCGGCAGGTTTCGCCGCTGAGACAGTGGGCCACCACCACGAGCTGGTCGGCCTGGCGCAGAACTAAGGCCCCGCGTTCGGCCCCGGCATTTTCTAGCACCAGCTGCATCAGCGTGACAACCAGCTGATCGGGGCGCAGCTCCTGGGAAATCGCCTGGGAGGCCTGAACCACGGCGGCCAAATCGAGGGCGGCGGTGTCGCTCGTGCAGCTGCTGATCTCGTCGCTGGTGCTGAGCACCCCCGGCGTTGGCAGCCCCGCCGTCGCCTGCAAGACCTCGGGGTAGAGGGTTTCGAGCTGTTGGGTTTTGGCCTTTGCCCCCCAGTGGGCGTAGGCGTGGTAGGCGGCATAGAGGTAGGGCTGAGCCACCTTATCTCGCCCCCAGGCCCGATAAAACCGAGCCGCCAGTTCATTCGTCAGCCCTTCATCTTGAATGAACCCGTGGAGATTGGCGGAGGCGATCGCCCCATCGTAGGCCGCCATCGCCTCTAGATAGCGCCCTTCGACTCGGGCAATTTCGGCTTCAACCAGCTGCCAGCGGTGGCGGTGGTTGCTGGGCGCAGCGTCGGCCCACTGGGCCAGCTTTTGCTGCTGCTGCTGAATGCGCTGCCACCGGGCGGGCTGGTCAGGGGCGCTCGGGTCAGCAGTCTGATCCCACAGCGCCAATTGAATCAGGGCATCGTAGAAGGCGTAGAGAGCGCTCGGGAACTGGGCCCGCCCCCCATCTAAATAGGTGGCTACTTGGTCGGACTGCTGAGCCGCCTGATCCATCTGCCCAAACAGGTAGTAGAGCACCGTCTGGTTGAAGTGGTAGTGGAACAGGGAGGTGCGATCGCCGTGCTCCAGGTGAAACCGCACCGACACTTCCGCCTCGTACACCGACCCGCTCAAGCGCCAGGGACTTTCCCCTTCCCCCAGCAGGTTGAGCACCGTCTGCTGCACAATTTCTAAACTCTTCAGCGACACCTGCTTGAGCTGACGCAGGGTTTGCCGGTAGGCGGCCATCTCCGCCGCCAAATCCTCCAGGGGCTGCCCAGCAAAATAGGCATAGTGACCATAGGCTTGGGCATTGAGCACCACACATTCTAGATCGCCGGTCGCTAGCCCGCTTTGGTAGGCCTGCACAAAGGCAGGCAGGCTTTGCCGCAGGGGGTCACGCCAGTGGCAGATGAAGTTGTGCACCAGATACCCGGCCCGGCTCTCGCCTGTGGTGGCCCCCAGCTGCTCTAGCAGCCTCAGCGCCAGCTGGCCAAACCCATAGCCCAGCTCGATTTCGCCCATGGTGCACAGCGCCATGCCATATTCCGCGTAGGCAAAAATTGAGGTTGGGCTGTTGCCAAAGCAAATGGAAAACTCTACCTGCTTGGCTATCAGCAGGGGCAGCAGGGTCGGTAACGCCCGGTAGGTGGGGGCGGTGAGCTTGGTCATAATCTGCATGGCCGCCAGCCGCTGCCCGGCGGCCATCTTGGGCAGGGCCAGCAGGCTGAGGGGGCCTTGCCCGGCCCAGAGCTGGCGCGTATCGGCCAGGGCCTGCTGCACCTCGGCGGGGGTGGGCTGTTCTACCAAGTCAACCCCCAAAATGTGTAGCACCTGTAGCCCAGTGCGCACTGCGGCCAGATAATTGCCCTGGGCGCGATCGGCCAGCAGCCGCACCTCATAGACGGGCAGCTGGTCGAGCAGGTTGTAGGCGTGGCGGATAGTGAGCTCAGCCCAGTGCTCCATCTGCTCAAAGTCGGTACAGAGGTAGGTAGCTTCGACGATCTCTTGGTGCAGGGCCAGGGTCAAATCGTACTGCTGCCGCCAGGTATTGGTTGGCAGCAGAGCAATGCCCTGACGCAGATAGTCCAGCGCTGCCGGGTAGGCGGTGGCTGTTTTGGCCTTGCGGCCCGCCTGCAAATTGAGCTGGGCCAGCTGTTCTCGTTCGGCAGCGACCGTCAGCAGGGCCTGCCCCTCGTTGAGGTGGTTGACGATGGTAGACAGCTGCTCGTCGCGCTGGGGTGGGGACAATTTGTGCCACAGCAGCCGGCCAATGGTGAGGTGGGTCTGAGAGCGCTGGTCAACCGGAATCAACGAGTAGGCGGCCTGCTGAATGCGATCGTGCAGAAATCGGTAGCTCAGCTCTGGCCTGTCTAAGGGCAGCAGGGCTGGCTCTAGACTCCCTTCCGGCTCTAGCAGGGTATACAGCTCGCTTTGAGGCAGCACTAGGCCCAGTTCTAGGGCACTCCACAGGGCGATCGCCACGTCAGTTTCGGGCAGCTCCGACACCAGCGCCAGCGTACCCAGATTGAACGAGTTGCCGATGCAGGCCGCCAGCTTCAGCATGGCCTGGGTAGCAGGCCCCAGCTTTTGCAGCTGCTGGGCCATAAACGCCACCACATCCTCGCTGATAGCCGCGCGGCGGGCCTGCCCCAGATCGCACTGCCAAGCCCCCTGCACCGGGTCAAAAACGATAGTGCCCTCCTGGTGCAGGACCCGCAAAAACTGGGTGGCAAAAAACGGGTTGCCGCCGGTCTTTTGGTAGACCAAATCGGCCAGGGGCTGGGCCAGAAGCACTGAACAGACCAGCGTATCGGCCACCAGCTGATTGATGCTCTGGGCCGACAGCGGCCCTAAGGTAATGGTGTTGATAGTGGCCCCGCCCTGGCGCAGGGTGTCTAGGGTCAGCATCAGCGGGTGGGCCGGGCTCACCTCGTTGTCACGGTAGGCCCCAATCAGCAGCAGGTGAGGGCACTGAAGATCGCCGATTAGTAGGCTCATCAGCTGGAGCGAGGCCGGATCGGCCCACTGCAAATCGTCCAAAAACACCACTAGGGGGTGCTGGGGCGCGGCAAACACCTGAACAAAGTTTTGAAACAGCCGGTTAAAGCGATGCTGCGCCGCCTGGCCAGAGAGTTCTACCACGGGCGGCTGAGGCCCAATGATCTGCTCCAGTCCAGGAATGACGTCAATCAATAGCTGGCCGTTGGGGCCGATCGCAGTCAAAATGGCGGTGCGCCAGGCCAAAAGCTGCGCCTCAGGCTCGCTGAGTAGCTGCTGCATCAGCCCTTGCAGGGCGGTCAAAAAGCCCACAAAGGTGGTGTTGCGCTTAAACTGATCAAACTTGCCCTGAATGAAGTAGCCCTGCTGGTGGGCAATCGGCTGCTGCACTTCATTGACCACCGCCGTTTTGCCGACCCCTGAGGAGCCCGCGACCAGCACCAGCTCACTACCGGTTGCTTCAGCAGTGCTGACCCGAGCAAAGGCGGCCAGCACCGCCGCCACCGCTTCCTCCCGGCCATGGAGCCTTTCGGGAATCAGAAAACGACGGCTGCGATCGCGCTGCCCGAGCGCAAAGGCCACAATCTGCCCCGTCTGCTCTAGCTGGCGGCGGCACCGTTCGAGGTCGTGGTGTAGGCCTACCGCGCTCTGATAGCGATCCTCCGGATTTTTGGCCATCAGCCTGCTGACGATCGCCGCCACCACCGCCGGGACGCTCGGGTTGACGCTGGCGACGGGCGGCGGGGCCTTGGCAATGTGGCAGTACACCAGGCCCATCAGGGTGTCGGCGGCAAAGGGCAACCGTCCGGTCAGCAGTTCGTAGAGGGTGATGCCGAGGGAGTAGTAGTCGGTGCGGTAGTCGACACCGCGATTGATGCGCCCGGTCTGCTCGGGCGAAATGTAGGCCAGGGTGCCTTCTAACAGCGGGTAGTGCTGCTCCAAACTTGCCTCGCGCGGCAGGCGAGAGGCGAGGCTAAAGTCGGTCAGCTTCACCTGCCGGGTTTCGGGATGAATCAGCAGATTGCCGGGTTTAATGTCTTTGTGAATGATGCCCTGGTCGTTCAGATGCTTCAGGATATCGGTGAGCTGCTGGGCAATGTCGAGAAACTCCAGCAGCCCCAGTTCACCTTTGCCCTGATCCCGGCGGTGCGCCATCCACTGCTTGAGGGAAATGCCGCCAAAATCCTCTAAAATCAGCGCGTAGCTCTGGCGGTAGGGCAGCAGCTCGTAGGGACGCACAATATTGGGCGCATGCAGGCTGCGGGCGATCGCAAACTGATGCCGAAACTGCATCAGCTCGTCCGGCGTGGGCCGCTCGCTGCGCAACACTTTAATCACCACCGTCTGGCGATCGGTCAGCCGCCGCCCACGGTAAACCAGGCTCTTCACCCCAACGTGCAGCTGATCTAAGAGTCGGTATCCAGGCAGCTCAATCATCGGATGAGTCAAATTGAATGCTCTTCCTATTCTTCCCGGTCTTGTCTACCGCGAGGCGATACCGAGCAGGGCGATCCTAATCTAAGCTCACAGCCCAGGCGATCGCTCTCAAACCACTCTCGCTAGACAAAATCTGTAATGTTGATGACTCGTTTCAGCAAGACCGAAAGCTGGTTGACCCCTGGGCACAGTTCATCAATCGACCAAGTTAGCGATCGCCGCCACCAGTTCAGCGGGCTCCACCGGCTTGCTAAAGTGGCGCTGAAATCCGACCGCCAGGGCTTTTTGCTGATTGATTTCGCCGGCGTAGGCTGTCAGGGCGATCGCCTTGGGCAAGGGGTAAGCTGTTGCCCGCCCGCCTGGCTCAGCCAACTGAGCAGTCATGTGCTGTAGCAGCATGTAGCCATCCATGTCGGGCATGCCAATGTCACTGACCAGCACGTCAAAGGCCGATTGGTTGAGGGTTTGCAGCGCTTCTAACGCAGAGGCCACCGCCGTCACCCTCGCCCCAGCCTGCTCCAAAATAAAGGTCAATATCTCACGAGAATCGGCTTCATCGTCCACGGCTAAAATTCGAATGCCCATGAGGGGCGCAGCGCTAGACCTCAGGGCCTCAGGCCGATGGTTATCCGCTGGCCTGAGGTCTGTCGCTAGCAGCGGCAGTTTCACCCTAAAGGTGGCTCCCTGCCCGTCGCCGGGGCTCTCAGCATGCACAGTGCCGCCGTGCAGTTCAACCAGCTGACGCACGATCGCTAGCCCTAAACCCAACCCACCAAACTGGCGGGTCGTTTTGCTGTCGGCCTGGCGAAAGCGATCGAAAATATACGGCAGCACCTCGTCAGTCAGGCCCTTGCCATTGTCGGCAACCGTAATTTGAGCGTAGCTCTGGAGCGGGGTCGGAAATTGTTGGGGGCCGGATTCAAAACTCGTAGCCGCCTCACCCTGTAGGCTCACCTCCACCCGTCCTCCGTTAGGGGTAAACTTCACCGCGTTGGCGAGCAAGTTCCAAACCACCTGCTGGAGGCGACCGGCATCCCCTGAGACATACCCCACCTGACCATAGTCAACCTGAATCGCGATCGCCTTGGCTTCAGCCGCTAGCCGCACCGTCTCTAGGGCGGCTTCAATGACGGATTGAAGATTTACCGGCGCGGCCTCAAGGCTGAGTTTGCCCTGCAAAATTTTTGACATGTCGAGCAGATCCTCAATCAGCTGGGTTTGCAGCCTGGCGTTGCGCTCAATGGTCTGGAGGCCACGGGTTTGGGTTGCCAGATCAGGCTGCTGCTTCTGAAGAATTTGTGACCAGCCCAAGATCGGGTTCAGGGGCGACCTGAGTTCGTGGGAGAGCACCGCCAAAAACTCGTCTTTAACCTGGTTTGCCCGTTCGGCCTCGGCTCGGGCCTGGCGCTCGGCCTCATAGAGCTGCGATCGCGAAATGGCCTGGGCACACTGACGGCTCAGGGTGAGCATAAACTCGCGATCGTCTTGGCTGAGCTGCGTAAACTGCCTAAACGACAGCGACAGACCACCCACCGCCCTGCCTTCCACCATTAAGGGCAGCGAGATCCAGGCCTGAAAGGGGTGGCGCTTGTAGACCTCGGCCAGATGGGGATAGCGGGCCAGTCGTTCTGCCAGCGGCTCTGACCAGAAGGGCTGGCCACTTTTGACCGCTTCTGAAAGCGGAAATGACGCGTCAATGGAAAACTGAGGCCGAATCTCCTTTGGATCGATTCCGTAACCGGTAGATTGCACAATTTCAAGGGTAGTGCCATCAGGGCTGAGCAGGGCCATCAGGGCGGCATCGGCCTCTAGAGCCGCCACGCTCTGCTCTACAACAACCGCCGCCACTTGAACGGGCGTGAGCGACTCAGAGAGGGCCACCGTTACGGTCTGCAACCGAGCGGTGCGAGCGGCGGCGGTTTCGGCGGCGTGCTTGGCCTGCTGGGCGGTTTGATACAGATGGGCATTGTCGATGGCGATCGCGGCGCGACGGGCCAAGTCTTCAGCCAGGGGCAGATCGCAGGGGCTGTAGTGTCGCTCAGACTCAGCAAACACAAAGGAAATACTGCCTAAGACCCGTCCCCGCGCCTGGAGGGGAGCAATAATACAGGATCGCAGACCCACCCCGCGCAAAATGTCTAGATACTCAGGGTTGGGGATAGTCGTCATCAGTTGCTCATCGGTAATGGCAATGATCATTTCGCTTTGCCCGGTCTTCATCACCTTAGAGATGCCGTAGCCATCGTCGAGGTGCCTAGGGAAGCGTTGGGCCAGCTCCCAGCCCATCTGCACCCTTTGAGAATCGCAGTGGGCGACAGCAACGCGGCTAATGCTGCCATCCTCATTTAACAGATCGACCGAGCACCAGTCGGCAAAGTACGGCACGGCTAACTGGGCAACCGCTTGCAGCGTCTGTTCGTAGTCTAAAGACGCCGCCAGGGCCGTACTCACCTCCACAAGAAAGGTCGAGCGCCGCTGCTCAGCTTCAGCTTCTAACCGGGCCGCCTGCTCCCTGACTAACCGGGCTCGTTCTTCCGCCAGGCGCAATCGAACGGCTTCGGCCTGTTTGCGCTCGGTAATGTCGTGCATGACTGCCACGGCCCCTAGCCGGTTGCCCTGGGCATCGACAATCGCCTGCCCGTTGACCAGCAGCGTGCGGGCGGGGCCGGTTTTAGGCGCAATCACTATCTCAGCGTTGTCAACGGTTTCGCCCTGCAACGCTCGAAATAGGGGAATTTCTTCGATGGCCAAAGGCGTTTGGCCATCGGAGCGGTATAGGTCGTAGCTCTCGGCCCACTGCTCCGGTGGTAGGGGTTGCGCAGGCAGCCCGTGGAACTCGCGGGCGGCTTGGTTAAACAGGGTTAAAACGCCCTCGGCGTTGCAGGCCACGATGCCGGCCTGCACGTTTTCAAGCAGCACCCGCAACGTGTCCTGCTCCTTTTGTAGGGCGGCTTCAGCCTGCTGCCGCTCAGCAATTTCGAGGTGGAGGAGCTGGTTGGCCTGGGTGAGTTTAACGGTTTGCTGGTCTACCAGTTGGGTCAGCGCCTGCTGCCGGGCAGCTTCGCTCTGCTGGCGCTCTAGCTCGGTGGCCACCCGCAGGGCAAAAATAGTCAGTAGCGTCTCGACGAGCTGAAGGTTGACCAGAGGCTTGCTATCCATGATGCTCAGCAGGCCGATCGGCGTTCCGGTCGAGTCAAAGAACGGCATGGCGGCATAGCTTTCTACCCCCAGGGGCATGAGGAGCGGTGCTTGGGGAAACTCAGCCTGAACGCCGTTGGCATAACAGCACAGTTTTCGGCTTTGAAGCACCTGCTGGCAGGGTGTGTCTTGCAGCAAATACTCAAAGTTATCGACTATGTGCCCTTGGGCACAGGCGGCTATGGTTCTAATCGCATCCTGATTGTCGCCCTCGACTAGACCAATGTAAGTGTAATCAACGGCTAATGTCTGGGTAAAATGCTGCACCAGAGCCCCGAAAAAGGCGCTGCCGACAGACTTAGATACCCCGCTGGTCACTTCTAGAAGCGCGGTGTCGATTTGAGTGATTTTGCGAGCGGCTAGGCGCAGCTCTAATTCATCGATCACCAGGGCCGCCAGGTCGGATAAAGTGGCCTGCTGCTCGTCGCTTAGGGCATCACGGGGCTCGGTGTCGAGCAAACACAGGGTGCCCAGGTTAAAGCCATCCCGGGTGATGAGGGGCGCACCGGCATAAAAGCGGAGGCCAGGTTCGCTTTGCACAAAGGGATTGCAATCCAGGCGATCGTCCTGACGGGTGTCAGAAATGACGAGAATCTCGTTTAACAACAGGGCTAGACTACAAATGGTGGCCTCTCGCTGCACCTCTTGGATCTCAAACCCATGGGCCGACTTAAACCACGCCCTAGACTCATCGATCAGAGAAATTAGGGCGATGGGCATGCCAAATAGGCGTGCGGCCAGGTTAGTAATGCGATCAAAGGTCGCTTCGGGCGGGGTATCGAGAATGTTGTACCGTCGCAGGGCCTCCAGCCGAGCGGCCTCATGGGCCAGTAAAGACTGCGCAGTTGATGCCGGGTCGGAGAGAGGTTCAGCCATGAATCAATTCAGCAGGAATAGCGAAGCGGTCGGGGAGGCTAGGCAACCTTAATCCTACCCAGTTTTTGGGGCAGGAGAGGTATAACCAATGCCCAGGGTCGCGATCGCCGATTAATTGACTTGAGGTAAAAACTGCGCTCCTCTGCACCTCAGCCTAACTAAACACCTGATAGGTGCCACCAGGATACGCAGAGAACGCTCGGGGGGCCGCTGAGCCGGAACGGGAAAACTTCGCCATACTCTATTTAACTAACCCACCAGCGAATAATCCACCCATGAAGGCCTGCTCCTAGGCTCCTCGTTGGCGTCAAACTACCCTCTACTGTACTGCTACCGGAAAATCTGATGCGATTAACTGCAGGGTGTGAGCTTTTGTTCGAGACCACTGAGCCTTCGCCGCTCATCGTCATGCTGCGCCCGCGCGGTGGGGCCGCCCAGCAAATCATTCAAGACAACCTAGAGCTTGAACCCAACGTGCCTGTGGTCAACTACGTTGATAGCTACGGCAACCTGTGTCAGCGGCTGCTCGCCCCAGTCGGGCAACTGCGGGTGCGCAGCACCTCTACCGTCGAGGTCGCCGACGCCATCGATGTGCAGTTTGGGGCCGAGTTTGTGCCCGTGCAAAACCTGCCCGACTATGCGCTTCAGTTTTTGTTGCCCAGCCGCTACTGCCAGTCTGACCTGATGGCCGATTTGGCCAACGACATTGTGGCCAGCATCGAACCCGGCTACGACCAGGTCGAGGCGATTCGCCACTGGATTCACACCCATATCGAGTACCGCTATGACACCAGCGATGCCTCAACCTCAGCGATCGAAACTGAAAAAAACCGCGTGGGGGTATGCCGCGATTTCGTGCATTTGGGTCTTGCCCTATGCCGCAGTTTGACGATTCCGGCCCGCATGGTGGTGGGCTATCTGCACCAGCTCGACCCGATGGATCTGCACGCCTGGTTTGAAGCCTACGTGGGCGATCGCTGGTATACCTTTGACGCCACCCAGCCCACCCCCAAAGGCAACCGCGTTGTAATTGCCTACGGTCGCGATGCCGCCGATGTGGCGCTAGCCACTCAGTATGGGCCTCTAAATTTGACTGAAATGGCGGTTTGGGTCAACCCGTCAAACCTGTAGATTGACGGTGAATCGGTTAAGGCTGGCCAATCTCCCTTACAATGGAGATAGCCCTAGCGACAGCGCTACCCATTGCGAGGCTCGCCAATAGGCATGCCTATAAGTCTTTAACGATTAAAACCTCCAAAACGGTTCTGATGATTGGCCAACCATTCAGAATCGCTTAGTAGTGCTACTGGGCCAATATGCTGCTAACAACAGATATTTTTTTTGCAAATCCTTAAAGGGGTACAACCATGGGTAAGGAAAAGAAAGGCAATAAAGAAGTCAAGAAGCCCAAGGCCGATACTGACGGTACTAAGAAGCCTAAAAAAGAGCGAAAACAATACGACTAGCTCTCGCTAGGCTGAAAAGTTCTTGGCCCGACAGATGCCTTGTCAGTAGAAAAGTTGCGATTGTTAGGCTTGAGAACCCTTAGGCAAATAATCGATTGGTCATCGGCGATCGCTGACGTTTTGACTGACCTATGGGTGGATAACCTAGACCAGTAGTACGCGGCGCATAGTCACTGACAAACCTTCTCATTGCTCAAATCTCTGGGGCGATGAGAATTTTTTTGACGTTTAAACCATGGGGTGTCGTAGTTTCATTAATTTAATCTTTTAATCAACCATCAGACCATTACGCTCAAAGAACGTTCTCCTTAGTGTGGATAAATCATACAAATGCCGATTAAAGATAAGCCGACTCAACCTAAGTTTCGGCTCTTCAACAATATTTTTCTGATTGTGGGTGTCGTCTTTTTGGCGGCCAGCTTTATCTTGCCCACGGTTCTGGGACCACAGGTTCCAGGGGTGCCCTACAGCCTGTTTATTCACCAGGTGCAGGAGGGCGAGGTGGCGCGGGTGCAGGTGGGCCAAAATCAGATTCAGTATCAGCTCAAACCCGTGGATCAGGAGGTGACCGGCCAAGTCTTCACCACCACCCCCATTTTTGATCTGAGCCTGCCGACCACCCTGCAAAACAATGGCGTTGAGTTTGCCGCTACGCCACCGCCCCAAAACCGCTGGGTGGGTAGCCTGTTGAGCTGGGTGATTCCGCCGCTGATTTTTGTCGGCATTTGGCAATTTTTTGTTCGTCGCAGCGGTGGTGGCGGTGGCCCGCAGGGGATGCTATCTATCGGCAAGAGCAAGGCCAAGGTCTACGTCGAAGGCGAAGCGGCTAAAATCACCTTTGCCGATGTGGCTGGGGTCGACGAGGCCAAAACCGAGCTGGTGGAGATCGTTGACTTTCTCAAAACGCCGGGGCGCTACACCCAGATCGGGGCGCGCATTCCTAAGGGGGTGCTGCTGGTGGGGCCGCCGGGCACGGGCAAAACCCTGCTGGCCAAGGCCGTGGCCGGAGAAGCGGGGGTGCCCTTTTTTAGCATTTCGGGCTCCGAGTTTGTAGAAATGTTTGTGGGGGTGGGGTCGTCGCGGGTGCGCGACCTGTTTGAGCAGGCCAAAAAGCAGGCTCCCTGCATTGTGTTTATTGATGAATTAGATGCGATCGGCAAGTCGCGTAGCAGCAACAGCATGTATGGCGGCAACGACGAGCGCGAGCAGACCCTCAACCAATTGCTCACCGAGATGGATGGCTTTGCCCCTGAAGAGGCCACGGTGATTGTGCTGGCAGCCACCAACCGGCCCGAAATTCTTGACCCGGCCCTTTTGCGCCCCGGTCGGTTTGACCGCCAGGTGCTGGTCGATCGCCCCGCCCTCTCGGGCCGCGAGGCGATTCTCAACATCCATGCCCAGACGGTGAAGCTGGGAGACGATGTGGATTTGAAGGCGATCGCCACCCGCACCCCCGGCTTTGCCGGAGCCGATTTGGCCAACCTAGTGAATGAAGCGGCATTGCTGGCCGCCCGCAACTATCGTGACGCTGTGGCCCAGACCGACTTTGCCGAGGCGATCGAGCGGGTGGTCGCGGGGCTAGAGAAAAAAAGCCGCGTGCTCAACGACAAAGAGAAGAAAATCGTCGCCTACCACGAGGTCGGCCACGCCCTGGTGGGTTCCCTCATGCCGGGCAGCGGCAAAGTCGAAAAAATCTCCATTGTGTCGCGGGGCATGGCGGCCCTGGGCTACACCCTACAGCTGCCCACCGAAGACCGTTTTTTGATGGATGAAGCGGAATTGCGAGGACAGATTGCCACTCTGCTGGGGGGGCGATCGGCGGAAGAAATTGTCTTTAACAGCATCACCACGGGAGCCTCTAACGATCTGCAGCGGGCGACGGATCTGGCTGAGCAAATGGTTACGGCCTTTGGCATGAGCAAGGTGCTGGGGCCATTGGCCTACCAGCAGGGGGCACGCCCGATGTTTCTCGACGGGGGCATGGCCAATGGCCGCCGCGCCATGAGCGAAGAAACCGCCCAGGCGATCGATCGCGAGGTCAAAGACATTGTCGAGACCGCCCACCAGCAGGCACTGGAGGTGATTCGCCACAACCGCGACCTAATGGAAACCATTACCCTACAGCTGCTGGAAACGGAGGCGATCGAAGGCCAAACCCTGCACCATCTGCTCGACCAGGTGCAGGCTACCCCGGTCTAAGCCAACGACTTCGTTCGCCATGGATAGGCTGGGTGAAACGAAGTGAAACCCAATAGAGTCCATTGCTATTGGGTGCCACGGTTGATCTCCCCACTCTACAAGCATCCTCAAGTCTGCTTTTTTATAAACTCCTTGGAGGTCTATATGTCATCTTCTCTAACCAAAGGCACCCTCGTCACCATTATTGGCGAAGCGGTTTTGCAAGAGCGTCTAATTCATCTGCTTAGCCAGCTAGAGGTGTCGGGCTACACGATTGTGCCTGCTAAAGGGGCAGGTAGCCACGGTAGGCGCATGGGCGACATTGCGGGCTACAACACCAATATTGAAATCAAAACCATCGTTAGCGCTAATCTCTCTGATCAGCTGCTAGAGGAGCTGAAACCCTTTCAGGAGACCCACGCTCTGATTGTCTTTCGCCAAACCGTAGAGGGGTTGTTTGATTAGGGCAGCGTCAAAACTAAAAATTAGGGTTTGCGCAGACTAGTCGAGCAAAACCCATGGACTTTTTGCATCGCCTCTATACCCAATCGGGGGTCAGCAAAATGAGTAGAGTCTTCCCTGGCACCTTCATGCGCTTTCTGTTGCTCGCCCTGGTTATCACATGGCTCGTTGGCCGTGGGCCGCTACCGTCAACCGCAACTAGCACACCCCCCGCCCTGGCGTCTCGATCTGCTCAGACGATGGCGGCCCAGGCCGACCAATATCTGAGCAATTTAGCCACCGAAATAGGCTTTAGCGGGTCGGTGCTGATGGCTCGCCAGGGCGACATCTTGCTCAGCGGTGGCTATGGCGAGGCCGATCGCGATCGCCAGATCTTGAACACCGCCCAAACCCGATTTCGCCTGGGCTCTCTGACCAAACAGTTCACAGCCACAGCGATTTTGATCTTGCAGGAGCGGGGTGCCCTCCACGTGCAAGACCACCTTTGTGCCTACCTAGCAGACTGCCCGGCCCGCTGGCAGGCAATCACGATTCATCAACTCTTGACCCATACCGCTGGAGTTCCAGACTTTGCTCGTTTGCCTGGCTACGGGACCACCATGGGGTTACCGTCGTCACCCGCCGAGACGATCGCTCGATTTCGAGACCAACCGCTAGAGTTTCTGCCCGGCGAAAAATTTCGCTACAGCAATTCGGGCTACATTTTGCTCGGTGCCATCATCGAGCAGGCCTCGGGCGGCACCTACGAAACCTTTCTCCAAGACAACGTTTTTGCCCCGTTACAGATGGTCAATTCGGGCTATGACCACAATACTGACGACTTGGCGGTGGGCGATCGCAATAGGTTGACCGAGGCCGATTTTATCGATATGTCTATTCCCTTTGCGGCTGGAGGATTGTACTCTACCGTGGCAGATCTCTACCGCTGGGATCAGGCTTTATATACCGATCAACTCATCTCCCCAGCCTCACTTGCCGAGATGTTTACTCCCTTTGTGTCTATTTTTAATAGTGGAGGGTTTGGCCCTGGCTATGGATGGTTTATCGGCAAAGAGGGCGATCGCCTAATGGCCAGTCATGCGGGCGGCATTAACGGATTTTCTAGCTTGATCACGCGCTATCCCCACGACCATAGCTTGATCGCCATTCTGAGCAATCGTGAGGATGCAAACCTGGCTGAAATTCAAGCGCAGCTCACCAATATCTTGTTTGAGCAAACTGTAAATAAGAGCAAGGTCAATGGCTAAACAGGTTTCTCTCAACGCGCTATGGAATTCAAACATATCGGAGCATCGCATATTCAACGCAGATGATTTTACTCATCTGCCAGCTGCCGCCAGACGGTATTTAGAGCATGCGATCGCACCCGGCACCGTCCTCGCCGCCGCCGTGCGCCTAAAAATGCACGGTGAAATTAAATTAAAAACTTGGAGTCCCTTCACCGCAGAGCAGGTGGTCTGCTGGCAGCGCGGCTTTATTTGGAGCGCCACTGCCTGGATGAATCGCCTACCCGTCGTCGGGTCAGACCGCATCATTGATGGCACCGGGGCCATGCAGTGGAAGCTGCTGGGGCTATTGCCGGTGATGACCGGCACTGGGCCTGACATCACCCGATCGGCGGCGGGGCGCTTCCACGCCGAATCAATGCTATTGCCCTCAGCGTTTTGCCGAGATGATGTGACCTGGAGCAGCACCGATGCAGCGCACCTCCATGCCAGTTTTGTGGCCCAAGGTGAGCAGGCAGAACTCGACTTTGCTCTTGACCCGCTAGGACGGCTAAAAGCCACCCAACTGCCGCGCTGGGGCAACCCCGAAGGTGC
>JANPIO010000002.1:0-5147 GCA_031425055.1 Phormidium sp. VAR_61_metabat_6
CTTTTTTGTAGCGGGGATAGGCCCCCAAACACTGGCCACCGTTTTCAATAAAATCCAAAGTCCACTGGTATTCTTCGTC
Source organism: Phormidium sp. VAR_61_metabat_6 (assembly GCA_031425055.1). Classification (GTDB taxonomy): domain Bacteria; phylum Cyanobacteriota; class Cyanobacteriia; order Phormidesmidales; family Phormidesmidaceae; genus Nodosilinea. The sequence goes on from JANPIO010000002.1 coordinate 80, forward strand.
GGTGAGATCAGCGTAGGCAACGGTTTGGCGCAAATGTTCTAGAGTCTTTTGTGGCTCAAAGCCGTCGCCGCAGGCTAGGGTAACTAGGTGCTGCACCAGCACATCGTAGGGTTTGTACTGGGGGCGACGAGTTTCCATGTCGCCCATCTCCAGCCCTTGGCGAAAGGCAGAGATTTCGAGCAGTTCCAGAGCATTCGTCGGCAAGAAGAACACCTCCGAGGTGCCTTCGGGCACGTGGGCGCTACGCCCCGCCCGCTGCAACAGCCGTGCCAGATTTTTGGCGCTACCGATCTGCACCACTCGCTCCACCGGCTGAAAATCGATGCCTAGATCCAGCGATGACGTACAGACCACCCACTTGATGTCGCCAGATTTTACCCCGGCCTCGATCGCCTCCCGCTCTTTGACATCGATCGAGCCGTGGTGCAGGGCAATGCGATCGGCCTCCTCTGGCAGGGCAAAGTTCAGCGCCTGGTACCACCGCTCGGCCTGGTTGCGGGTGTTGGTAAAAATCAGCGTCGATTTCTCAATATCTAGCGCCTCTACCAGAGTTTCAAACATGCGCAGGCCCAGATGCCCCGCCCAGGGAAACGTATCTACCGACTCGGGGCGAATGCTTTTGATCACCGTGTCGCGCTTCAGGTTCGAGCGAATGATCACGGGCTCTGTGCTGAGGCCCACAGCGGTTTGAGCCGCTTCTTCCAAATTTCCTAAGGTGGCCGAGATCGCCCAGGTGCGCAGGGTGGGACGGAGCGATCGCAGATACCCCAAACACAGCTCGGTCTGGGTGCCCCGCTTTGAACTCATTAGCTCGTGCCACTCGTCTAGCACCACCGCCTGCAAGGTGCTAAACCGCTTAGCCCCGTCTTTGTACGACAGCATCACCGCCAGCGACTCGGGCGTGGTGATGAGAATGTTCGGCATATTTTTCATCTGCTTGGTCTTGCGGGCAGAGCTGGTGTCCCCCGTGCGCGACTCAACAGTGATGCTCCAGCCCATCGCCGCGATCGGGGCTTTGATTGCCTGCTCAATATCCCGCGATAGGGCGCGCAGGGGCGTGATGTAAAGCAGCTGCAAGCCTGCGCTGGGGTTAGCGATCATCGCTGCGATCGGCCCCATCACCGCCGCGTAGGTTTTGCCCGACCCAGTGGGCACCTGCACCAGCCCGCTCCGCCCAGCCAGATAAGCCGTCCAGGTTTCCGCTTGAAAAGTGAGAGGCTGCCAGCCACGGGTCAAAAAATACTGGGAAATGGGTGAAAGGCGCGGGTCAGCCGTCACAGAAATTCTAGGCCATGGCGTGGACTTATTTATTGTAGTGAGTTAGCCCTCGGCGGGCTTGGAAAAAGCCAGGTATGTAGCGATCGCAACTGGCTAGTAAAGGTAGAACGGGCATGTCCGTTCGTTCCTAAGGAAACTTCAGAATTTGCGTGGGAGGGCCTCAAATTGTTTTTTATCAGGGGTGAGACCCCTTCCACCACCGTAAAAAGTTCATGTAGTAGGGGTTGCTATGTAAGGAATTTGACAACTCCTTTGAATTAAGAATCTTTCTATAGACGCTAGTCATCCTAGCTATCAGGTGCCTCTACATTTTGGTAGCTAACAACTATGAGCAGTGTTAAATCCATTTTCATCTCCTACCGTCGACGCACTAGCATCGACATCACAGGGCGAATTTACGACCGTTTGGTGGCGCACTTTAGCGCAAGTAGCGTATTCAAAGACGTAGATTCGATTCCGCTTGGGGCGAACTTTCGCCACCACTTAGAGCAGGAGGTGAGCCGTTGCCCAGTGCTGTTAGCAATTATTGACCCCGATTGGCTTGCGCTTGCCGACGATCGCGGTCGGCCCAGGCTGGCTAACCCCACCGACTGGGTGCGCATCGAAATTGAAACTGCTCTCCAGCGCGATCGCCTTGTCATTCCGGTGCTGGTGGGAGGGGCTACCCTGCCCAAAGAGCATGCCCTGCCCGAGGGACTCAAAGCCCTGGCCTACCGCCAGAGTGCCCAGGTGCGCTGCGACCCCGACTTTCACCGCGATCTCGATCGGCTGATTCACCGCATTGAGGAGGTGTTCAGCAGCTTGGCCGTAGGTGCCGAATCGACGGCACTGATCAGAGACCGACCTGGGGCGATCGCTCCAGCGCCCTCCTCAGCTAGCCTAATCGATGAACTGGCCGCAGCGCTGACCACCGCCAGCCAAACGGCGGCGGCCCCGATTCCTCGCATGGGACGGCGACGCTGGCTGCGCATGATGGGGTTGGGCCTGGTGGGCAGCGGCTCGGCTTTGGCCATCCATCAACGGGTGCCAGCCCTGCAAACTCTAAGAACGGGCGCGACTCCGCCTATACCCGACCTATCGACCCTGCCCGATCGCATTCAAACAGCCCTAGAGCAGGCCGAAGCCGTTATTTTATCGCCTGACTCGGGGGCTGAACTGGGGGGCTCTGAGCTGGAGACCTCTGAGCTGGAGACCTCTGAGCTAGCCGATTCTGACCCTGGTCCAGGGGCCGCTCATTCGAGCGAGCTGTATAGCTACGAATCGGTGAGCATCGATGAGTTTGGCATGGGGCGATCGCAGATTAAATTTTCTACCCCTTCCCATCAAGCTCTGCGGCTAGAGACCCCGACTGGCCCGGTGATGCTGCGCCTGGTCGCCATTGTGGGGGGGCAGTTTGTGCTGGGGGCTCCCGACAGCGAGCCGGGTCACGACCCATCACAGCCGGCTCAAGCGATCGCCGCCGTCGAGTCGTTTTGGATGAGCGTACACCCCATTACCCAGGGGCAGTGGCGGGCGGTGGCACTGCTGCCCAGAGTCAACCTGGATCTCAACCCCAACCCCGCCTATTTCACCGGCAGCGATCGCCCCGTAGAGCGGGTTTCCTGGCCGGAAGCCGTAGAGTTTTGCAGTCGTCTCAACCAGCTTGTTAAAAATTCACCCTCTTCCTCCAATCTTCAGCGCTACCGCTTGCCCACCGAGGCCGAGTGGGAATACGCCTGCCGCGCCAAAACTACCACTCCCTTTCACACCGGCCAAACTCTCACCACCGACCTGGCCAACTACAAGGGCACCAAGCCCTACCGCCAAGAGCCTGCGGGCCAGTTTCGCGGCACCACTACTGCGGTGGGGGCCTTTGGTAAAGCCAACGACTTTGGCCTCTACGACATGCACGGCAACGTGCTGGAATGGTGCAATCCCAGTCAGACCGCCGCAAACGACAATTGGAAAGTGGTGCGCGGCGGATCGTGGCAAAGTCCGCCCCAGCAGTGCCGCTCAGCCTATCGGGCAGGTCTTCAGTCCGACACCCGTAGCAATGAAGTAGGGTTTCGGATTGTGGGCGAAGGGTGAGTCGGATCTCATTTGAGGGATGAGAAAGAGGGGTTAGGGTGCAAGGTTTGCCGTAGACCCCAAACCCTATACCCAAACCCCTAAACCTACTGAGGCAGGTACTTTTTCAGCAGCAGGCTAAGTTTATCGAGCGTTGCGGCAGGGGCCTTGTCTAACGGTGTAATGATGGCGTACTTGAGGGCTGAGTGGGCCTCCGACGCGGGCGGGTTGGCAGCAATGCGGTTGACGACTTCGCGAATTACCCGCTGGGCGTTGACGGCGTTCTTTTGTAGATTGCCGATCACCATTTCGACGGTAACGCTGTCGTGGTCGGGGTGCCAGCAGTCGTAGTCGGTGACCAGGGCCAGGGTGGCGTAGGCGATCTCAGCCTCGCGGGCCAGCTTGGCCTCGGGCAGGTTGGTCATGCCAATGATCGTCGCGCCCCAGCTGCGGTACAGCTCTGACTCAGCCTTGGTGGAGAAGGCAGGCCCTTCCATGCAGACGTAGGTGCCGCCCCTGTGCAGGTCAACATCGGGCAGATCCAGGCTTTCGACCGCGTCGGCCAGCACGCCGGCCAGGGCATTGCACACCGGGTCGCCAAAGGTGATGTGGCCCACCAACCCTTCGCCAAAGAAGGTGTTGACTCGGTTGCGGGTGCGATCGATAAACTGGTCGGGCACCACCATATCCAGCGGTTTGGCGGCCTCCTTGAGCGAACCGACGGCGGAGGCGGAGATCAGGTATTCCACCCCCAGGGATTTCATCGCGTAGATGTTGGCGCGAAAGGGTAGCTCGGTGGGCATGAGGGTATGGCCGCGCCCGTGGCGGGCCAAAAACGCCACGCGATTGCCATCCAGCGTGCCCAAAATAATGGCGTCTGAGGGGCTGCCAAAGGGGGTGTCAACGCGAACTTCTTCGATGTCGGTGAGGGCTGCCATTTGGTAGAGGCCGCTGCCGCCGATGATGCCAATCTGTGCCTGTGCCGCCATGGTGGTTATTGTCTAGAGCTGGACTGCCCTATCATACAGGCTGCTGCAAGAGCCAGAGGCCGGTGCTGGTCATGCCGGAGTCGTCGGGGCGCACCAGCAGAAAGTGGAGGCCTTGGCTCTCGCGTTTGCGCTGCTCGAAGCGTTGCCCTGCGGCGGCCACATCGAGGTCGCTGAAGGTGGTGAACACCCAGCGATCGCACAGCCCCGCCTCCAAAATTAATCCATCCGGTTCCCCCCGCCCATAGCTCAGCCAGGCGGGATTGTTAGCCTGAATCCACTGGGCCAGGGCCATCGCCTGCCGTCCGGCATCGACTACCACCCCAGGAATTGGCGTGGTGCTAGCTAGACCCAGGCGAGAGGGCATTAAGTTCGGCGGCAGGTGGCGCAGGGGAATGGGCTCATAGGGCAGGGTTTGCTCAAAGTCGTAGGCCGATAGCGCCGTGAAACCCCAGGAATCGCCCCATAGATTTTCCGGCAGCGGCACCGGCGGCGGCGACTCAACGTGCAGCGGATTGTAGGGAATAGGGACGGCGTTAGGTTGGCTGGAATACCACTTGGCCCGCTGCTTGAGCCACTGATGCAGGGTAGGAGTATGGCGAGTCGGTTCGATCGCAATCCCTAGCGACTCACAGCTGACGGTCAGCAGCGACAGCCCCTGGGGACGAAACACCTGAATTTTTTCGGGACGGGTGGCGGCTTTTTCTAACGCAATGCCTACCTGCTCACTCACCCAGGTTTTGTTCACCGCCGACTGG
>JANPIO010000003.1:0-14972 GCA_031425055.1 Phormidium sp. VAR_61_metabat_6
TGTAGCTCACCCCAGTCAGCAGGTGCTTGTAGGGGCCAGAGCGACTTTCGGAGCGATCGGCCTTAGCCCGGTTCACCTCGTCCACGTAGCTGCCCGAACCGCCATTACCCCCGCCAGCCACAGGCGCATCCATCGCCGCCGTCACCACATTTGCCCCGTTATGAATCGCCGCTTTAGTCGAGGTTTCGTACAGCCGCTTACCCCCAAAGCGCGACAGATCGACGTGGGTGTCGGCGGCAATAATCACCGCCTCAGCGCGGGCAATTTCGTCATCGGTGAGGGCATTCTGCGACCCCACAGAGCCCTGGGTTTCGACCTTGATGTCGTGGCCCAGCTTGAGGGCCCCCTGTTTCAGAGCTTCGGCGGCCATAAAGGTGTGAGCGATGCCCGTGGGGCAGGAGGTAATGCCCACGAAGAATTTGCGGGCTGGGGCGGCTATTGGGGTGGTCACGGCTCCCGTCTCGACTTCTCTCTCCACAGTGGGCAGCTCCCCTGGCAGCGGGTCGTGGGGGTGGAGGGTGGTCTTGATCGCGCCCAGGCTGGGAATCTGCCCCACTAGGGTCACCGCACTCTGAACCACCATTTCGGTATTGCGAATGGCTTCGCTGGTGGAGACGGCGTAGACGGGTTTGCCTGCAAAGCGATCGCGCTCAACTGCCCCATCGGCCCCCACAATCACCACATCGGCTTGCTGAATGTCATCGGGGCTGAGGGCCGTGACCACAGCCCCGCCCTGGGCCTCGGTCACAATCTCGTGGCCCATCGCCTGGGCAGCGCGCTTGAGGGCCTCTGCCGCCATCTGGGTATGGGCCTCGCCAGCGGGGCTAGCGGTAACGGCAACAATTTTTGTCATAGTCGGTTTTGGGTAAAAGGATGAATGGGTAGGTAGGGGCAAATGGCGTTCGCCCTGGCGACAGGCAGCGCTAAGATCACCTCACCTCCTGCACGGTCACTAATTTCTGCATCGCCTGGATTTTTTCCATGGGCGGCAGTCGCGGGCCGATCTGACCCAGTGCGCCCATCGAGAACGCCGTAGCCAGGGTGGCGCAGTCTCGCAGCGATCGCCCACCAACCAGCCCCGCCACCGTGCCCGCCACCATGGCATCGCCTGCGCCGACGGTGCTTTTGATTTCGACGGCAGGGGGCTGAGCGTGGAAAGCCTGGGTGCGATCGATAAACAACGCCCCCTCCCCCCCCATTGACACCACCACGTAGGGAATGCCAGAGCCAATCAGCTCGCGGGCAGCGGCGACGATCGCACCGTGGCTCTCCAGACGAGTGTTCAGCACCTCCTCCAGTTCCACCCGGTTGGGCTTGATCAAGTTGGGTTTGGCGGGCAGGCCAAAGCGCAGAGCGTCGCCACTGGTGTCGAGAATCACGGTTTTGCCCTGGGCTTTGAGAGGGCCAATCAACTCGTTATAGATGTCGGTAGATAGCCCCGCTGGCACGCTGCCCGAGAAGACAAACCAGTCGCAGCTCCCGGTCAGGGCCTGCACCACATTCCGCAAGCCATCGACATTTAGGTGGGTAGGTGATTGGCCGGGATAGTTGATGTCAGTGACTTGCCCCTGGGCATTGTCCACAATTTTGATGTTGACGCGAGTTTCGCCGGGCAGGTGTACAAAGTGGTCATCAATGCCCTTTTCGCGAAAGAGAGTTTTGAATAAGGCGTCGTTATCGCGACCCAAAAAGCCCGTAACGCTGACCTTGTAGCCTGCTTCAGCCAAAAAGGAAGCCACATTCACGCCTTTGCCACCAGCGTCATCCTGCTTCCAGTCGACCCGGTTTACCGTATCGGCCCGAAAATTGGGGATCGAGACGGTCTGGTCGATCGCCGGATTGAGTGTCACCGTAACAATCCGGTAGGTGTTGGGGGGGTGGGTCATAGCGTCCTCACCTCCTCAGCGGTGCGACAGGCGATCGCTTTTTGGGCCAGTCGCTTCATCTGCTTCATCGATGCTGCCCGCAACCGCGCCTTCACCTTCGGAATGCTGGGGATATCCATGCTCAGCTCTTTCACCCCCAGCCCAGCGAGCATCATCGCGCCCTGGGCATCGCCAGCTAGCCCACCGCAGACGCCGACCCACTTGCCCGCCAGCTTGGCCCCCTGCACCGTTTGGTAGATCGCCCGCAGCACGGCGGGGTGCAGGGCATCGGCCTGTTTCGCCAGGGTGGGGTGACCCCGATCCATGGCCAAGATGTACTGGGTCAGGTCATTGGTGCCCACCGAGAAGAAATCAACTTCCTGGGCAAACTCTGCCGCCATCAGCATAGCGCTGGGCACCTCGACCATCATGCCGATTTCCACCGGGGGGCCGTCGATCGCCGCCCGCACCGACTCCAGCACCGTCTTGGCGGCGCGAATATCTTCCAGCGTGGCAATCATGGGAAACATGACGCGGATATAGCCGCCGCGAGCCGCCCGCAAAATCGCCCGCAGCTGAGTTTCAAACAGATCGGTGCGCTCCAGACAGAGACGAATGCCCCGAATGCCGAGGAAGGGGTTCTCTTCGGCGGGCTGGTTTAGGTAGGGGACGTGCTTGTCGCCACCAATATCTAGCGTACGGACGATTAAGGGTAACCCGTTGAGGGCCTGAGTCATTTGGCTCAGCGCCTCGTACTGTTCATCCTCGCTAGGGGGCGCGCTGCGGTTGAGGAACAGGAATTCCGTCCGCAGCAGCCCCACCCCTTCGCCCCCGGCATTCACGGCCAGTGCGGCTTCCGCTGGCCCGCCGATGTTGGCGACCACTTCAATGCGATGGCCATCGGTGGTGATGGCGGGCTGGAAACGGGTTTGCTGTTCGACATCGCGCAGCTGGGCTCGTTCTGCCTGGGCCTGCCGCGCCTTGTCTAAATCCGATTCCGTCGGATTGGCGTAGAGCTGGCCCTGGTCACCGTCGAGAATGGCGATCGCCCCCTCCGGCAGATCGAGAATCCCTGCCCCAGCCCCGGCAATGGCAGGAATGTTGAGCGATCGCGCAATAATTGCCGTGTGCGAGGTCGCCCCACCCGCCGCTGTGCAGAACCCATGAATTTTGACTGGATCTAGCCCCGCCGTATCCGAGGGAGCCAGATCGTCAGCAATCAGAATTACGGGATGATCGGGCCAGCCCACCCTCGTGTCACCCTGGCCCACCAACCGCGCCAGCACCCGCTGGCCCACATCCCGCACGTCCGCCGCTCGGCCCGACAGGATTGGATCGGCCAACGCCTCTAGTTCTTTTGCCTTGGTTTCGATTACCTGCTGCCAGGCCCAGGCAGCGCTGTGATTGGGCGGAATCTGATTGAGCGCCTCCTGCTGAAGCTCGGGGTCAGCCAAAAACTCCCGGTGAGCCTGAAAGATCGCGGCCTTGGCCTTACCAGATCGTTCTTTGATGGTGGTGTAGAGGTCGGTTAGATCAAGATCGGCGAGGGCGATCGCATCCCTCAGCCGATCCTGCTCGGCGGTTGGGTCACTGGCGGTTTCGGCAAACTCTAGATTGGTGTGATGGAAGCGGTGCAGGGGCGCGATCGCTAAACCTGGGGATGCCGCCACCCCAGCTAGAGCCCGACTCTCTAGTTCCAAGGCAGGCAATTCCAGCACTGGACTAGCCGCCACTTCCTCCTCTTCCTCCAGCCCGTCTTCGACCGCCTGTTGCAGAGCATTCAGCGCTTGGGTGGCATCGTTGCCCTTAGCCAGCACCCGCACCACGCCATCTCGCTCAACGCCTAGTTTCAGCAGCGACATCAGGCTTTTGCCGTTGGCCACCTGGTCGCCATAGCGCACCCGCACCTCGGCACTAAAGGATTTCGCCAAATCGGCAAACACCGTCGCGGGCCGGGCATGCAGCCCGGTCGGCGCGTCGATGGTGACATCCACAAACTGGTCAAAGCCTTTGGTATCGAGCCCTTTGCGGCTGGGGGATGATTTGCCGGTGAGGCGATCGCAAATCACCTGCGCATCCTCTGTCTCTACCAATGCTTGAACAGCAGCAGGGTCATCCAACACGTGGGTCAGGTTAGTGAGAATCTGCAAGTGCTCATCCGACTTAGCCGCAATCCCCACCACTAGCCGCACCACATCCCCTGGGTTCCACTCCACCCCAGCGGGAATTTGCAGCACCGCAATACCCGTCGTCACAATCAGGTCACGCTCAGCAGGCTGTCCGTGGGGAATGGCAATGCTGTTGCCCAGGCAGGTGTTGGCTTGGGTCTCTCTCGCTAGCATGCTATCAACGTAGCCCGGCTGAATATGGCCACTGGCTACCAGCAATCCTCCCACCTGCCGAATTGCATCTTCCTTACTGTGGGCCGTGGCCTTCAGCCGCACATCCTCCGGCGTTAGGTTAATCATTCAAATATCTCTCTATGGGGTATTAAAAAACATCTGCAAAAAATTAAGCGGGTTAATTAAGCAAACCTAAACGCACAAAACCCACCCAGAATCCCGACATTCCGGGCTAGGGATCAATACCTGCAAGGGCGCTTTCTAATGTCTTAATTGTTGAAGACTAAAGGCAACCGGGGAGAGCTTTGTCATATTTCCTTAGACATTGCTTAAAGATTTGTATCGCCTGAAAGCCAGCCCGGCGGAGTTCACAAAAATCTAGCTCCACTAGCCCTATAATTTGGCCACAAACCCTCCCTTCGGGATATGACAATAGCTTAAAATTATCCCCCAACCCGCCCCTGCTCCTGGCAAAACTGTATCCCTGCATACAGTACACATCAAGGGAGAATTTTATAAGTAGTCTGACTGACCAGTGAGGTGAACTTGGCTTTTATCAAGCTGTTTTTCCGCCCCATCCCGCTCTAAATCACGGCCCCACTATGCAAGACATTCAGATCGAACCTGTGCTTACCGTTGAGGCGGTGCCTGAGGAGCTTCAGGCAGATGCCAAAGGTGTTTCCCTGCGGGATGTGACCAAGAAGTACGGCTCGTTTGCAGCGGTTCAAAACATCACGCTGGATATTTCAGCCGGTTCATACACCTGTTTGCTTGGCCCTAGCGGCTGCGGCAAAACTACCACCATGCGCATGATCGCAGGCCACGAAGACATTTCTGAAGGCGATATTTACATCGGCGAGACGCGCATCAACGGCATTCCCGCTACCCAGCGCAACACCGCCATGATGTTTCAAAACTACGCCCTGTTCCCCCACAAAACCGTATGGGATAACGTCGATTTTGGCCTCAAAATGCGCGGCATGACCAAGGCCGATCGGCAGCACCGCGTGGGCGAAATGTTAGAGGTGGTGGGGTTGAGTGGGTTTAGCGATCGCAAACCCGCCCAGCTCAGCGGCGGGCAGCAGCAGCGCGTTGCCCTCGCCCGCGCCCTCGTCACCCGGCCCCAGGTGCTTATGCTCGACGAGCCCCTCAGCGCCCTCGACGAATCGCTGCGAGTCAAGACCCGTGGCGAGCTGCGCAAGCTCCAGCGCCAGTTCGGCATGACCTTCATCCAAGTCACCCACAACCAGGACGAAGCCTACTCCCTCTCCGACCAAATTGTGGTGATGGATCACGGTCGTGTTGACCAGGTTGGCACCCCCGCCGAGATCTTCTCTAAGCCCCTGTCAAAATTTGTGGCCCGCTTTACCGGCGACAACAACATTTTCCCAGGCACCGTTACCAGCGCCGTGCAAGACACCAACGGCCAGCTGATTCAGCTCGATGTGCCCTCCCTGGGCACCCTGCTGTGCCTCGGCGACTACGCCCAGGTGGGGACTGAAGCTGCCTGCTGCATCCGCGCCGACCTGATGCAGATAAAATCCCTCACCGATGCTGAAACGTCAGTCTGCGGCCCGGCCACCAACCGCCTCACCGCTCGCATTACCGCCGTCGAGTTCACCGGCTACGTCACCCGCGTCTCGCTAGTGCTCGATCGCAGCGGCGTGGAAGTGTTGTATAAAGCCCGCACCCCTGACTGGCTCACCACCACCTTTGAAGAAGGACAGGTGGTCGTCCTTGACTGGGCTGCCGCTGACTGCGTTTTTCTGCCCCACTAGCTTTGGGCCAGACTCTCCAGCGTTCTCCTCCCACGATTTCTCAACCATTCGTTATTACTGAATTGCTAACCATGGGTAAGTTTTCTCGTCGCCAAGTGATTCGCACTAGCCTCGCTGCTGGCGCTTTCCTCACCGCCACCCGCTGCGCTGCGCCCTCCGGCACCCCCAATAACCCGGCCCCTGGCCCCCAGGTCAACACCAACCAAAGCAAAGATGTCACCCTGCGGCTGATTGGCACCGGCGTATCACAAATCAACGACATCCGCGACAAGGCCCAAGAAGACCTGGGCTTTAAGTTTGATATGCGGGCTCTCAGCACCGAAGAAAACAACCAGATCGCCATTACCCAGCCTGGCCAATACGACATTTTCGACGGTGAATACTTTAGCCTGCCCCTGGTAGTGCCCTCTGGCAACCTCCAGCCCATCGACATCAAGCGCATCACCAACTATGACAAGATTGTGTCATTTTTCAGAACTGGCGAGTTTAAGGGCCTGCCGGTCGAAACCTCCCAGGGCACGGCCCCTTTCAAAGTGCAGTACCTCACTGGCCCCGACTCCAAAGAGTTTTCTACCACCCCCACCGACTACGCCACTCTAATTCCCTTCCAATACAACGCCGACACCCTGGGCTACCGCCCCGACCTGGTAGGTCGAACCATTGAAAGCTGGGGTGAATTGTTCAACGAGGAATTTAAGGGCAAAACCTCCATTCTCGACATTCCACAAATCGGCATTATGGATGCGGCCATGGTGGCCGAGTCGCTCGGTCTCATGACCTTTGCCGACAAAGGCAACATGACCAAGGCCGAAATCGACCAAATCATCGAAATTCTCAAAGAGCAAAAGGCCAATGGCCAGTTCCGCGCCTTTTGGAAGACTTTTGATGAGTCAGTCAACCTAATGAGCTCTGGGGAAGTGGTGCTGCAATCGATGTGGTCGCCAGCGGTGACGGCGGTGCAGTCCCAGGGCATTGACTGCATCTACGCCCCCCTCAAGGAGGGCTATCGGGGCTGGGGCGGCGGCATTGGCCTCTCCAAAAATCTGGAGGGTGTCAACCTCGATGCCGCCTACGAATACATCAACTGGATGCTCGACGGCTGGGTCGGCGCGTTCCTGGGTCGTCAGGGCTACTACAGCGCTGCCCCTGAAACCGCCCGCAAGTTTATGTCTACCTCCGAGTGGGATTTTTGGTACGAAGGCAAGCCCGCCGCCGAAGCCATCGTTGATCCCTTTGGCAAGACCCTAGCCAAAGCCGGCGTCAGTCGCGACGGCGGCTCCTTCGACGAGCGCTTTGGCAACATCGTCTGCTGGAACTCGACCATGGAAGAAAATACTTACCTGGTGCAGAAGTGGAACGAGTTCATTGCCTCGTAGAAGATGTAGGGGAGTGAGGGGGTAGGGGAGTAGGAATTTTCCCCATCCCCCCTATTTCCTCATCCCCCCTATTTCCTCATCTTCATCACCTCCCTTATCTCCATCACCCTCCACTCCATCACCCCCTGCCCCTGACCATGTCTGAAACCTGGAAAGCCCTCAAGCCCTACGCGTTAATCACACCGCAGACATTGGTATTTTTGCTATTTCTGGTGTTTCCCATTCTGATGATTGGAGTGGTGAGCTTTTGGGAGTTCAACGGCTACTCGATGACTCCGGCCTTTACCCTGGCTAATTACCAGGGTATTTTGACCGATGTTACGTTTAAGACATATCTAAATACGTTTAAGTTTTTAGGCATGGTGTGGCTTGCCACGCTGCTAATCGGCTACCCAGTGGCCTACTTTTTAGCCTTCCATGTGCCCAAACTAGAGTGGCAAATTTTGCTGTTCTTGGTCTGCACGATTCCGTTTTGGACCTCGAACATCATTCGGATGATCTCATGGGTACCGCTACTGGGGCGGGAGGGATTGGTCAACCAGATGCTTATGGGCGTTGGCCTGATTCAGCAGCCGCTAGAGTTTTTGCTCTACTCCGACTTTGCGGTAGTGCTGGGTATGGTGCACCTCTACATCATTTTTATGATTGCGCCTATTTTTAACAGCCTGATGCGCATTGAGCGCTCCCTGGTGACTGCGGCTGAAGACCTGGGCGCGTCTGGTTTGCAGGTTTTTAAGGAAGTGATTTTGCCCCTGTCGGCACCGGGCATTGCGATCGGCTCGATCTTTATTGTCACGTTGGTGATGGGCGAATTTGTCACCGTTCGCCTGATGGGAGGCGGACAGTCGGCCTCCGTTGGCAAGCTGATTCAGACTCAGATCGGTAGTTTGCAATATCCCTTGGCGGCGGCCAATGCGATCGTGCTGCTAGCCGTGACTATGCTGATTATCATCTCAATTCTACGGGTGCTAGATATTCGTAAAGAGCTGTGAGAATAGGTGATCTCTCAGCCTGAGCAGAGTTATTCGCCAAGTGTCCCTAGGGGAGACAATCCAATAAATCTCGCCCAGTTAAAGTCTCGCTTCCTCTGCATTCCTTAAGCGCCATCCTCAAGCAATCCTACAGTTACCCCCTTAACTATCACCTATGCAAAAACGCTCACTGACCTATTACCTGCTGCTGGCGTTCTTTTGCCTATTTGTGCTGTTTCTCTACGGCCCGATGATCACCATTTTTATGCTGTCCATGCAGGGGCCAGACGGCGGGTTGACTTTCCCCATGCGGGGCTTTAGCTTTTATTGGCTAGGGCAGGTGTTTCAAGAGCAGCGGGTAGGCAATTTTATTGAGCCGTTTGTGCGATCGCTCATCTTAGGCGCTGCCGTCATGGCGATCACCATCGCCGCCTCGGTGCTTGCCAGCATGGGGTTTCGCCAACGGTTTAAGGGCTCCACGGTGATTTTCTATATGACTATCGCTAGTCTGATCGTGCCGAGCATCCTGGTTTCCCTGGGCATTGGGGTCGTGTTTCAGGTGATGGGCTGGCCTACCAACTGGTTTACCTCCGGCCTAGGGGCTCACCTAACCTGGACGCTACCGATCGCATTCTTGATCATGCTGGGCATTTTCAATCGCTTCAACCCCTCCTACGAAGAGGCTGCCCGCGACCTGGGGGCCACAGACTCAAAAACTTTCTGGGAAATCGTGATGCCGCTGATTGCTCCTAGCCTGCTGGGGGTGGGGCTACTCACCTTTACCCTCTCCTACGACGAATTTACCCGCACGTCACTGGTGTCGGGTCAGAGCAACACGCTGCCGCTGGAAATCTTTGGCATGACCACCAACGTTACGTCGCCCGCCCTCTACGCTTTGGGCACGTTGACGACCATTTTCTCGGCGTCGCTGATTTTGATTGCCTTCTTTGCCTACAACGCTGTGGTCAGACGTCAGCGAGGTAAGGCCTAGACTACGTTACAAAAGGTGCTGCCCCCGCCTCATCCTCTACCGTCACATTTAGGATGGGCCAATGGACAGAGATACTTTTTTGGCCCTGCTGCGGCAGCACCGGGCGATCGCCGTTATCCGCGCCCCTGATCTCAATCGGGGGCTGGCCATGGCAGAAGCCGCCGCCACGGGTGGTATTCACCTGATTGAGATTACCTGGAATAGCCGGCATCCTGGAGATCTAGTCAGCAAGCTCAGGCACCGACTGCCCCACTGCACTATTGGCATTGGCACGGCCTTATCTAAGGCCGAGCTAAAAGCTGCCGCTGGGGCGGGGGCACAGTTTTGCTTTTGCCCTCACACCGATCCGGCAATTATCAAGCTAGCTCAAGAGATGGAAATTCCTGTTGTGCCAGGTGCTCTCACACCTAACGAAGTGGTCACTGCCTGGCAGGCCGGAGCAACGGCCATAAAGGTGTTCCCGGTTAACGCCGTGGGCGGATCCAGCTACATCCGTAGCCTACAGGAACCGCTAGATCACATTCCCCTCATTCCTACCGGTGGGGTAACCGTTGAGAATGCCGGGGATATGTTGAGGGCGGGCGCGATCGCCGTGGGCCTCTCCACCAGCCTATTTCCCATAACCGCCGTAGCTGAGCAAAATTGGGCAACCATTACGACTCTGGCCACCCAATTGGTAGATACCCTAGCCAGTACAGATGCCTCATTTTAACTGGCCAGCTTAAATCCCTCCATGCTCAGCGCGTAAATGGTCCCAATCTTAAAGCTGTTAATGCAGTCTAGCCAAACCGGTTTTGGCACTGCTTTTACCAAGGCTGGGTCACGCCAGCGACGGCTGTATACGAGCCAGCTAATCAGCTCTGCCACTAGCACTATAAAAGCTGAGACAACGGTGTCTTGCGCAGCGGCTTGACCGGCGATCGCGGCCAGAGACACCGCAAAAAAGTAGCCCAGCAGCAGGCTCAGCAACACCAGTGACACTCGCCGCCAGGGGTTAATCAACCATAGGTTAAACTGATCACCTAAGTCGTCAATTAGGGTACTAAAACGGGTGCGCTGCATGGGTTAACCCCTAAAATGTCTCTGCCATATTTAGACCATTCGTGGGCAGTGTTTTGCCGTTCTACCCAGCATTAAAACTCGGCCTGACATGCAGGGTGAATGCCTCCCTGGACACAGATATACTCTAGCTGCTCGCCCTCAAGATTCAACGCCTGGGAAAAGTCTACTCCCACTAGCAGTTCGGTGGTTTCTGGGGCCACGATGGTGGTCACAAACCCATCTCCCTGCGATCGCTCCGGCGTAAAAAATCGCGCCCCAGCCAGGTTTACCCCAGCCAGGTTCGTCTGCGTCAAGACCGCCCCCTCCAAGTTGGCCCCTGCCAAATTCGCTCCCTCCAGGTTAGCCCGGCTCAGATCAGCCCCTTGCAGCCCGCCATTGGTCAGGTTAGCCTGCCGCAGGTTAGCCGCTGTTAGATTCGCCTCACTCAAGTTGGCATCAGTCAAATCCGCCCGAGTTAGGTCTACCGAGGTCAGCGTTGCCCCCGCCACATAAGCCTGCCGCAGACGAGCATCTACCAGGCTGGCCTGGGTTAAGTTGGCATCGGTCAAGTCTGCCCCCACCAGACTGGCACCATCAAACTTGCCGTGGCTGACATCCGCAGCAATAAACCAGGCGCTGCTCGCGTTGGCCCCAGAAAAATCGGCATAGGCCGCTAGAGAATTACTCAAGTTGGCTCTCAGCAGGCTAGTATTGCGAAACACCGTATGACGCAGATGTGCCGCCACCAGACTGACCTCTGTTAGATCTGAGCCACTAAAGTCGGTCGTCCAGTCATCAAAGGTGTCCTCGCGACCATCTGCCCCCGCATCAAAAAGCTTGGCCTTGCGCATGCGGGCCCCCGACAGCACAGCGTTGCGCCAGGTAATTCCCGCCAAATGCTGCTGTTCCAGCACCATGATAAACGCGTCGGGGCTTTCGATGACATAGCTCAAATTGGTGCCACTAAGATCAACCTGGTTGAGACTGCCACTGTGTAACACCAAAATTTTAGTTAAAGTTTGCTTCACCGTGCGCTGTCGCAGCTGTGGCAGCAGCCGTTGCTCAGGGGGCAGAGCCAGCAGATCATTGGCTAAAGCTAGATTAAGCCGCTGCAAGTGAGGAATAGCCGGTGGCCCGAGCGTAACTAGGGCCTGCTGTAAGGTATCGAGTAGGCTAGAATCGCTGGTCTGAGCCAGCATATCTACCAGTAGTGGTATAGCACGGCCATCCTGACTACTGGCTAATGCTAAAGCCGCCGCCTGGCGATCGCTAAACGAGGCAGCGTTGCGGCTCAGATTTTCCACCAAAGCCAAAAACAGCGCATCCCCTTGATTGGCCCGGGGCAGCCGTCGATCTAGCCACACAGCTCCCAAGCCACCTAGCACAACCACTCCGGCCAGAGCGCTAATCACAGGCAAATGTTGCCGCCAGCCCCGTAATCCTAGCACCGTCACTGACTCAGCCGGAGACAGCACAATGGCTCTAAGACCGCCATATCTTTCTGTGGTCAAGCGAACCAGCGGCGACTCCGCTAGCGCGGCTGAAGCATCTCCGATAACAGAGTCACGGCTGTGGCTGTCAGACACAGCATGATACCGGCTCGGTATCTGCCCGCCCCGCAACAACACAACTCGAGTGCCCGCCACTTCGTCGTACCATGTCCGGCGCGAACGACTCGTTTGCCTGGTAGCCCCCGCCCCCAGGCCACAGGCAAGAGCCAGCCCAGCAAGCCACGGCAAACTGGGAAACGCTCCGCTACCTAGCCAAATTCCATAGGCCACCACTGTAGGCACTCCCCAGCGGCCCAGCTCTCTCACCAAAATCTTGCGGGCACTGGGTAGCGGTCGAGCGCTTGCCACCACCTGTATTCCTAGCCAGTCCTTCGGCCAGGTTTTACCCTGAGTAGCCAAACCGTAGAGTTGGCTACCTACAAAGATCCCTGGCAACACTAGGGTGCCAAACCACAGCAGATTGGTCAGGGGTGGCACCTCCGCTACTAACCATTGGCGCGATCGCCCCAATGGACGGGCGATCGCCTCTTGGGTCACCGCCACCGCCGAATTTACAGGCACTAAATCGGCAGTAGAATGCTGACGAACCAACTCTCCTACTCCCCACGGAAGCGCTACACTCCCCACCAGCAGCCCCACTTCCAAACCCCAAGCCACCAGTCGCCGCAGCGATAAACTGTGGACTACCGATAAACGCCCTTGCACCCGAGCGACAGATACCTGAGCGGCAATCGGCTGAGAAGGAGAAGTCTGTGCCATAAAAAGCCCGATACAATTCAGGTCTTGGAAATTACCAAGGAATACTGAGCGAGCGCTGCCCAGAGAGCTGACCCTAGTTCCTCACCATAATTGCCCTTTATAATAGCGAAGGCCTCCCATTTCGGCGGACTTTACCTCTTAACATTTCAACCATCATAAAGAGCCTAGGCACATTGAAATCTGGCACATTTACTGTCACACCTGCCTGCATCTCTGAATACTATAGAGACATAGACAAACGCTCCTATCTGAGGAGAACACGCGATGAGAACTCTGCTTAAATCCTTTACGCTGTCCACTGCTACCTTTGTTTTGGCCCTAGGCACAGGCGTAGCCTTAGCCCAGCCCGTTGCCCAAACTCCCCTCAGCCAGCCCGTACAGACCAGCGGTTCCGTCAACCCCAGCCGTGTTTCTAGCTGTGGCGTTCTTGGCGATGGTGCAGTCCAGATTTTGCAGGTCAACCAAGACTTTGCTGCTGTTGATATTGCTGTGAATGGTACCAGCGGCCTCACCCTGCTTATTCAAGGCAGCAATGGTTTCAGCGAATGCCATACCGGCGGTAGCGGTACTATCAACGCACCGGGGCTGCTAAATCAGGGCACCTACTCCTTCTTCATTGGTAACAGTAGCACTACCCCTACTAGTTATAACCTTACCATTCGAGAAAACTAACCCCGCACCCATGCCACAACCCAAGTCAGCTGGCCTAGCTGGCTATTTTATATTTGAATGCAAATCAAATAAATTTAATGACACGACTTGGAAGGTTAGTGTGCCATCCCTGAGAATCGGATCCAATATTAAGAGATTCATTAGGATGAGGGCTGATTATGTGGCCGTTAGTAGGGATACCCAAAGCAATCGGCTGTGGCATGGCCGCCTATCGTCAGTGTTCTGCCAAGAGGCGGGCTTTGAGCACGTTAGTCGCTATATCAGTGGGCTACTGCTGAGTGCGAATAAGACCGTGCAAGGGATCCACAGCCAGTGGGTGTTTCCGCCAGGAACCGCCGTCAGCCGCCGAGCGATGCATGAGGCCGTGTTCGAGGCGGGATGGAACCGAGAGCGATTGCTGGTGCAACATCGGGCGATGGTCAGCCAGCAGCACCAGGGACACGGCCCGGCGGTCATTAGCATTGACTAGACCTTTGCCCATCATGAGCGAAGCGAGCAGACCTACGGGGTGAAGCGCTCCTATGATTAATGTGGAGAAGCGGATGAGTCGGTATCAGACGGTAATGACCGTAGCGGTGGCCAATCGACAGCGGGTAGACGGGCCGGCGGTGGAGGTTCAGTTTCCGAACTATGAAGCTGAAGAGAAGGCGTATTTGGAGATGACGGCCCAAGAAAGTTACGAAGAGATGGCCCAAGTGCAGCAGCGATTAGTGGAATTGCTGCACTACCAAAAGAACCGCCTGGCCTACCGCAAACGAACGGAGATAGCGGTGGAGTTGGTGGAGCAGATCGAGGCCGAAGAGCAGTTTCCCAACGCTCCCTATGCGTTTGACAATGGGGTGCTGTGCCGTCCTCTGACCGAGGCCATTGAGCAGGCGGGCAAGCACTGGGTCAGCGAGTTAGAAGGCTCCCGCCTGATTCTGTGGTCAGACCAGTGGCAACGGGTGGAGCGGGTCGCCATCACCTTGCGCTGCGAGCATCCTGAAAGTTTTCGGCCTTATTCCATACCGAGTCGCAACGGCACGGTAAAAGCGTATTGGGCGTTCACGAAGGTCGTTTGACTCAAAAAGTATGGCCGCAAACGCCTGGTCATCGTCCATGAAACCGCTGACTTGAGTGACCCGCCCCGGTATCTGCTCACCGATGCGTTGAACTGGGAGAGTGGTCGGATTATTCGCACCTGGACCTATCGCTGGCCGGTGGAAGTCTTTCATGAGTTTTGCAAGCAGGTGGCCGGGTTTGAGGCGGCTCAGCTACGCAACGAGGAAGCGGTCAAACGCCACTTCTGCTTAAGTTGCCTGGCGCAGTCGCTGCTCTACCAAGCTCCCCTAGCGGGCAAAACCTCGGAACGATTCAGCTGGGCCGATGACGCCCAGCCCAACCTGGGCCAATATCGCTATGGTCTCGCCCGCGAAGCGCTAGAACCGCTGTTGCAGTTGGCCAAAGCTTGCTTTGACCAGGGACAGTCCATCGCTGATGTCTTGGAGGTACTGATGCCTGCTTAAACGCGAAAACCCTGCTCCAAAAGCAGACCTGTTGGCTAACTTTCCAAGTCGTGTAATGAACAGAAAATCAGTCTTACAAAACAAACCCCCCAGCATTCCTTTGATGAGGAGTGCTGAGGGGTTTAAGTAAGAACCTGGCATCGAGCTATTTTGACAAGGGG
>JANPIO010000004.1:0-29773 GCA_031425055.1 Phormidium sp. VAR_61_metabat_6
TTCGCAATCGTTAAAGTGGGGCGTTGGCGCGATCGCAGCTGCCCCCCAGTGCTTCGACCACCACGCAGGTATTGGCCACTAGCACCTCCTGCATGGTTTTGGCGGCGCTGCCGGGGCCACCCGGCCCTTCCACAAAGAGGGGTTGCTCCGCTACGATAACGCCCGCATCCTTGGCGACGGTTTCAATCAGCTGGGGATTGGTGGTGGTTTCGGCAAAAATAGCGGGCACCTGGGCAGCCTTGACCTGCTCTACCAGGGCCGTCAGCGCACCAGGCGTCGGCTTTTCGTCGGTGCTGAGGCCGCTAAGCGCCCCTTTGACCTCAAAACCATAGGCCTCGGCAAAGTAGCCAAAAGAATTGTGGGTGGTGACCAACTGGCGCTGGTCGGCGGGTACGGTAGCCACCTGGGTTTGAATCCAGCGGTCGATTTCTGTGAACTGCGAGACCATGCGGCTGGCATTCTCGGCGTAGAGGTCGGCTTGGTCGGGGTTAATTTCAGCTAGGCGATCGGCAATCACCGAGGCCATGGCGGCATTGTTATTAGCGCTGTGCCAGATGTGGGGATCGGGCATTAGATCCGCATCAGCAGTAGCACTATCGCTATGCGCCTCGGCTTCGGTGTGGCTATCCTCATCACCGTCAGCGTGAGCTGCTTCAGCGTCGTGATCATCGTGAGCCTCGCTCATTAATGGGGTAGGCACCGCTTGCTCGTACACGGCTACTCGGGTTGCCTCGGTGGTGCTGCCTTCCACCATCTTGATGAGGGTAGGGGCATAGCCGTAGCCGTCGTAGAGAACCAGGTCGGCTTGCTCTAGAGCCTGGCGATCGGAGGGTTTGACCTGGTAAGTGTGGGGGTCGGTGCCGGGGTCAAGCAGGCAAGTGAGGGCAACGGTGGTTTCAGCGATCTGCTGGGTGAGGTCGCAGAGCACGCTGGTCGTGGCGACGACCACTGGACTGTCCACCGCCACCGGGGCTTCAGATTCAGATTCTGCCACCGGGTCGCCGTTGCCGCTGCACCCGACTAGCCCTACTGCAAGGGCGATCGCAGCGCCCCACCGCCTTGCCTGTCGATAGGCTAGCGAGTCAACCCTATTTAAAAACATTGCCTATCCCTCCCAGAAATGGATAACTGATTTAGTATGATAGTGATAATGGTTATCATTTCATGGGTGCCATGCTAGAGGTTCAAAACCTGTCTGTCAACTACCGGGGCATGCCGGCCCTAGAGAACATTTCTCTGTCCCTAGGGGCAGGGGAGCTGGTCGGGTTGATTGGCCCCAATGGCGCGGGCAAGAGCACCCTGATTCAAGCGATGCTGGGGCTGGTGCCCTGTCGGGGGCAGGTGCTCTTTCAGGGTGTACCGCTGCGGCGACGGCGGCAGTCAGTGGCCTACGTGCCCCAGCGATCGCGCATCGACTGGGACTACCCAATCACCGCTGGGCAGGTGGCGATGATGGCCCAATCGGCGCTGGCGGGGTGGTTTCGGCGGCCCAGTCAGCGGGCCAAACAGCGGGTCACCGTGGCCCTAGAACGGGTGGATATGCTGCATTTGTGCGATCGCCCCATCGGTCAGCTCTCCGGCGGTCAGCAGCAGCGCGTGTTTTTGGCCCGCGCCCTGGCTCAAAATGCTGACCTGCTGCTGCTCGATGAACCCTTCACCGGCATTGACAAAAAGACCGAAGCTCTGATGCTGGCGATCTTTGCCGAACTCCAGGCCGAGGGCAAAACCCTGGTGGTGTGCAGCCACGAGTGGGGCGACGCCCTGCACCGCTACGATCGCCTGCTGCTGCTCAACCGCTGCCTGCTAGCTGACGACACCCCCCAGGCGGTGATGACCTTCGACAACATTCAGCGGGCCTATGGCCAGGGGCCAGAACCCAGCGGCGCGATCGCCTCCTACGCCGATTTCTTTTGCTGATGGCGCAGTCTGGAGTGAATCGCTTAAGGCGACTGTTAGAAAATGGTTTCCCCATGGTGGGCGGTGCCCACCCCACAGCTACAGCGGCTACTGAGAGTTAGCGGCAGCACACCAGATCTCGCGGTAAGTTGAAGAGGCCGCTGACGGCACTGATATTTATGGGCTAACTCAAATGACGCAATTTACGCTCTACGGGCCAACCCTCAGCACCTACGTGCGCACTGTCCGCATGATTTTAGCGGAGACCAACACGCCCTACGATCTCAAAACGGTCGATATCTTTAGCGATCGCGACCCTGACTACCTGGCCAAGCACCCCTTTGGCAAGGTGCCCACCCTGGAGGTAGACGGAGAAACGCTCTACGAAACCTGCGCCATTGTGGGCTATCTCGATACGGTGGTGGGCGATCGCGCCTTTACCCCTGCTGACCCCATGGGCCAGGCCCGCATGCGCCAGATCATGGCGATCGTCGATAGCTATCTCTACGCCCCGGCCATCGGCGCGATCACTATTCAGCGGCTAATTGTGCCGAGTAAAGGGGGCCAGCCCGATGAGGCCGCCGTAGCCGAAGCCGCTCCCAAGGCAAAGACTGCCCTGGAGGCCATTGAGGCGATCGCCTCCTGTAGCCCCTACCTGCTCGGCCCTACCATTACCCTGGCCGACTTCTATCTCATGCCGGTGATGCTCTATCTGTCGAAGACGCCAGAATTCGCTGCCGTCACCGGCCAAATCCCCAAACTCAATGCCTGGTGGGCTGAGGTCAGTCATCGCCCCAGTTTCCTAGAGGTGATTTCCTAAAGCGGCATTCCAATCAAAAAGCGTGCAGGGGCGAATCGCATTCGCCCTTCCGGATAGGGGGTAGCCAAGCAGGATTGAGGCCTACCCCCGAAATTCAGAGGCCACGATCATCGAGCCAATGCCCAGATCGCTGAAAATCTCCAGCAGCAGAGCGTGGGGCACGCGGCCATCGAGAATGTGGGCGGCACCAACTCCCTGGGCCAGCGATCGCACGCAGCAGTTCACCTTTGGGATCATTCCCCCAGCCACTACCCCGGTCTCAATTAGCTGCCGCGCCTGCTGAATATCGAGCTTGGGCAGCAGCGTGGAGGGGTCTTTGTAATCTTCTAAAATGCCTTTGGTGTCGGTGAGCAAAATCAGCTTTTCGGCCCCCAATGCGGCGGCAATTTCCCCTGCTACAGTGTCGGCGTTGATGTTGTAGGCCTGGCCCGTTTCGTCACAGGCCACGCTCGACACAATCGGAATGTAGCCCGCTTCGACCAGCGTTTTGATAATGCCCGAGTCAATGCCGCTCACCTCGCCCACAAACCCCACATCAGCTGCGCCCTGGGGCCGAGCGGTGATCAGGTTGCCGTCTTTGCCACAGAGACCCACGGCCTTGCCCCCCTCCTGGTTAATCAGCGACACCAGCTCCTTGTTGACCCGGCCCACCAGCACCATTTCCACCACATCCATGGTGGGGGCATCGGTGACCCGCAGGCCATCTTTAAACTGGGGCTCAATGCCCAGCTTGCCCAGCCAAATATTGATTTCGGGGCCGCCGCCGTGCACGACCACGGGGCGAATGCCCACGCAGGACATAAACACAATGTCGCGGATCACGCCGGCTTTCAGGCTGCCGTCTTTCATCGCTGCGCCGCCGTACTTCACCACCACCGTGCGGCCCCGAAACTGCTGAATGTAGGGCAACGCCTCGCTGAGAATGCGAACTCGGGCGGCCTCGGCCTCGTGGACACCGCCCGTTTGCGAAGAAGACTGAACCATGGCGCTACCGATAGGGTGGGCAGAAATCAAGCTGCCAGTAGTGTATCAATTGAGCACGGCAGAATCAGCCTCAGAATTAGCCTCAGACTGAATTCTTTCGGCCACTAGGTCTAGGATGCGGGCGGCGATCGCCCCCACCTCATCCCCCACCCCCACGGTCAATCGCACATCCGCCTGAGCGTAGAGGTGTTGCCGCTGCTCTAAAAGGGTTGTCAGCTTAGTTTCCCAATCCTGCCCTTGCAACAGCGGGCGACCCGATTCCCCTGCCAATCGCTCTTGCAGGACTGCGGTTGGCACATCTAGCCACACCACAATGCCGTGGTGCAGGTAGCTCCAGTTTTGCTGCTGGGTGATAATGCCACCGCCCGTGGCGATCACCAGCCGCCGGTAGGCCGAAAGCTCCGCCAGCACCTTGGTTTCAAGCTGGCGAAAGGCGGTTTCTCCCTGGCTAGCAAAGAGGTCGGGGATAGACTGCCCCGCCGCCGCTTCTACCACGGTATCGGTATCAAAGAACTGGTAGCCGAGCCTCTGGGCCAGAGCCGCGCCCGTGCTGCTTTTGCCAGCGCCCATCATGCCGATGAGGTAGAGGTTAATGCCGCTAAGGCGATCGGTCAGGGTCATGGAGGGATGGAGTGATGGAGTGGGGGGAGATGAGGGGGTGAGGAAGGTGGGGGGTTAGGGTGTGAGGATGTCGTCGGTGTCGTCCCATCCGTCATCGGGTGGGCGGTCTGGGGCCGGTTCACTGCGATTCCGGGACGGATCGCTTCGCGAATCGCTCCAGGTCTCGACGGCAGCAGCTTCGGCAGCGGCGATGTAGGGGGGCACAATCACCCGATAGTCGGCATCAACAACGCCGTCCTCAGCGATTTCGGGTTCGCCTAGGTCGTCATCCCCGTCCCTATCGCTACTGTAGGCACTGTCGTCAGCGGCGTATACCGAACCTCGGGGGTAGCTAGCGTCGGCATACCGAGGGTCTGGATCGTTGCCGTAAACAACGTCATCAGGGGGCGCGTAAATGTTGTCAACTTGGCCGCTCTGGGGTGCTGGGTCGCCTTCATCACGGTAGCTATAGGAGTACAGCGATCCGTCTCGATACATGCGGCGCGGCGCTTGGGAGGCTTCAAAGTCACGGTTGGGGTCGCTGTTCCGTTCCCAGCCTTGGGTAATATCATCCAGATGATCTTCTACTGGGCTAACGCCAGGGGCGCGGTAGGGGCGATTTTCTAGCTCATCCCAGTCGGTGTCGAGTTCGCGCAGCGATTCGTTGACCCGCTGCTGCTGCTTGGCCTGCTGCTTGCTGCTGCTAAACCAGGTGGTGACGCTATCGACTATTCCTGACGCTGATGCCGCCGAGGTCGTAGGGGAGGTTTCAGGTTTTGGGGCCTGGCTAAGCGATTCCCAATCGCTCCACTGGGCGGGCGATTTGAGGTTAGTCCAGGCTCGCCAGCTAGGGTCATCGTCAGCCGGATTACCGCTGGTGCTGGGAGAGGTGGGTTGTCGCCCTGCTCCACCACTCTTCGATCTGGAATCGGTGTAGGGTGGTGGTACGTTGCGCCCAGCCTGGGCGGATGTCGAGCCTGCACCAGGGTCAGCGGGTTCGTAGAAGGACTGAGGCCGATATTTGTAGGCTGTAGAGCGATCGCCGCTGCTAGGACCAATAGACCCCAACAGGGCGGTCAATACCAGGGTGGTTAACGCCCCTAAACCTACAGCCCCCGTCAGCCAAATGCCCAGGGGCAAAGCCTGGGTCGTGCCGCCAAAAAAGACCAGGGGTAGAGCCGGGGCCAAATTTTGCACCCCCAGCAGCAGCACTGCCCCCAAAACCAGCAAGACCACAATTAGACGGATGGTAGCCATGGTTAGCCCTATAGCGTCATCCTGCCCATCCTATCGTGCCTCGCGGAGGTTAGGCGTTAGATAGGTGCCCCTGCCAGCGGTTGAGGGGCACACAGTCGATGTCGAGCTGATCGAGGGCGCGGGCTACCACAAAATCTACCAGGTCGTCGATGGTCTGGGGCTGGTGATACCAGGCCGGAATGGCGGGCACAATTCTTGCGCCAGCCTCGGCCAGGGTGGTCAAGTTGCGCAGGTGAATCAGGCTAAAGGGAGTTTCGCGCGGCACCACTACTAGCTTGCGGCCTTCTTTAAGCTGAACATCGGCGGCTCGCTCCAGCAGGTCAGAGCTCAGGCCCGCCGCCAGTCGGCCTACGGTGCTCATGCTGCACGGTATCACCACCATCCCCGCCGCCCGGTACGAGCCGCTGGCAATGGTCGCCCCCACATCGCCCCAGGGATGGCAGCGTAGCTTGCCTGTGGTGGGCACCCCCGCCTGGTCGCGCCAAAACTGCTCCTGCTTCTCAGGGTCAAGGGGCATGTGAATGCCTGATTCGGCCTGCCACACCATTTGCGAGGCCTTAGATGCCACTAGATCAACCACACCATCGGAGTTGAGCACGTGTCTGAGGGTGCGCACGGCGTAGATCAGCCCCGATGCGCCGGTAACGCCCACAATCAGGGGACGAGAGGGTGCAGGGGGTGGGGTTATAGACATGGGGAAGGGGTGGGGAGGATAGGGAGGATGGGGGAGGTAGGGAAGCAGGTAATTCTAAGTTGAGATGACTGTGACCCCACCCGTCCTGCTTCATCCTAACGACCGGGCAGCATTCAAGCCAGCGCCCCACTCTCTATTCCCTCGTCTCCCCACCTTCCCTATCTCCCCCACTCCCCACTCACTTACTCACTCTCATCCCGCCCACCGTCGCGCCCTTCCTCGCGCTCCTCGATGGGGTCGCCGTTGTCGTCTTCGCTGTAGTTGTTGTCTTCGTCTTCGGGGGCCTGGCTGCCGCCGCCGACGGCGACCAGGTCAATTTGCTGGCGGTAGTAGTCAACGCTCTTGACCTGCACATCGACTTTGTCGCCGAGGCGGTATTGCTGGCGGTTTTTGCGGCCCACGAGCTTTTGCTGACGGGCGCGATATTCGTACCAGTCGTCTTTGAGGGAGCTGACGTGGACGAGCCCTTCAACCAGCAATTCTTCAATTTCGACGAAGAAGCCGTAGGACTGCACCCCAGTAATCAGGCCGTGGAAGACCTCGCCGGTGTGCGATCGCATAAACTCCGCTTTCTTCAGCCCCTCTAGGTCTGACTCGGCCTCCTGGGCCAACCGCTCGCGCTCGGTCAGGTGAATGGCGATGCGGGGCAGATCGTCCTCTAACTCGTGCTGAATCTCGGGGGGCAGCACATTCCAGTTGACCTGGCCGTGGCAAGAGCTATGGCGCAGGTTAGCCGGGTCTTTGGATCGGGTGGAGCGGCGATCGCGGCCCGACTCAAACACCGCGTGGAGAATGCGGTGGATCAGTAAATCGGCGTAGCGGCGGGAGGGCGAGGTGAAGTGGGTATACCCCTCGGTGAGGGCCAGCCCAAAGTGCAGGTCGGCGTGGGTGCTGTAAAAGGCGGGCTGAATGGTCTCTAGCAGCAGGTAGGTGAGAATCTTCTCGGCCCCTGAGGCGGCAAACTGCTCCACAAACCGCTGGTAGTCTTTAGGCTGGGGGGCCGCTTCGTCAGTTAGGGTGAGCTGAATCTCCATGTTTTCGGCCAGTTTGACCAGCTCCTGCACGTCGCTAGCATCGGGGGCGCGGTGCAGGCGGTAGATGGCGGGCACCCCCAGCGCCTTGAGCTGCTGAGCAATCAGCTGGTTGCCCAGCAGCATGCACTCAGTCACGATCTGGCGGGAGGGTAAACTGGTGGCCGTCACCATCACCCCGAGCAGTCCTTCGTCGTCGTACTGAAACTTAGGCGATCGGTAGTGGGCCAGCGGCTCACCCGCATCGGCGGGGAAGTCGTATTCGGGCAGGTTCAGCTCAAAGGAGCCGCGATGCAGGCGCTGCCGCTTGATCGCCTGGCTCAGGTAGAGCAGGTTATCCATCAGGTCGTAGACCGGCTCTAGCGCCTTGAGGGCCTTGGGCTTGATGCCCAGACTCTTCAGGACATCGGAGTTATCGCGCTCCAATATTCCCTGGGCTTCTTGGTAAGAAATTTGGTGATCTACGGCCACCACCGTGGGCTGCACCTCGTACTCCTTGACGGCACCGGTGTCGTCAAGGGTAACCAGCACCGATATCGCCAGCCGGTCTTTGCCCGTCAGCAGTGACCCTAGCGGGCCAGACAGGGGCGGCGGCAGCATCGGAATCACCTCATCGCCCAGGTAGACCGAGGTGCCGCGCTTGCAGGCCTCCTGGTCAATGGGGGAATGGGCGGGCACGTAGTGGGAAATATCGGCGATGTGAATGCCCAGTCGCCACTGGCCAGCGGCGGTGCGCTCTAGGCTGAGGGCGTCGTCAATCACCTGGGCATTGGGGCCGTCAATGGCTATGGTAAGCGCCTCACGCAGGTCAAGGCGGTCTTTGATATCGGCCTTGAGCACGCGGGTGGGTAAATCCTGGGCGGCACTCAGCACCGCGTCAGAAAACTTGCGGGGCAGATCGTGCTTGCAGTAGACAATATCGATGTCGGCGGCGGCTTCGGCGTCGCTGCCGAGAATTTGGGCGACCCGGCCCTGGGGCGGGTGCTGCCCTAGGGGATAGCGCACAATTTCGACATGGGCCAGTTGATCGACGGCATCGGCCAGGTCGCCGCCGTTGGCTACCAGAGCCAGCTCAAACAGCAGGCGATCGTCGAGGGGGACGGCACGGTAGTCGTCAGCTTCTTGTTTAACGCGGGCCAGCACTGAGGCATTGGCCCGCTCTAAAATCAGCTGCACTTCGCCTTCGGGGCTGCGGCGACGGCTGCCCTCTTTGGTGACTTTGACCAGCACGCGATCGCCGTTCCAGGCCGTATTCAGCTGGCTCTCGCGCACGTAGATATCGTCGGCCCCCTCTTCGTCCTGAATGGCAAAACAAAAGCCCTTGCTGGAGCAGCGCAGCTTGCCCTCAATTACGTTCTCTTCTAGCTCGCGGCGGTACTTGCCCCGCTCTTTGACTAGCACCCCAATGCGCTCTAGGGCGTCAACGGCAATCTGCAGGTCGCGCTGGCTAGTATCGTCGTTGCAGTGCAGCTTTTTCTCTAGACCCTTGAGGGTGTGGGTTTTATCTTTGGCAAAGCTTGCCAGTAAGGCCGCGATCGAGAGTTCCATGTAGCGACTGATTCCTAAAACTATTCATGACTGGGGTGCCCTGGGCTACGACAGGTCATCAACCCGTGTGAGCCCCAAGGGATGCGGTCTCAGTACGCTGCCTGTGGCAACGAGGCGACGCCGAA
Source organism: Phormidium sp. VAR_61_metabat_6 (assembly GCA_031425055.1). Lineage (GTDB taxonomy): Bacteria > Cyanobacteriota > Cyanobacteriia > Phormidesmidales > Phormidesmidaceae > Nodosilinea. The sequence goes on from JANPIO010000004.1 coordinate 8,956, forward strand.
ACCAGTGCTGGGGGTGAAGCCGTAGCGGCAACCGACCTCGATTCGTCTTCCTCAAGGCAAGGTTGCAGACAACGCCCTGGCTCCCTCCTCTAGCTATGATCGAGAGGACAACCGACAGCCTGGGGTAGCCAACGCCCAAGTGTAACTGCTACAGCCGCAGATGAACTCGGCAGGGGAAAGTAACCCTCACCTCAGGCTCAGCCTCTCAAGGAGGCTAAACCCCTCAAACGATGGGGAGTCGGTTACACCCTACAGTTTCTCAGGAAATGGACCGCTGTCAAATCTTTTTGTCAATGGAAGGCAACGTTTTGTAAAGGGGCGTAGGGTATCGGGTATGAGGTTTCAAAACTACCCCTAAACCCTAAACCCTTGCCCCAGCTCACCGCTCGCCCGTGACAATGTAAGCCACCCGCTTACCAATGTTGGTGGCGTGGTCGGCAATCCGCTCCATGTAGCGAATGGCCAGCACCAGCAGCACCGTCGGCTCAACTGAGCCGCTCAGGTTGCTCTGGTGGGCCAGCAGGGCATACAGCTCGTCGTAGTCAGCGTCGATGGCGTCGTCTTTCTGCTTAATCTCTAAGCCGCTCTTGGCGTCGAGGTCAGAGAGGGCCAGTAGGCACATGGCGACCATCGACCGGCAGCGATCGAGCATGGTCTGCACCCGCCCCATCAACGGGTGCACGGGGTAAGGAAAGAGGTTGATCGCCACTTCGCCGAGATCTTCGGCATAGTCGCCAATGCGCTCTAGGTCGCGCACCAGTTGCATAAATGCTCCAATGCGGCGCAGATCTTCGGCCTCAGGCTGAGCCTGGAGCGTAAACAGGTGCATGCAGTCCATCTCGATCTGGCGATAGAACTTGTCGATTTGCTTATCGTGATGGTGGAGCCGCTGGGCGGCATCAAGATTGCGATCGCACAGTGCCTCCCGAGCCAGCACGCAGGAGTTTTCAACTAGCGCCCCCATGCGCAGCAGATCGCGCTGCACTCGCAGCAGCTGCCGATCAAAGTCGCCACGCACGGGTTGAGTTGTATCCATATCAAGCATCGCGAAGCACACTGAATAAAAATGAAGACCGCAGCGATCGTGGCTCTTCAGCCTAGCAGCCCCCTAGGGCTAACCCCAACCAGAACCACTAGCGCTGCCTAGGGGGTTCCCGTTAAGCTCTGTAACAGTTAGGCTAGCCGACCCTGCGAAAGCTCCCATCTTAGTTAACAATCGGTCTAGGCTAAGCGTCTTTGCTTAAGCGTTATTCACTCAGCTTGAGGAGTATTTTTTATGCCCCTTTCCGATACCCAAGTCTTTATTGCCCTAGCCGTAGCTCTATTGCCTGGTATTCTGGCATTCCGCCTGTCTACTGAGCTTTATAAATAGGTTAAGCCGGGGCATTATCTTAACGTCCCAATGGCATAGTTCACTAAAACATAAAGACTCCGGCATCTAGATGCCGGAGTCTTTATGTTTTAACCGACCGACAATTAGGCTGACCAAAACGCGCTAAAAGCTCATGGCAGGCTCATTCTTGACAGGCCCCAGGGCTCCAGAGTAGATCAGCCCCCGCCGGGTATCGAGGGTCAGGATGCTGCCATCGCGGATGATTTCGGTGGCGTTTTTAACCCCCACGATCACCGGCACCCCCAGCCGCAGGCCAATCACCGCTGCGTGGCTGGTGGGGCTGTCATCTTCTGTGACAATGCCGCCCGCCCGGCGAATGGCCTCGACAAAATCAGCGCTGGTGTGGGGCACCACCAAAATTTCGCCGTCGTTAAAGTCGTTGACCTCCAGGCTATTGTGGGCCACCCGGGCTCGCCCGCTCACCGAGGCTTCGCCAATGCCCACGCCGCGCCCTAGCACCGCTGTCACCACGTCTACCTTGATCAAATCGGTAGAACCCGATATCCCCTGCAGGGTGCCCGCCGTTAGCACCACCAGATCGCCATCGTTGAGCAGGGCCTTTTCCTGGGCAACGCTCATGGCCGCCTGAAAGGTCTGAGTGCTAGAGGGCAAATCCAGCACCAGCAGCGGCCGCACTCCCCACACCAGCTGAAGCTGACGCGCCACATGGACATGGGGGGTCACTGCCAGAATCGGCGTCTGAGGGCGGTATTTTGAGACGTTGCGGGCGGTAGCGCCAGATTTGGTTAGGGTCATGATGGCCGCCGCGTTGAGCTGCGTCGCAATGCGGCCCACCGCCTGACTGATGGCGTTGGGAATCGAGCGGGCACCGCCACCGTCATTGCGATCGCCCAGGGATAGGCCTTCCTGCTCGGTGCACACGGCCACCTTCGCCATGGTGGCCACCGCCTCTACCGGAAACTTGCCCACGGCGGTTTCGTTGGAGAGCATGACCGCATCGGTGCCGTCGAGAATAGCGTTGGCAATGTCAGACACCTCAGCTCGGGTGGGGCGGGGGTTTGACACCATGCTGTCGAGCATCTGGGTAGCCGTAATCACCGGAATGCCCAGGGAGTTAGACATGGCAATCAACCGCTTTTGCAGAATTGGCACCTCCTCGGCGGGTAGCTCTACCCCCAGATCGCCCCGAGCCACCATGACCCCGTCGGAGAGGGAGAGAATGGCCTCCATCTGCTCAATGGCCTCGTGCTTCTCAATCTTGACGATCACCGGCACATTCTTGCCAGCGGCATGGATGATTTCTTTGATTTCGAGCACATCCTGGGGGTTGCGCACAAAGCTGAGGGCCACCCAGTCAACGCCTTGGTTGAGGCCAAACAGCAGGTCTTCGCGGTCTTTGTCGGTGAGCGCCTTGACCGAGAGGTAAACCCCAGGGAAGTTGACCCCCTTATTGTTCGACAGGGTGCCGCCAACCACCACACGGCAGTGAAGCTCCTGGGCCACCAGATCGACCGACTCCACCTGCATTTCAACTTTGCCGTCGTCCAGCAAAATCGTGGAGCCGGAGGGCACTTCCTGGGCCAGCTTGTCATAGGTGACGCAGGCCCGCTCCTGGGTGCCCGGAATAATCTCGCTGGTGAGCACAAAGGAGTCGCCTTTAGCCAGCTGGATGGAGCCCTGCTCAAACTTGCCCAGGCGAATTTTCGGCCCCTGGAGGTCTTGCAGAATGCCCACCGGCTGATTGAGCTCGAAGGAGATTTGCCGGATCAGGCGAATGCTGCGCTGGTGATCGTCGTGGCTGCCGTGGGAGAAGTTGAGCCGCAGGGTGGTGGCCCCAGCCTCGATCAGCTCCCGCAGCACGTCGGCATTTTGGGTGGCAGGGCCGATGGTGGCAACAATTTTGGTGCGGCGGACAGAGTTGCGCAGGGGCATAAACGACCTCTACTGAGAGTAAAACGCTACCGCATAGGACCTTTAATCAAGCCCTTAAACTAGCAGCCATAAAGCACAGGGATAGTAGCACGAATGCCGCTAGGCTTTACGCGTCACCCCAAAACCAGCAAGAATTTCAGCGTTTTCACGGACGATGGGCAGTCGACGAGGGGCTAAAGCGGTCAACGCTCGTCTGGCGCGCTATCGACAGCGAGCGGTCTGGGCAGCTCGTACCTTAGACTGTGTCACAAAACTTTATTAATAAAGCATCGTAACGTATACTACCGAAGGCACTGGTGTAGGAGCGATGCATCATGTCGGTGGCAGCTGAAGCCCTGACGGTTCGAAAAACGGTTCCCCCTGAGTTACTCAAAACCGAAGGCGGGTTGAGCCTCAATTCTCTCATGTTTATAGCTTCCGTCGGGCTGATTAGTCTGTCTACGGTGGGCTATTTTTGCTGGCAGTGGGCCAGCTGGTGTGTGTTTTTTATGAATGTGCTGTCTCTACACCTGGCGGGGACAGTGATTCATGACGCTAGCCACAACTCGGCTCACCGCAACCGCGCGGTGAATGCCCTGCTAGGTCACGGCAGCGCTCTAATCTTAGGGTTCTCGTTTCCGGTGTTTACGCGGGTGCACCTGCAGCATCACGCCCACGTCAACGATCCTGAGAATGACCCAGATCATTACGTGTCGACGGGCGGTCCTCTGTGGCTGATCGCAGCGCGCTTTTTTTACCACGAAATCTACTTTTTTAAGCGTCGCCTCTGGCGCAATTGGGAGCTGCTGGAGTGGTTCTTGGGGCGCTCCGCAGTGGGGCTACTGGTGTTTATCGCCTGGCGGTTCGACTTTTTGGGCTACATCTTTAACTACTGGTTTTCGCCTGCTCTAGTGGTGGGCATTGCCCTAGGCTTGTTTTTTGACTATCTGCCCCACCGACCGTTTGAAGATCGCGATCGCTGGAAGAATGCTCGGGTCTACCCCAGCCCGATTCTCAATCTGCTGATCATGGGTCAGAACTATCACCTGGTGCACCACCTGTGGCCCTCGGTGCCCTGGTATAAGTACAAGCCTACCTACGAGGTGATGCGGCCCCTGCTCGACGAAAAAGGGTCGCCCCAGTCCCTTGGGCTGCTGCAAATGAAAGACTTCTTTGGCTTTCTGTACGACCTCTTTTTAGGCATCCGGCTGAAGCGGCATTAGACGCGATCGCTCAACAAAAACGACCCCAGATTTAGGCACACAAGGCCATAATTTGAGGCCGTTTTTACAGTTCAGAATCTGTCAAAGTTTTCCTTCTATCCTGTGACTACCAGATCGGGGCGCAAGTCGCGGGCACCGCGCAGGTAGACATGCTGAATTTTGCCGTGGGGGACGGGAAGCTGCACGTGCATCAAAATGCGGATGCAGCAGGGTAGGCTGCCTTCGACATGCATATGCTGCACGTCGAGCAGGGCGACATTGTCCCATTGAGGTCGCTGGCGGGCGATCGCTGCCGGAAACACCGCATCTAGGTCGCGGGTGACAGAGAAGGTGGCGCTAATAATGCAGGCCGGGTCGAGGTGGTTGCGCTCTTCGAGGGCATCCATCAGCTCTGTGACGGCCTCCCGAATTGCCCCCTCCGTGTTTTCTGGTACCGTCACCGCTCCCCGAATTGCCCACATTCGCCAGTCCACGCGTTAGCCTCCAAAGGTCATTCTTCAAAGCCCCAATGGCACCAACGGCTACAATTGGGGCAGAGAATTGACTGCATTTTACTGCTTTAATCCTACCAGGGCACTGATCTGTGCATGCCCTTAGGGACGATAGAGCCACAGGGGCATGCCGCTGGTGGAGCGTTCAAACTCCAGCCACTCTAGGGTTGCATTGAGGGCCGGTATCGCCAGGGCAGGGTAGGTCAGTCCAGCGACAGCGACATTGCTATTGCCGGGCACCAGCCGTCGCAGCAGAGGCTTTTTCTCGTCAAAGGTGATGCACTCGGCCTTGTCAGGGTCGAGGCCAGCCAGTTCGGCGGCCCAGCGACGGGCGTCTTCCTCGGTGCCGAGCCGGTCGACAACACCGAGCTGGAGGGCCTGTTCGCCGGTAAAAATGCGGCCATCGGCAAAGCTGCGCACTGTCTCTTCGCTAAGGTGGCGAGCCTCGGCGACGGTTTTGACAAACTGGCTATAGCTGACATCAATCAGCTCTTGCAGAATGCCTTTTTCGGGGTCGGTGAGTTCGCGATCGAAGGCGAGAATGTCTTTGTAGGGGCCTGACTTAATGACCTTGAATGACACGCCCACTTTGTCGAGCAGGCGCTCCAGGTTATTGCCCCGTAAAATGACGCCGATGCTGCCGGTGATCGTTCCGGGATTGGCCACAATGTGGTTGGCCCCCATGCCAATGTAGACCCCACCCGAGGCGGAGATATTGCCAAAGCTGGCCACAATTTTGAGCTTGTCTTTGAGCCGTTTGAGAGCGGCGTAAATCTCCTGGGAATCGCCTACGGTGCCGCCAGGGCTGTCGATGCGCAGCAGCAGAGCCGGGAAACGCCTTTCCTCAATCTCTTTGAGGGCCTCTAGCATTTGCTTACGGGTGGCGGCCCCGATCACGCCGGTCACTTCGATGCGGGCAATGGACTTGCGAGAACGGCGAGAAAACGGCCAAATCATAGGGGTATCAACAACTGTAGGCGGACAAGGGTGAACAGTAGGTGGCCTCGGCATTGAGCGGGCTAGGGCCAGGGTTTATTGTAGCCAAAACAACACTGTGGCGGGGCGTCAGCGTCTCAGCCTGTTAGGGGTTGAGCGATCCTGGGCAGGACAGCACCCTACCCCGAACTGCGTTAACATTCCTTAAAGAAAACCTTTTTGGCCGCTGCGCTTGCCCTTGCGGGTTCTTAACCATCGCCCTTCATTTCCCCACCATGGATTCAGTCTCCGTTCCCCAGTCGGCCACTCGCAACCCCGTTGTGCTGATTGCTCCCTTCTTTTTGTGGGGCACAGCCATGGTGGCGATGAAGGGAGCCATGCCCCATACCACACCGTTCTTTATGGCGGGTATCCGGCTGCTGCCCGCTGGCCTGCTCGTACTGTTGGTGGGGTTGTTTTTGGGCCGTCCCCAGGCGATTAGCCGCCAGGGCTGGCTGTGGATAGCGCTCTTTGCTCTGGTGGATGGCACGCTGTTTCAAGGATTTCTGGCGGCGGGCCTGCAGCGCACCGGAGCTGGGCTCGGCTCGGTGATGATTGACTCTCAACCTCTGGCGGTGGCGGTGATGGCGCGGGGGCTATTTGGCGAATACATTGGCACCCTGGGCTGGATTGGCCTGCTGTGGGGCATTGCGGGTATCAGTCTGCTGGGTCTGCCCGACGAGTGGATTTTTTCGCTATTCCACGGCGACACGGCCTGGCTAACTGGGGGCACAGCCCTCAACACCCTCTTACAGGGGGGCGAGTGGCTGATGCTATTGGCGGCTCTGTCAATGGCCACGGGCACAATTCTGATTCGCTACGTTTGCCGTCATGTTGACCCTGTTGTGGCCACAGGCTGGCACATGGTTCTGGGAGGCATTCCTCTGTTTGTGCTGTCATCCCTGGGGGAATTGCAGCCCTGGCAGGGATTGACGGGGCTAGATTGGGGGGCGATCGCCTATTCGACCATCTTTGGCAGTGCCCTGGCCTACGGTATTTTCTTCTTTTTAGCGGCTCAGGGCAACCTCACCAGTCTCAGCGCCCTAACCTTTTTGACCCCGGTATTTGCCCTGCTGTTTGGCAACCTGTTTTTGGGCGAAACCCTAAGTTCTTTGCAGTGGCTGGGAGTCAGCTTTACCCTAGTCAGCATTTACCTGATTAACCAGCGCGATGCTCTGACTCAAAAGCTACGCCGGTTAACTTTGGCTTATGAGACCGCAACCCCGGCAGACAGTACCCCAGTGGAACCGGACTAGGTAGGAGAGTGGGTGGGTGGGGAGTGGATGGGTTGGGCCACATCCTGCATTGACCGCTTGGCTTAATCCTTGAAAATAGAAAAACAGGCGGGTAATCCCGTCGTAAATTATGGCCAAGTGAGAGGTATCAATCCGCGAACCCATCCACCCCCTACCCATCCCCCCCTACCCATCCACTCCCCTACCCGCTACCCATTCACCCTAGATCCCGCTGCCCTCGGCAGGTTAAGTTACCTTAGGGGCAACCGTCGCCGCCAGCTATGGGCCAATATGAGATTTAAAATGCCAACGCCAGGAAGAGGGCCGGGCTGCCGCAGTGCTTCTGGGGTGGGGTTTGCTGTTTTAGCTCTGGCGGCGGGGTTATCTATGACTGGCTGGCTGGGGTTAGGGTCTGCGATCGCCAAAGCAACCACTGCCCCAGGCTCTGCCCAGTCAAATACCGGGCAGCTCGCTCAGCCAGCGGCTCCTGCGCCCAACCCTGTGCTGCTGCGGCCGGGGACTGAAGGCGACGATGTCAATGCTGCCGAGACAGGGGCACCGGCTGAGCCCCCTGCGGGTGAAAACCAGAAATCGCCTGCACCTGCTGCGGTTGAGAGCGCCGCGCCTTCTGATTCTGGCCGCCGCTGGATATGGCTGCTGTTGGGAGGGCTGGCGCTAGCCGGCTGCTTGGGGGGCTGGCGATTTTTGGGGCAGGGGCGATCGGCGAAGCGTTCAACCGCTAACTTGAAACGATTGCCCAGCACAGATTCCCAGGACAGGGGCAGTGCTGAGCCTTCCCCTGTCCCAGATCATGCCACTGCTCCCTCAAGCACAGCTGAGCATCGCGAGACGTTGACGGCCCCTGCCCTCGGTCTGGCTACCCCAGCGGTAGGGGCCGTTGACCCGACCCTAGACGCCACCACCCGTCTCACCTCTGGGGATATTGTGGATTCGTTAATCCATGAGCTAGCTAACCGCGATGGTGCGGTACGTCGCCACGCCATTTGGGAGTTGGGTCAGCGCGGCCATTCTGAAGCCATGCAGCCGTTGATCAATGGCCTGCTCGATGCCGATTCTCAGGAAAAAAGCCTGATTCTTGCCGCCCTGTCCGAGATTAGCAGCCGCGGCCTCAAGCCCATGCATCGCGCCTTGGCCCTCGGCCTGCAAGACCCCAGCCCCGAGGTGCGCAAAAACGCCATTCGCGATCTGAGCCGGATTTACGACACGGTGGTGCAGCTCAGCCACATGTTGGCCCATGCGACCCAAGACCCCGATGTTGACGTCCAAGAAACCGCCCAGTGGGCGCTCAGCCAGCTCAACCGCATCCCAGCGGCAACCTATTCAGCGGCGCTGACCCCCGAGACGACCTCTCTCGACTCACCCTACGACAGCGATGGCCAAAGACTGACTCCGGAGGGCCATCGTCTCCCCCCCCGCTAGCTAGCGCCTTGTCCCCTGACCTCCCTATTCCTCGAGCTTTCCATATCTCCCTATGACTCTTTCCCTTCGCCTGTTGTTTGTCTCAACTCCCGTCGGGCCGCTAGGGTCTGGTTTGGGGGGCGGGGTAGAGCTCACCCTGCTCAACCTGACCCAGGGCATGCGCGATCGCGGCCACCAGATCACGGTGCTGGCCCCCGAGGGGTCGAGCTTGGGGGATGCGACCATTGTGACGGTGCCGGGGCGGTTGCAGCCCACGGCCCATACCCAGGGACGCAGCGCGCCGGTCGTGCTCCCCGCAGACAGTGCGCTGGGCGCGATGTGGCGCTACGCTCGGCAGCACCAGGCTGAGTTTGACCTGATCGTCAACCTGGCCTACGACTGGTTGCCCTTTTACCTGACGGAGTTTTTCGTTACTCCGGTAGCCCACTTTGTCACCATGGGCTCCCTCAGCGATGTGATGGATGAGGCTATCTGCCGGGTCGCTCAACAGTTTCCCCAACGCCTAGGAGCCTACACACGCACTCAGGCCGAAACGTTTGGGGTGGCCAATGCCTTTGAGCTACTCAGCAGCGCCGTTGATCTGGACTTATACGAATTTTGCTCAACCCCCGGCGATGCCCTGGCCTGGCTGGGTCGCATTTCCCCTGAAAAGGGATTAGAAGATGCCCTGGAAGCGGCCGAAATCGCCCAGGCCCCCCTGAAGATTTTGGGCAAGCTGGAAGACGCCGACTATTGGCAGACCCTGTGCGATCGCTTTCCCCGAGCTGCCGACTGCTACTTGGGGTTTTTGCCCACCCACGAGCTTCAGCAGGTGCTGCGCCAGTGCCGAGCTCTGGTGATGACGCCGCGCTGGGTCGAAGCTTTTGGCAATGTGGCGATCGAGGCTCTGGCCTGTGGCGTGCCGGTAATTGCCTACGCCCGCGGTGGCCCGGCTGAAATTGTGCAGCCAGGCAAGACCGGCTGGCTGGTGCCGCCGGATGATGTGCAGAGGTTGGTGGATGCGATCGCTAAAATCGACCGGCTCAATCGCTACGCCTGCCGCCGCCAGGCCGAAACCGAGTATTCCCTCATTGCTCTGTCTATCCGTTTCGAGCAATGGTTCGAGACCATAATCGCGAACCAGTAGAAAGTCTTAACGCAGGTGGCTTCTACTGGGCTTGGGCTACGGGCTGCTGACGTAGCTGCTCCAAACGCTGAAAGTCGTGGTGCAGGGCTTGGCATAGAGAGCGATTTTGGGGATCGACGCGGCGGGCCTTTTTCAGACAGGCTTCGGCTTTTTGAAGGTTGCCGTGGTTGAGTAAGTCGTGACCCCAGCGGTAATAAGTGATGGCATGCCACTGGCGAATCTCTGGATCTTCAGGGAAGCGCTGAACCAGCCCCTCCACCAGGGCCACCGCTCGGGGAAAACGCTGCCCCTTTAATAGCTCTCGCAGCTGCTTAAAGCTATTCACCTTAAGCTGTTGATCGGCCTCTGACCCCCCCGGGGTGGGGCTAACGGTGAATTCTACCTCTTTGACGGGTGAGGTGGTGGGTACTGAAGGGCGGGGGGTGGCAGCAGATGGTGTTGTTTGGACAGGTGCTTTGGCGGCCTGGCTGGGATTGGCTTTGCGCTGAGCCGCTATGGCTTCCACCGGCAGCGCATTTACCAGAGCCTGATAGGCCTGGGTCACCTGAATGAATTTTTCTTTTGCTAGCTGATCGCCGGGGTTGATGTCAGGGTGATAGAGCCGGGCCAGATTGCGATAGGCCAGCTTGACATCGCCAAAGCTGGCCCCGGTTCTCAGCCCCAGTATGCGGTAGTAGTGCGCCAGCGCCATGATTCGCTAACTCAATAGAATGAGGGTCGTGTGCTGGCCCTATTCTGCCAACTGTCGGCAAAATTGGTGCAGCCAGTTACACCGCAGCGGTGGCAGGAGAAACAATTTCCTGGGCGCGGTCTTCAATCACTCGGTCGATTAGGCCATAGGCAACAGCCTCCTCTGCCGACATGAAGTAGTCGCGATCGGTGTCCTTTTGAATTTGCTCAATGGAGCGACCGGTGTGGCGGGCCATCATTTCGTTGAGTTCTTGACGAACCCGCAGAATTTCTTTGGCCTCAATGGCGATGTCGCTGGCCTGGAGACGCTGCCGCCCGGTGCCGCCCATAGGCTGGTGAATCATAATGCGCGAGTGGGGCAGGGCCACTCGCTTGCCGTGGCTGCCCGCCGCCAGCAAAAACGCCCCCATGGAAGCGGCCAGACCCAGACAGATCGTGACCACGTCAGACTTGATGTACTGCATGGTGTCGTAGATGGCCATGCCCGCCGTCACCGATCCACCGGGGGAGTTGATGTAGAGGTAAATGGGCTTGGTATTGTCGTCGGAGTCGAGGTACAGCATAGCTGCCACGATAGAGTTGGCCAGAGTGTCAGTGACCTCTTGGCCGAGAAAAATAATCCGCTCCTGGTTTAGGCGGGTGTAGATGTCGACCCACTGGGAGTACTGGCTACCGGGCAAACGATAGGGAACTTTGGGAGTGCCGATGGGCATAGTGCTCTTTCAACCTAAAAATAAAACAACGGACGTGGGATGGTTAAAGACCGGCTTTGAGGGGCGATTCCCCTCCGGGGAGGCTGCGTCATCGCCCCCCAAACCTGATACCTGGGCCTAAAGCCCTGCCCCTGCGGGCACCGGCAGCTCTTTGCGGCTAGACAGCACGCGGTCGATGATGCCGTATTCCTTGGCTTCTTCTGGTTTCATGTAGAACATGCGATCAGAGTCGCGCAGCACCTGATCTAGGGTTTTGCCGGTGCTCTTAGCCAAAATGCTCATCATGGAGCGCTTGTTGTCGAGTACTTCCTTCGCCCGGATTTCGATATCGGTGGCCTGGCCCTGGGCACCGCTGCGAGGCTGGTTGAGCACGATGCGAGCGTGGGGCAGACTAGCCCGATAGCCCTTGGTGCCCGCTGCCAAAATTACCGCCGCCGACCCCATGGCCTGACCAATGCAGATAGTGTGCACCGGGGGCTTGATGTAGTTCATGGTGTCGCAGATGGCAAAGGCTTCGGTGTCGTAGCCAATCATGTTGCCGTCGTGCCAGGAGGTGCCGGTAGAGTTGATGTAGAAAAAGATCGGCTTGTCAGGGTCATCAAACTGCAAGAAGAGCAGCTGAGCAATAATCAGCTCGGTAACGTCAATACCCACCTGCTGTTTAATGTCATCCCCTGAGAACAGGGGCAGGCCCAGATAGACAATCCGCTCCTTGAGCAGCAAGGAGGGCAGATCTGGGGGCGGCGTACGGTACGTCGCATCGCCATACGGTGCCTGCACGGCTTTAATCTCTAAACTCATAGACCGAAGACGCCCAAATACGCGTTTTTAACAGTGTAACGCGGGATTGAGCTGGGTTCTATGCCACCCTCAAGACGGATATCCCCACCTGAGTCTCTATGAGAATGCAGAGCCTGATTTACGCCTTCCTGTAGATGCTCTGCCCGAGGTTGTAGCTCTAAAGTTGGTTGAGATTCAAACAAGGAATGTACCCCATGTCCATTGAAGATCGCATTAAGGCCACGGCTCAAAATATTGAAGGTAAAGTGCAGGCCGCTGCGGGTGAAATTACCGGTGACACCAGGGGCAAAGCAGAGGGTGAGACCAAGCAAGCCCAAGCCAAAGCTACCCACGCTAAAGAAGATGTGAAGGATGCGCTGAAAGAAGCCATCGACTAAGCGCTATAGCCTACCGCTCGAACCCTATTATTGACCCCTTGGGGCAGCCACTGGCTGCCCCTTTTTATTGGATGGCAATAACGAGGAGATAAAGATGTTTCAGAACTATAGCTAGCCACGTAGTTGCTGAGTAAATTTCAGTTTGGGGGCCAAAATGGGTTCTCTAAACCAGAGAGGATTTCCTGTCTAACGTTGGGATGTGTCGCGCTATGTTCTCTATTTTTATTCTCACCCACAATGAGGAGCGCGATATTGCGGCCTGCGTTGAGTCGGCCCTGCTGTCAGACGATGTCATTGTGGTGGACTCATGCAGCAGCGATCGCACCCAGGCCATTGCCACCCAATACCCCATACGCTTCATCGAGCATCCCTTCGCTAGCCACGGCCAGCAGCGCACCTGGATGCTGGAGCATGTGCCCTACCGCCACGACTGGGCCTACATTCTCGAAGCCGACGAGCGCATGACGCCGGAGCTGTTTGCTGAATGTTTGGATGCGATCGCCAACGGCGACAAAGCTGGCTACTACGTGGCCGAGCGGGTCATGTTTATGGGCAGCTGGATTCGTCGCAGCACCCAGTTTCCGCGCTACCAGCTGCGGCTGCTGCGGCGGGGCAAAGTCTGGTTTGACGATTACGGCCACACCGAGCGCGAAATCGTAGACGGCCCCACCGGCTTTTTGCGAGAGACCTACCCCCACTACACCTGTAGCAAAGGGCTCAGCCGCTGGATCGAGAAGCACAACCGCTACTCCACCGACGAGGCGGCAGAAACCCTGCGGCAGCTCCAGGAAGGCCGCGTCGACTGGCGGGCTCTTTTCTGGGGCAAATCTGAAGTCGAGCGCCGGCGAGCGCTGAAGGATTTCTCGCTGCGACTGCCCATGCGCCCCCTGACCCGGTGGCTCTATATGATGTTTATCCTCGGTGGCTGGCGCGATGGCCGAGCCGGGCTGGCCTGGTGCACCCTCCAGGCGTTTTATGAGTACTTAATCGTCCTTAAAGTGCGCGAGCTCAATCACCCCGAATACCTGACCGGCGTGCAACCTGAGGCGGCGGGCACTGCGATAGTCAGTTCCCTCTCTGTAGAAGGGCATGGCCCAGTTTCATCCAGCGTCGCCACCCCGCCTATGCAGTAACTCCCCTACCTTCCCCGCTCCTTCATCTCCTTCATCTCCCTCACCTTCCCCACTCCCTCACTCCCCTACCCCCTCACCCTGCCTAGCCAAGGCGCTATCGTAGAAAAATGAGTGAATATCGGGTAAAGCGGGTTTCGTCCCCCAAAAAGAAGGCATCGTGGCGCAATCTGGGCGAATCGTTGGGCATGTATCGCTACGGGCAGCGAGCCATTCAGCTGGTGTGGCAGACCGACTGGCGGCTAACGGTGGCCCTGGGGCTGCTGACCCTAGTAGCTGGTTTGCTACCGGCGGCGATCGCCTACGTTGGCAAGCTAATCGTCGATGGCGTGGTCAAGGCGGCTCAGTCAGGTTTAGCGATCGATCGCCAAGCCGCCCTAATGTATCTGGCACTAGAAGCGGTGCTGGTAGCGGTGCTGGCCGGGACGCGCCAGGGGTTAGCCCTGTGCCAATCGCTGCTGCGAGTGCTGCTGGGGCAGCGGGTCAACGTCATGATTCTCGAAAAGGCCCAGACCCTGCCACTGACCTACTTCGAAGACTCTGAGTTTTACGACAAAATGACCCAGGCCCGGCGGGAAGCGTCGTCGCGGCCCCTCAGTATGGTGAATCGCACCTTTGGCGTGGTGCAGGACGTGCTGTCGCTGCTCACCTTTGGCGGGCTGCTGCTGCAATTTTCGGGCTGGGCGGTGGCGCTGCTGGCTGTGGCCACCTTGCCCGCCTTCATTGCTGAAACCCAGTTTGCGGGAGAGGCCTTTAGGCTGTTTAAGTGGCGATCGCCCGAAACCCGTCAGCAAATCTATCTAGAGGCGCTGCTGGCGCGGGAGGATTTTGCCAAAGAGGTGAAGCTGTTTGGCCTGGGGCCGCTGCTGCTGGAGCGCTACCAAGATATTTTTCAGCGCTTATATAAGGAAGATCGCAGCCTGACCGTACGTCGCAGCAGCTGGAGCTACGGGCTGGGATTGCTGAGCACCCTATCGTTTTATCTGGCCTACTGCTGGATTGTGCTGGAGGCGATCGCAGGCCGCATTTCTCTCGGTGAGCTGACCATGTACCTGACGGTGTTTCGCCAGGGGCAGACTACTTTTGCCAGCACCCTGACGGCGATCGGCGGTATGTATGAAGACGGGCTGTACCTGGCTAACCTCTACGAATTTCTAGAACAGCCGGTACCTGAGGATATGGGCACCGCCGATCGAGGCATCGACCCGACGGATGGGCTGCGGTTTGAGAATGTGTCGTTTACCTATCCGGGCAGTGAACGTCTCGCCCTCAACGGGGTCTCGTTTCACCTGAAGCCGGGGGAAAAGATGGCGATCGTGGGCGAAAACGGCTCGGGCAAAACTACCCTGATCAAACTGCTCACCCGGCTCTACACCCCCAGTCAGGGCCGCATTCTGCTGGATGGGCGCGACCTGCAAGAGTGGGATGCCGAGGTGGTGCAGCAGCGCATTGGCGTGATTTTTCAGGACTTTGTGCGCTATCAGTTTAAGGTGGGCGAAAATATCGGCGTCGGCGATGTCACCGACTTTGAGGATGCCCAGCGCTGGCAGGTTGCCGCCGCCAAAGGCACCGCTACCGAATTCATTGAGGATCTGCCGGAGGGCTTCAACACCCAGCTAGGGAAGTGGTTCTTTGGCGGGCAGGAGCTTTCGGGGGGCCAGTGGCAGAAAATTGCCCTCTCCCGCGCCTTTATGCGCACCGACGCCGACATTCTGGTGCTCGATGAGCCGACTTCAGCGATGGATGCCGAGGCTGAAACCCGCCTGTTTGAGCAGTTTCGCGAAGCTACTCAGGATCAGATGGCAATTCTGATTTCTCACCGCTTTTCGACCGTGCGGCGGGCCGACAATATCATCGTGCTGGCTAATGGCAGGCTGATCGAGCAGGGCAGCCACGAGGAACTGCTGCGCCAGGATGGCCGCTACGCCCGTCTGTTTACCATGCAGGCGGCGGGGTATCTGTAGATTGAGAACCCCGTAGCAATGAGCATCTATAGAGGCATGCAGCAATCGGCAACCTGAAAGTACCATAGGCTGATGACAACTGCGGGGACAGAGGGACGCACAGGCCATGTTAACCGACTTGCAGCAGCGCAAATTGACTAAGCTATTTAGCATGTACGACTCTGACTACACCGGGGTGTTGGTCAAAAAAGACTTCGAGCTGATGTTCAAAAAGCTGTCTACCCTGCGTAACTGGTCGCTGCGATCGTCCCGCTGCCTGGTGCTACAAGACAAGCTGATGCGCAAGTGGCAGGGGCTGGAGAAAAAAGCCGATACCGCCCACAATCATCAAGTTTGCCGAGCCGAATGGCTGGCCTACTACGAGGATGGCCTATCCGATACCGAGCCCCACGCCGATGACATTATCAGCCTGATGGAGACTATCTTCGATGTCTTTGACCAGGATGAAGATGGCAAAGTCAACCAGGCCGACTGGGGGCAGATGCTAGCTGCTTTTAATGAGTCGCCGGTCTATGGGCCGCTGGTGTTTCCACCGCTCGATGCCGACCAGGATGGCTGGCTGACCAAGGCCGAGTTTGTGCAGCACTTCAGCGCGTTTTGCTGTAGTGACGAGGCTGATAACCCCGCCAACGGCATGTTTGGGCCTTACTAGCAACAAGCTGTGCCTTCAGCAGGGTGAACGTATTTTGGCCATGTGCGCGATCGCAGGGTGCTGTCGCGGCCCCAGGATAACTCAGCCCTTCACAATTCACCTACCGGGCCGCACCGCACCGCCACCCTGGGATAGTGGCATTCGGCGATCGCGCCCCCGCAGAAGCAACCCGGTTTCTAAATCTGGATTTTTTGCCAAACATTACCAACATTCTCGCTGAGCCCTTGTAGGGTTAGGTAACATCTCCCCAATGCTGCGTGGCGCAGAGCCTGACCGCTGCCAACCCAGCAACCTCATCTCCCCATCCAGAATCCAAAACCTAAAATCTGAAATTGCCCTGCCCCCATGCAAAGGCTCACCGCTAAAGAACTGAAGCGCCGCTACCGCGCCGGAGAGCGCAACTTTGCCGGGGTAGACCTCAGCGGCGAATCGCTGCGCGGCATGAATCTAAAAGGCATTGACCTCAGCGGTGCCGACCTCAGCCGCACCGACATTCGCGGCACCAACTTCACCAAGGCTAACTTGGTAAGCACTCAGTTTTTTGCTTCAGAGAGCAAATCCATGCAAGTTAACGACAACAGCCGCAACATCAGCATCGGCGGCAACGCCACCGGCAACGTCTTCCAAACCGGGGATGGCAACACCGCATCCATCGAGTTTCAGCAAGTCACCCTGCCCCCGCCCGATCGCGTCAACATCCAGCCGAGCTAGCCGCCCTGCAAGCCATTCTCGTGGGCCTCAACGACCCCGTCACCACCGGCATCGCCGCCAAGCTCAACGCCGAAGCCGCCAAACCCGCCCCCGACAAAAGCGTCGTCGCCACTACTCTCGAAACCGGGCTCACCTACGCCCAAAACTTCAATGGCTTTGCTGAGGCCATTGATTAGCTGCGTCCCCACGTGTAAAACGCCGCTGGCTGGCTCGGCGAACACGGCACCAAACTGCTGCCCCTGGTAGGCCTGGTGCTTTAGCGATCGAGCAACCCAGCTAAACTTGAGATACCTCTTAACGGTGCGTAGCTGCTATGACTGCAACCCTACTCAAGCCTTCAGCCATCCTGCCCGAAGGCTTGTACATCCAACAGGTCAACAACCTCACGCTGTTCAAATTCACCGACAAGTTGGGCGATCGCCTGCAAACGCTGCTTGACAAAAAAAAGGCAGACGCCCTCACTGCCGAAGAAAGCCTCGAACTAGAAACAATCGGCGAGCTAGACAACATCTTCAGCTATATCAACGCTGTCATGGCCGCCCAAGCCCATGAGTCTTCCTAAGGCGCTGCATTATCAGGTGCGCCAACGGGCTCAGTTTCGGTGTGAGTACTGCCACTATCCAGAGCTTTTAAGCTCAGCCCCACTGTCTATCGACCATCTTCAGCCTCAATCTCTAGGAGGAACAGATGACCTTGATAATCTGGCCCTTGCCTGCCGCCGCTGCAATGAGAGGCGCTACAACTTCACCACAGGTATTGATCCTGAAACCGGGGTAGAGACTGCTTTGTTTAACCCTCGGCAGCAACGCTGGGCGGATCACTTCATCTGGTCAACTGACGGAACCCGTTTGATTGGTGTGACATCCACAGGACGAGCAACCTGTAACCGACTTGACCTCAACGACGATCGCCGCCTTGATAAATTTATTCAAACGTGCAGACGACAATGGAGCATGAGCGGACTGCATCCCTCAAAGGATGATCCGCAGCAGTCAGAGTAGGGTTTTATCAAACCTGCACTGGGCATTTTAAAGACTTATCAAGGCTTCATCAAGAAAGCTTTTCTCTTCAGAAATAGAGTGATATAAACAAAAGTAATAGTCTTAATCATCGGCATTCCGACCGGAAAACCGTAGATTGGGTTTGTAGTCCTCTCCATTGCAGAGCTTCACTCCTGACATAGTTTTGCCTCCATTCCAACCAAGGAATTGCTAGGGGCAATACCATTACTCTCAACCCTCCGCTCTCGACGATCGCCCATGACCCTTCTCCATAACCCAGACGATCGCTTCTACTACTTTGCCTACGGTTCCTGCATGTGCCCCGTAGACCTCAAGCGCTCTTTAGGCGAAAGCACCCACGCTTACGTGGTTGGGCCAGCGACCCTCGCTGGATATCGGCTGGGGTTCTTTCGGCGATCGCGCCTGCGCAACTGTGGTGTGTTAGATGTTGTCCCCGACTCCACAGCTAAAGTGCAAGGCGTGCTCTACCACCTACCCTGGCGGCTCAGCCCCGCCCTGGATCTACGCGAAGAAGGCTACTGCCACGAAACGGTCGCTGTAACCTGTCATGGCCAAGCCTACGCCGAGACCCGTACCTATTCTGTAATCAGCAAGACCCACGAAGAGATTGCCCCCAACGAGTGGTACTCCAGCGTGGTCATGCGCGGAGCGACGACCTGCGGTCTACCAGAACAATACTGTTGGCAACTGTTCCACCATATTCATTCGTTGCAACGGCGGCAGGCACCCGAGCCCCTGCGCCGGACTGCCTAGCATCGGGTCAGGCCATTCTCTATAATGGGGGCACATCCTAACCCTTCACCCCCGCCAACCCCGTGACCCAAACGCCGCTCTCCCCTCGCCCCGCCGTCACCGATGCTCGCCCCGATGCCCTGGGCCGCTTTGGCCAGTTTGGCGGTAAGTACGTACCCGAAACCCTCATGCCCGCTCTCTTTGAGCTAGAGCAGGCGTTTTACCAATACCGCGACGAGGCTGGCTTCAAGGCTGAGCTGAACGGCTTGCTGAAGGATTACGTCGGTCGTGCCACCCCCCTCTACTTCGCCGAGCGGCTCACCGCCCACTACCGCCGCCCCGACGGCAACGGCCCCGATATTTACCTCAAGCGCGAAGACCTCAACCATACCGGGGCGCACAAGATTAACAACGCCCTAGGGCAGGTGCTGCTGGCTAAGCGCATGGGCAAGCAGCGCATCATCGCCGAAACTGGGGCCGGGCAGCACGGGGTCGCCACTGCCACGGTGTGCGCACGCTTTGGCCTCCAGTGCATCATCTATATGGGCGTGCAAGACATGGAGCGCCAGTCGCTGAATGTGTTCCGCATGCGGCTGATGGGAGCTGAGGTGCGCGGCGTCACGGCGGGCACCGGCACCCTCAAAGACGCGACCTCCGAGGCGATTCGCGATTGGGTAACCAATGTAGAAACCACCCACTACATTCTTGGTTCCGTGGCTGGCCCGCACCCCTACCCGATGATGGTGCGCGATTTCCACGCCATCATCGGCGAAGAGACCCGCGCCCAGTCCCTAGAGAAGTTTGGCGGTCTGCCCGATATTTTGATGGCCTGCGTGGGCGGCGGTTCGAATGCTATGGGTCTTTTCCATGAGTTTGTGAATGAACCCACGGTGCGGATGATCGGCATTGAGGCGGCGGGCAGCGGTGTAGCCAGCGGCAAGCACGCGGCCACCCTGACGGAGGGCCGGGTCGGCGTGCTCCACGGCGCGATGAGCTATCTGCTGCAAGACAGCGAGGGGCAGGTGATTGAGGCTCACTCCATCAGTGCCGGTTTAGATTATCCCGGCGTTGGCCCTGAGCACAGCTTTTTGAAGGATGCGGGCCGGGCCGAATACTACAGCGTCACCGACCAGGAGGCCCTAGACGCCTTCCAGCGGGTGTCGCGCCTGGAGGGGATTATTCCCGCTCTCGAAACCGCCCACGCTTTCGCCTATCTGGAAACCCTTTGCCCCCAGCTGACGGGTAACCCCCGGATTGTGATCAACTCTTCGGGCCGGGGCGACAAGGACGTGAACACGGTGGCTAAGGCGTTGGGCGGGCTGGAGTAGGTTCAGCCTCCGCTAGATTATCCAACTCATAGATTCAATTGGAGGAGGAGTTGCAAATGGGTGGCGAAGCCAATGTTGAGTCAACGTCTTTGTATGATGCGGATTATCAGCTTTGGGTAGATGACACGGTTACCTATCTGCAATCCCGCAACTTTGATGCGCTCGATTTGGAGAATCTGATTGAGGAAATTGAAAGCTTGGGCAGAAGTGATAAGCGATCGCTGAAGAGTTATCTCATGCTACTTTGCGAGCACTTCTTCAAGCTTTGTTATTGGGAATCTGAGCGCGATCGCTGTTTCCGGGGGTGGAGCCTTGAAATTACTAATTTCCGAATTAGGATCAGCACTATTTTGGAGGATAGCCCCAGCCTGAAGCGATACATGGAGGACAACTTCTTATCGGAGTACCGTAATGCGCGCAGGGCATTTCTCAAGGCGGGTACTTTCAAAAATACAACAATTCCTGAGCAGCCGTGGTTTACCCTGGAGCAGGTGCTAGACCCCGACTGGTTGCCCTGGCAGCCTGACTTAGACACCCTTGACGATTAGGAACTCCTATGGCCGACGGTTTTGAAATCTGCGATCGCGACCTCACCCCCGACCTGCTGGCTCGCTATCGGCAGGCCAGTGCGATCGCCTGTGACACCGAGACCATGGGGCTGCTGCCCCAGCGCGATCGCCTCTGCTTAGTGCAGCTCTCCGACGCCGACGGCTATGTGTCGGTGGTGCGTATTGAACTGGGCCAACAAGAAGCACCCCTACTCAAAGAACTGCTAGAAGCATCGAACATTCTCAAACTGTTTCACTTTGCTCGGTTTGATTTGGCCACCCTCACGCATACCTGGGCATCACCGTGTCTCCTGTGTTTTGCAGCATAATCGCCAGCAAACTGAGCCTCACCTATAGCCCCCGCCACGGCCTCAAAGAGCTGGTCAGAGAGCTAG
>JANPIO010000005.1:0-1528 GCA_031425055.1 Phormidium sp. VAR_61_metabat_6
TGATGACGTGTTGGGGTAAGCGCGTTATTCTAGAGCAGCTTTGGCCTAGCCGCCCTACGCCGCTTTAATCCCGGCGCCCTCGCTCAGGCGGTTCATTTTTTCGAGCAGGTAATCCACGTCGCCGCGGCTCATACCGTGCGCCTGGGTTAGCACGCGTTGGATCATCCGGCTCATGAAGCGTTCGCGGTCGCCTGCCCGGCCATCCATTTCCAGGCTTTGATAGACATCGATCGCCATACGGAACGCCCCGAACAGACGGGCTGGCAGCGCGGCGCGCTCATAGATCGCCCGCAGGCCTAACGGGCCGCTGTCATGGATCATCAGCCAGGCGCGGTGATGCGGCACGCCCGCCATTTCTGCCAGCGACCATTCGGTGAATTTCATATGCCCTTGGCAGAGCGCCCGCAGGATCAGCGACGGCGTCAACCGGTTGTTGGCGCGCAGATGCTGCACGAAGCGTTTGGTGTCGGTAGCACGGGCTGCCTGCTCGACAAGATCGACAGTAGCGCGCTCGCGGGCGCTGACGGCGATTTCCAGGGCTGTTTCGGGGCTGAGCTCGTGGTTGTTGACCAGGTGGTCGCGCACGCTGTCGCTGACCTTGTTGACCAGGCGCTCGGCAATGCCCAGCGGCAGGATCGGGCGATAGGCCATGGCGTCGGCCACGCCATGCGAATTGGGAAAACGCTCCAGCACATGCTCCAGGCTTGGCTCCGAAAAGATCGCGCCCGGATTGCTGACCGCCGTGGTGATCGCGCGCTCATCACCGACCTGCACCAGGGTGTTGATGACCTTGGCCGACAGGTTTTGGCGCGCCGCTACGGCGCTCTGACGCGGGCTGTTCTGGGCGTTGAGAATCTCGATCAGGTCGGCATCCGAAAACACCGGCGAGCCCGAGATCACCGGCAGCGCGATGGAGTCGACGTCGCCCGCCAGTTTCAGCGCCACGTCACGCGGCAGCTTGGGGGAATTGCGCAAGGTCACAGCCAGGGCGCGGCGCACCAGTTCGGTGGCGTCGACGGTCATGATGCGGATGATGTCTTCGGCGGCTTTGCGCTCGGCGTCGGTGAGTTTGCGCGCTTCGATCTGGCGGCAAATCTTGTGCGCCGCGCGGGCGCGCACGTCGTGGTCGTCGCCGCGCACTAATGAGCGGACATCCACATCCGTAACGAACGACTGCAAGGTACCTGCACTCATTGGAGAACCCCTTTATATTCTTGAGGTCCAGAATGCCGCCCGAGTCGTTAACGATTCCTTGCCAAAGGTTAAGATGGCTGGGAGCAGCCCATGCCAAACATCTCCAAAAATCCAGGCAACACTATAATTATATTGATAATTTTAACACCAAACCCATACCGTCGGCAAGACGGCTAATTTTAAGATTTACCCAAAGGCTTTCTTAATATCGCTGTCTTGATTTGACAGAATTTGCGCCAATGTCGGGCTGAGAATCGACGCCAGACGCATGTTCATGGCATCGCCCGTCTGCTGAGCGGCCAAACGCGCGTTGGCGGGCGCGGCATCCACGGGA
>JANPIO010000006.1:0-3791 GCA_031425055.1 Phormidium sp. VAR_61_metabat_6
GCACCTCGATCGACTGCGGAAACATCTCGTACAGTCGGCGGGGTTTCGAGGAGTGGACGAGGATTCCGCAATTGCCGGGCTTGTTCGCGAAACGGTATTCGGCGGTCAACTTGTAGTCGGCGTACCGCTTGTCCGTGATGAGGTGTCCGCCGGGCGAGCCTAGGCTGACCAGAAGGCCATTTCTCAGGATGAACGGCTGGGCTAAGAGCAAACAGTGCGGCAACGAGAAGCTTGACTGAATACTGCATCGTTTGACGGGGAGGCAAAGAACGAGAGGCTAGGCAAATATACCAAGTCCATAGGCACAACGGACGTATGCTAGCTCGCAAAACCCGTTAATTGACCCAGATTTGGTGCGTACCCGAGAATTACGCTCAACTATTGCAGCATTCGCCAGGGGAGTCAATGGTCAGGGGTCAGCAGCAGCTCAGGGCAAATATTGGTTCTAAATCTCTAGATATTGCAGAAAACCAGCTATTTTACTGACCAATGAAACAGCGATGTGACGTTAGCGCTCCATGCCTACAGATCACGTCGGCTAGGCCGACCTCACAGCCTATCTCTGTCAATTTCCCCAAAACCGCTCGACAAAAATTTTCCCTGCTGCCTCATCCGTGCCGTTATTTACTAACCCAAAAGTTCACGCCAAACATCAAGGGCATACCTGCCTCCGTTTGGTGATCACAATCGGTTCTTTGCCCATGTCGATTGACCGATTTCGAACTGCCACCGCTCTACCTACCCTCGGCCAGCGGGTTATCATGGGAAAACCATTGACATTTCTTAACAAATTTCAGCACGATTATTTAATAAGACTGATTTATTCATGACGGCTTCTTCCCCCTCAAGCAGCGGCATTAAAGGCTTTGTGGAGACGCGCATTCTCCTCGGCCAGCCCCTGACCTCAGAACTCGCAGCCATTTTGCTGGTGTACTTCGTCCAGGGCATCTTGGGCCTAGCCCGGCTGGCGGTGAGCTTCTTCTTAAAGGATGACCTGGGCCTAACCCCAGCCGAAGTCGCCGCCCTATCGGGTATCGCTACCCTGCCCTGGACGATAAAGCCTGTGTTTGGCCTGCTGTCAGATGGACTGCCGATTTTTGGCTACCGACGGCGGCCCTATCTCATCCTTTCTGGGCTGCTAGGGGCGGGGGCGTGGCTGGCGCTAGCGACAGTGGTGCAGACGGGGTGGGCTGCGATCGCAGCCATTACCCTCAGCTCCCTTTCCGTTGCCGTTGGCGATGTCATTGTTGATTCTCTCGTGGTGGAGCGGGCTCGGGGCGAATCCTTGGGCAACGCTGGCACGCTACAATCCCTCGCCTGGGGTACCTCGGCGGTAGGGGGCATTCTCACCGCCTACTTGGGCGGGGCACTGCTTCAGCACATCAGCACCCGCGCCGTATTTGGCATTACCGCCACTTTTCCACTGATTGTGTCGCTAGTAGCGGTGCTTATTATTGAAGACCGAGCCGATTCTCCTAGCTGGACAGTAGTGAACAACCAGGTCAAACAGCTCTGGCAGGCCGTTCGACAGCGCGCCATTTGGATGCCCGCTCTATTCTTATTTCTGTGGCAGGCCACCCCCACTGCCGATGCCGCTTTCTTTTTCTTCACGACCAACGATTTGGGCTTTCAGCCTGAGTTTTTAGGCCGGGTACGGTTGGTCACCAGTTTGGCCGCCCTCCTGGGCATCTGGGTGTTTCAGCGGTTTTTGCGCACGGTGCCCTTTCGCACCATTTTTGCCTGGTCTACGGTGCTCTCTAGCGTGCTCGGCATGAGCATGCTGCTGCTGGTTACCCATGCCAACCGCAACCTGGGCATTGGCGATGAGTGGTTTAGTCTCGGCGACAGTTTAGTACTCACCGTGATGGGCGAAATTGCCTTCATGCCGGTGTTGGTGCTCTCGGCGCGGCTCTGCCCTCCCGGCGTAGAGGCCACCCTGTTTGCGCTGCTGATGTCGGTGGTCAACCTAGCCGGGCTGCTCTCCCACGAGCTAGGAGCGGTGCTGACCCACTGGCTCAGCGTCACAGAAACTAACTTCGACAACCTGTGGGAACTGGTGCTGATCACCAATCTCACCACGCTGCTGCCCCTGCCCCTGCTGTTTTTGCTGCCCAACACCTCTTCTCAGGGAGTGGGCGATCGCAGCGAAGACTCTGCCGAAAGTCTTCCCCCAGCAGATACGCCCCTGGGTTCAACCAGTTTATTCTCAACCCATGTAACCGAGCACCCAATAACCGTGGGCGATGCCGGACCAGAGCGCTACGCCAAGCGAGAGTAACCAATAGACATGTTGCATCGCTTTGCGAATCAGCCCTAAAGTTTTCCACAGGTTTTTCCCCATCTCCTTATATCTTCCTAACTACCCCACCATGACTGCTACCCAACCCCGTCCCACCGCCGCCACCTTCTCCGTCGAAGACTGGGGCAGCGGCTACCGCTCCCAACCCAATGAGTACAGCTACTGGATCAACGATATTGAGGGCACCATCCCTGCCGATCTAGAGGGCACGCTGTTTCGCAACGGCCCTGGCCTGCTCGACATCAACGGCCACCCCGTCAAACACCCCTTCGACGGCGACGGCATGATCAGCAGCATTGCCATTCAGGGCGGGCGGGCCTACTTTCGCAACCGCTTTGTGCGCACGGCGGGCTACGTAGCCGAGCAGCAGGCCCAAAAGCCGCTCTACAGAGGTGTCTTTGGCACCCAAAAGCCCGGCGGCCCCTTGGCCAATGCCTTTGACCTCAAGCTCAAAAACATTGCCAACACCAATATTGTCTACTGGGCCGACAAGCTACTGGCCCTGTGGGAAGCCGCCGAACCCCATCGGCTAGATCCCGCTACCCTCGAAACCCTGGGGCTGGACTACCTGAACGGCCTGATTGCCCCCGGTGGTTCCTTCACGGCTCATCCTAAGATTGACCCTGGCCACCACGGTGACCAGCGGCTGGTGGGTTTCTCAGTTAAAACTGGCCTCTCCAGCACCATTACCCTCTACGAAATCGATGCCCAGGGCAATGCTCTCAGCCAGCACAGCCACAGCATTCCTGGCTTCGCTTTCATCCACGACTTTGCCCTTACCCCCAACTACGCTATCTTCTTTCAAAACCCGGTGAGCTTTGGGCCACTGCCCTTCCTGCTGGGGTTTAAAGGGGCGGCAGAGTGCATTAGCTTTAACCCCAAGCAGCCCACCAAAATTCTGCTGGTGCCCCGCAATGGCGACCCCATGCAGGTGATCGAGACCGATCCCTGCTTTGTCTTTCACCATGCCAACGCCTTTGAGCAAGACGGTCAGGTGATCATCGACTCCGTTTGCTACGAAAATTTCCCGTCCCTGGACGGCAGCGACTTTCTGGAGGTTGACTTTGACCATGTGCCAGCGGGGCAGCTCTGGCGCTTTACGGTGGATATAGCGGCGGGTACCACCCAGGTCGACACGCTGGTTTCCCGCTGTGTGGAATTTCCCACCCTACACCCCGACGTGGTGGGTCGGCCCTACCGACATCTATTTATAGGAACAGCCCACGGGACTGAGGGCAACGCACCGCTGCAAGCCCTGCTCAAGCTCGACACTCACACGGGTGAAACCCTGCTCTGGAGCGCTGCCCCTCGGGGGTTTATGAATGAACCCTTGTTTGTGCCCCGTCCCCAAGGCCAAGGGGAGGATGACGGCTGGGTGCTGGTGCTGATGTATAACGCCGAGCGCGGCTGCTCTGACCTGGTGATTTTAGACGGGCGTGACATTACCGCTGGCCCTGTGGCTCGGCTCAAGCTACCCCACCACGTGCCCTAC
>JANPIO010000007.1:0-6592 GCA_031425055.1 Phormidium sp. VAR_61_metabat_6
CTGACCTGCTAACCCCGGATGAAGTAGCCCAGATTAAAGAAGGCTTGGCCCAGGCCGCGTTTGTGCCGGGGGAGACGACGGCGGGCTGGCACGCCAAGCTGGTTAAGCAGAACGAGCAGGCAGCTAAGCAGGTGGCCGTTGAGCCGTTGAAGGCGGTGGTGCAGAGTGCTTTGGCGCGCAATGCGCTGTTTCAGGCGATCGCCCTGCCCCGCATCATCCATTCCCTGTTGTTTAGCCGCTACGGGGTGGGCATGAGCTACGGACGGCACACCGACAATGCCCTAATGGGGGGCGCTAACTTCTATCGCTCGGATCTATCGTTTACGGTGTTTTTGAGCGCCCCGGATGATTACGACGGCGGCGAACTGGTGATTGAGGGGGCTGACAGCGAACAGCCTCACAAGTTGGCGGCAGGGAGCGCCATTGTCTACCCATCCACCACGCTGCACCGAGTGGAGCCGGTGGTGAGAGGCGATCGCATGGTGGCTGTAGGCTGGGGGCAAAGCCTAGTGCGAGATGCCGCTCGCCGCGAAGTTCTCTTCGACCTTGAAACCGTGAAGCGCAGCCTGTTTACCCAAACCGGCAAGACCCCAGAGTTTGATCTGCTGACCAAAACCACCGCCAACCTACTGCGCCAGTGGGCTGAGTAGGAACGCGCAACAGTAGCGATCGCACCTATTCGTCAGTGATGTCTTTTGACTCCAAGTTGGGGAGCAAAATTTCTGCCACTTCTGGAAAATGTCGTTTCATACAGTTGTTGCACACCCCGTGGGTGAAGCCTACATCCGAATATTGCTGAATAAACGACTCCACAGTTGACCAGTAGCCCTGATCATTTCGAATGCCTTTGCAATAGGAGCAAATGGGCACCAATCCAGCCATCAACTCCATTTTTTCCAGCGCCTCAGCCAGTTGCGAAGACACTCGCTGTAGCTCTAACTGCATCACTACCTGACGCGCCAAAGCTTCTAAAGCCTGAATCTGGTGGGCGTTTAGAGTCCTAGGTTTTCTGTCAATTACACACAGCGTTCCGAGCGGCTGACCACCAGGAGAAATTAGAGGAACTCCAGCATAAAATCGAATGCCCAGCTCGCCAGTCACCAGCGGATTGTTGGCAAACCGCTCGTCACCAGACGCATCACTCACAATCATGATCGCTGAGCTCAAGATCGCATGGGCGCAAAATGAAATATCTCGGCCAGTCTCTTGCACCACAAGCCCCACCTTAGATTTAAACCACTGCCGCTCTGCGTCAACCAGGCTAATTAGCGCAATGGGTACATCGCAGATAAAGGCGGCCAGCGAGGTGATGTCGTCGTAAGAACGCTCGGCAGGCGTATCTAAAACCTTGTATTGCCTAAGCGCCTCAAGCCGATCGGCTTCTTGAGTAGGTGTGTTGACTTGCATCAGATTGCTGCGATGCCTTACTCGATTGCGTAACTCATTCTAAAAAGCTGGTACAAGAGCATGCAACTTATAGGCGAAGACTTGACAGTGCTTAACATGTGTCTTTTAGAAAAACTTGGCGCTACGGAGCTATCCGCTTAGAAAGCCGGTCACAGGGTGACGCCTATCGAGTCTCATGCCTTGAACAGGAAACGATAGCCAAGTTGAGTACCACGCAAGGCAGAGATATCCACACAACCTTTAACAAAGTGTTACATTTATAAACATGAAGTCATATTAGAAGAGACGTCATCATGGATATTCGTCAAGAGTTACCCCTTGAGCAACAGTTTGAGCTTCGGGTGTTTGAAGAGCAAGTGCAATCGCTTTCCCCAGAAGACGCTCAAACTCTACTCGTGCAGCTCAAAGAAGCAATGCTGTACCAGACCACTACGTTTCGGGAAATCTTGAAAAACACCTGGGACATCGGCAAAGACCCTGGCTTCGGGCACGAAGCGCTAGCAGAAGGATAATTTCCTTTGCCAGAAGCGTCAGTGACCCAAAGACAGTTCATGCTTGGCCCTCAGAGCGACAGTTAGCCCGGCTTTTTCCGAAACATTCAAGCAGGAAAAAGCTGGGCTTGACGTTTGGTCGGGCAAGGTAGTTGGTGAGCTGCCCGCATGAACTTGAACTCGCTCAATACCTTAAAAACTGCCTATGATCGCTGCAAAGCCAGCACCTGCTCAGAGGTCATGGGTGCGGCGGTCATGGTGTAGAGCAGGCCCTCCCGCACTGAGACTAGATTTAAGTAATAGTTGGGCTCACCGGGCTTGCTGACGGCGTATACCCGCACCCCAGAGTCTATAGACAAGACTTCGCCAGTAATGTTGCTCACGGTGTAGCCCTGGGACTCTAGCCGCGTTTGCAAATCGCCTGCCGCACTGCGCCAGCTGCTGCTCACCGGGCTGCGCCAGCAGTCGGCCAACCCTTCGCAGGCGGCTTGGGCCCCATCTAAATGGGGAAAGTCGGCGTAAAGCGCTGGCGGGGCAGGCGGTTCTGAGACGGGCTCGAGCGGGGGAGTCACCGCTGGTTCTGGATCTGTCGCTACGGGCTGGGGCGATGGTTGGGGCTGAGCGGCAGGAATTGGTGCTGTTGGAGCCTGGGGCGCGACCGGAGGAGGTGCCGCAGTTGTAGTGGGCATAGGCTCCGCTGGGGCGACAGTGGGAGATGTTTCTACAGTGGGCGGCAGCACGGTCAGGGTGACATCGTCTAGCGGTGGAGGCGTTTTTGCTAAATCTTCGGCCAGTGGGGGAGCCGGGCTTGAGTCGGGGATGACCAAGGCCAGCAAGACACCATGGGCAGCGAGGGAGGCGATCGCACACCCCATTCCTAGCCACGACCGCGATCGCCCCTGGGGCTTTGATGCAGATCGGCGCAGGGAGAACGGCGGGGTAGTTAGTCTAGGAGTCATTGTCGAAAGGTTGTGAGCGCAGATGCGGTTAAGCTAACAAGACTTATTCCTCTTAGGCCATTCTAGGGCTATTCTTCCATTGCCTCAAGCCCTTGCGTAGACGGTGCTTGTCTGGTAGCAGAGAGATTGGCGAAGCGCAAGGGTATTGCGACCATCCGCTACAGAGCTCAGCTTCAATGTGGCATTATCAAGAAGTGGTCGCATTAAGCGATACAATGCAATCTGACATCTCAATGATCTGGGGCCATCCAGTTGGAGTTGCCTAAAGATTTAGTTGAGGTTTAATTTTTGGAGGTAACAACCCTATGAGATTAGGAAGACGCGCATTTTTAGGGGCCGGTGCTGCTGCCGCTGCTGTAACCGCAGGCTATCTACGCCAGCGTCCTGCTAGCGCCCAGTTTGGCTTTCGCCGTGGCCCGATAGTCAATCTCTATTCTGCTCGCCATTACGACACCGACGACCAGATCTACACTGGCTTCCAGGAAGCCACGGGTATTCGCGTCAACGTGGTTGAGGCCGAGGCCGACCAGCTGATCGAGCGCATCAAGAGCGAAGGGCAAAACAGCCCCGCCGATATTCTCATGACTGTAGATGCTGGTCGCCTCTGGCGCGCTGAGCAAGAAGACATGTTCCAGCCGGTCACCTCCTCGGTGCTGAGCGAGGCGATTCCCGAAAATCTGCGCCACCCAGACGGGTTGTGGTTTGGTCTGACCAAGCGGGCGCGGGTGCTGGTGTACAACAAAGACACCGTTGACCCCTCTGAACTCTCGACCTACGAAGATTTGGCTGACCCCAAGTGGCGCGGTCGGATTCTCGTTCGTAGCTCGACCAACATCTACAACCAGTCGCTGGTGGGGTCGATGATTGCTGCCCACGGGGCCGAAGAGACTGAAGCGTGGGCGCGGGGCCTGGTGGCCAACCTGGCCCGCAACCCAGAAGGGGGCGACACCGACCAGATCAAGGCCGCTGCGGCTGGGCTGGGCGATATTGCTATTTCCAACACCTACTACTTAGCCCGCCTGGTCAAGTCTGACAAGCCCGAGGAGCAGGCGATCGCTGAAAAGATGGGCGTGTTTTTCCCCAACCAGGGCGATGGCCCCAACGGGCGCGGCACCCACGTCAACATCAGCGGTGCTGGTGTGGTCAAAACCGCGCCCAATGCTGAGGCCGCTGTGCGGTTCTTAGAGTATTTGGCTAGCCCCGAGGCTCAGCGCATCTTTGCCGAGAGCAACAACGAGTACCCGGTCGTTGAAGGCGTAGAGGTAGACGCTGTGGTGGCAGGCTTCGGCGAATTTAAGGCCGACCCCCTCAACGCCGCCGTGTTTGGCAGCAACAACCCCGAAGCCCTGCGTATCACCGATCGCGCCGGTTGGAAGTAGGTCTAGCAGCGCCAGCACCATCTGCTGATTGATGAATGCCCTCTCAGATTTGAGAGGGCATTCGTCGTTTTAAAGTCTTTGCAGTCTTTGTAGGTTGGGTGCAGCGGAGCGAAACCCAACACTGTTTACCGCTGTTGGGTTCTGCTATCGCGCCACCCAACCTACAAATTCAGGCTTGACAGACAACTAAATTCTTGACGGCCAAGCTCTGAGACTCAACTGCGAGTTTTAAAGACTCAACATCGAGACTCTGAGACTCGACGGCAAGGCGATCGCACCTCGCTCACCTAGCTTTAAACCTCGACAGCGAGGCTAACATTCTCACAGTTGAGGCAAAAAGTCTCGACGGCGAGACCCACACTCTCGCAGGTCAACATAGATAGACTCAAGCCTGAGTGTTTTAGCCTCGGAGCTGAGTCTCAGCGCTTCGGCTTTGAGTATCAGCACCTCAAGCGGCTAGGGCCGAGCCTCGGCCATCACGTCTACTTTCTCGGCTTTTTGACGCATAGACTTGAAGCGCTCGCCGAGTTGGGCGGCGACGGCTTTGAGACCGGGCTGGCGCTTGGCGGCGGCTTTGACATAGTCATAGACGCTGAGGCTGCTGGTCATGGCTTCGCTGCCGACGGCTAGCAGGGTGTCGTCGACCTTTTCGGTCATCTGGCGCAGGTTGAGCCGCAGTTCGCTCAGCACGGTGGCGAGTTGGTAGTCGCGGGCTAGCTCGGCGGTGTCGAAGCTGGCGGGCAAAATATCGGGGTTGGCCTGGGCGGCGGTGAGGCTATTGCTGACAAAGGCGAGGCTTTTGTCGCCCATTTTGTAGAGGCGGCGACGTTCTTCGGCGGTGAGGTTGACTAAGAACGGCAGCTTTTGCTGAATGGTGGCCAGGGCCGCTTTGATTTCGTTGAGGTCTGCGGTAGACAGGGCGGCACTGATGTTTTGGTAGGGCATTGATAGAGCACTCTTGCGATGGTTTGGTGTGGCAAATGACGGCCATCTGCCATTGCAATAAGGTGCCCAGGGGGTAGGGGGCGATCGCCAGGTCAAGCCCATCTATAGAAGGAGAGCTTTGGGCCTGCGCCCGTTAAGAAAGCTATTCGATGCGATCGCGTTATTTAACCAGGGCCATAAAAGCGATTGTCTCAGTATTTTCTCGGGATAGACTGATGGCAGTCTTGGGCGGGTTGACAACGCAATGGAAAGCAAAGACCTGGGGCAGTGGTTGCAACAAGTTGCTGGGGGCGTTACTGCCATCACCGGCTTTATTACTGGGTTGGTTGGCTTTGCTCAACTTGTTCAGGGCGAGGCGGGGTTAGTCACGCTTCTTTTGCTTAGCTTGGGAATTGGACTGATTTGGCTGGCTTGCCTATACTTTGCGCGATTTTGGCAGCCCGAAAAACAAGATAAAGCATCAAAGGGCATTCAACCCTTACCTACAGTAAAGCAGGAACAGGCCCTAGCTCGCAGGGTGCGACAGCGTAAAGCGGTGCGATGGTCGGCTAGGGTTGGGCTAGTGCTGGTGCCGTTGCTGGTGGTAGCTGGATACTTGGGTTGGCAGCATGTTCAAAGCTTGCCAAGCAAGGAAGTAGTGATTTTAATAGCGGAGTTTGACGGGCCAGAGAAGCAAAACTACCGCGTTACCGAAAAAATTCTTAACCGGCTTCGAGGCGCGACGGAGCAATACCCCGATGTGCGGGTCGTAGCTCTGGAAGAACCTGTGACAGAGCAGATGGGTAGCGATGCGGCGCGAGAATTGGGAGAAAATCGCAAAGCCTCAATTATGATTTGGGGCTGGTACGGCAAAACAGCTACCGACGTGCCCACTAGCGTTAACTTTGAGGTGTTGCAGCCGCCAGAACATTTGCCAGAATTTGGCGAAACTGCCAGCGGTGCTGTGCAGACCTTCGCAATCTCTGAACTAAATAGCTTTCAGCTCCAAACGCGACTCTCGGCTGAGATGGCCTATCTAACTTTGTTTACCTTGGGCATGGCCCGCTATGCTGCGGAAGATTGGGACGGAGCCATTGCGCGCTTTAATGACTCTTTAGAGCAAACCCAATCATCAGTGGATAACCTAGATGTGAGCATTACCCATTTCTTTAAAGGGAGTACTTATCAATCTAAGGGAGACTATGAGAATGCCATCACTGCCTATGATGCTGCGTTAGCGCTCAAACCAAACTTCTCCAGTGCACTCAACAACAAAGGGAATGCGCTGAGTAACTTGAAGCGCTACAGAGAGGCGATTCCTGTCTATGACGCTGCCTTAGCGCTCCAGCCCGACTACCCCGAAGCGCTTTACAATAAAGGGGTTGAGCTAAGTAATTTGAAGCGTTACGGAAAGGCGATCGCCGCCTATGAC
>JANPIO010000008.1:0-4557 GCA_031425055.1 Phormidium sp. VAR_61_metabat_6
TGTACGCTGATAAGACGCGACGAAAGGCAAGTCTGACCGAAGTCAAAACAACTTGACGGATGTCTTTGCGTATCACCATCCTTGTTCATTCCTGCATAGTTCGACATGGCACTACCCCTGCCCGCTGGCCCCGTAAGATGCTCTTATGCGCTCAGATGGTAGTTGGTGCTAACGCTCTGCTATGCCCGCGTCAGCCGAAAGGAACAGTCCCTAGAGACTCAGCTTTTCCTGTTTCAGAAGGAAGGCTTTAACGAGCTGTTTGTAGAAAAAATCAGTGGGCGCGGTGAGGATCGCCCGGAGTTTCAGAAGCTATGCGATCGAGCCTTGGCCCTGGTGTCGGAGGGGAATCAGGTAGAAGTGCTGTTCGTTGAGTTCAGCAGGTGGGGTCGTAATACATCCTACACGCTACAAAAGGTAGAGCAGTTGGAGCGGGCCGGGGTGAGGCTCAGGGAGTTGAACGGTGGTGACATCTCCGTGGCCACCGCTTCGGATTTGCTCAGTACCGGCATGAAGGCACTGATGGCCCATTACTACAGCGTGGAGCTATCGGAGCGGGTGTCGCGGGCCTATGAGCGCAGGCGAGCCAACAGAGCGCCCCTGTGTGGCAATGCGCCCTTTGGGTATAGGTACAGCGATGATAAGACCCACCTAGTTATTGATGAGGTGCAGGGGCCAATTGCCCGGCAGATTGTGGATCGCATGCTGGCGGGGGAGTCTAAGTACAAAGTCCGTCGGTGGTTGGTCGAAGAGTATGGGCTGAGCAAGTCAGGCGATGGCATCAACAAGCTGGTGCAGTGCGAGGCATGGCGGGGCAACATCGTTGATATCAAAAACAATCGGGTTGTCTATGGCACCCATGCCGCGCTAGTCACCGAGGCCGAGCGACAGCAGCTTATCAAGCGCATCGACCTTCACCGCAGGCTGCGAGGCGCGAATCAAGGGAAACTTTACCCTATCCCAACAGGGGGGTTGATTCGCTGCGCTCGCTGTGGCTACGCCCTGCTGACCAGCACAACCCAGGCGCGGCGATATTTTAGGTGTGTTCGCATTGACTGCGACGGGCAAGGGAAATATGTCCGGTCGGAGTCGATCGAGGCGGCCATTCAAGAAGCCATCACCGAGTCGGCGGCGATGATTACTGATGCTGTGGCTGAATCAGATGCGGTGGGAGGCAAGTCGGTTGACCCCAGAGTGGCCCAGCTTGAAGCCGAGATAGAGCAGCTTAAGCCGCTGGCCCACCGCCCCGCCGTGGCCATGGAAATTGAATACATCCAATCTGAATTAGAGCAAATAAAAACGTCTGCGACCACGGGTGTGGCAGACGTTGCAGATCGAATGAAAATGGTCGAAGACTTAGGCGGATTAACTAGCGATCAATGGGCCGCGTTGTCAGTGTTAGAGCGGCGAGATATTTACGAATACTTGGTTGAGGTTGTCTTGCTCGATCGACACGAAATCTTAGAGGTAAAACTGAGGCATTAGCTAGCTGACTCTCGTTTTGCCCGTGCCATTGCGGCCAACCTGCGAAAGCTAGCAGCTACGTTGGGGGGCATCGGGCCAAGGCCTTTAACGTAGGTGATCTTAGGTTTTGCTTTCAACAAATGCAAGGAATCACGCATAGTCAAACCCGGTTATCATTTCGCGGTGTACCGTTCTGTTCCGACAGCGTATCACGCACAAGCCGCAGTGGATAGCCCGCTCTCGGCATTCGACCAATGTGGTAAAACTCGCAATGCGGGCAGCGATACACCGACACATCACGAGGGCTGGTGCCAGTTGAGTACAGATGCCGCATCGCGTTCTTTGCCCACTTCCGCCGTGGAAACTTGCGCTTACCCTTGCACTGAGACTCAAAACTAAATTGCTGAGTCACAAGGCATTACCCCCTGACTGTGGGTGCTTCTACGCTCAAGTAGAGCGAGAGCTGCTGAGTGCGAGTGATGGCAAATTCTTTGGAGGCCATGCTCAAAAGTGCTTTCGTGATCGCCTCACAGGTCAACTCCTTAAAGTCGCCCTTATCGTTTTCGGTAACGCCCTTCCACTCGCGGCAGAGGTAGTCGTAGTCTTTTGCACTTAGCTCTAGCTTTGTCGGAAACTCGCCGCCACAATCCTCAGCGCGATCCTTCCATTTGTGGCGCAATTCGTGAAACAACAGCATCGCCACATAGGCCAGGTCGTTAAGTACCTTCATCTCCCATAGGCGAATAATTTGATATTTGGTCAGCGCCAATTCTGCTTTTTGCTTAGCATCGTCAATCGAGCCCGACGCCACCATGCTCATCTGCACAACGTTGCCCATTTCATTACCCCAAAATTAATATCGAAATAAGCCCACCTATCATCACCCCACCAGTAAAAGCAAACGCTGCTACCTTGCCTAGCGATCGCGCATACTGGTCTCGTAACCTGGCCCTGACTTCCCTGCTCTGCTCCACCGTCCAGTACACTTGGGCCAGCACCGCCACCTGGCTATTGACGGCATGTTCATCGACACCGCTTTGCAGCAGCTGGCGGCGGTACAGTTCGCAGGTTAGTTGATGGTGTTCTGATAATTTCATGCTGCAACCAGCTCCTGCCCCAACTGCTTGAGCGCCAAATATTTAAGGCCGTCTTCAGTAATGCAATAGATACCACTCGGCCCGGGCTGTCGCTCGATCATGCCCTCTAGATTGCTCACATCCTGGGCTGTGAACCTTCCCTCCGTCATCGTCAAGCCTTTGTCACGGGCTACCTTAAAAGCTGTTAGTAGTTCAACTCTTTTGTTCGTGTTCACGCTATCTACCTCGTAATTTCAAAAAACTTTAACCAAGCCCAACAGGATCAATTCAGTGCCAATTGCTACTCGGCGAACATACCTGGCTCAACAACCTGCCAGATGGTGCCTAGTCCGGAAAAAGCGTGGTAGAAGGCTGCGGTATCGTCGCCCAAGTAAAATACGGCAGAGGGGAAGGGTGCTGCGTCATCGTTGCCAATAAAAGTGAGGCGTCCAACAACCAGACAGCAAAGATAGTCATTCATCCGGTTGAACCATTGAGTGTCGGTTCTGGCTGGCACTAGCGCGATCGCCTGCGTGCAGAGCCCAGACTCATGCTCCTCGCATAGCTTATTGACCCACGAGCCAATTTCCCGACCGTATGGCGGATTCATGTAGACCCGCCCTTCCCAGGGCAACAAAAGGCCGTTGTCATCCTTGGTGTAATGGGAACCAGCCGGAACGTTGGGGCTGTGGTGACTATTGCTACAAGGGTCTAGGTCGATGCCTCCCATGCACTCGATCGCCGCGTTGATGACATGACGGGGCGTGTAGTGCTCTGGAGAGTCACTGGAGAAGTGCACCGCCATCTTTCCAGGGCTGAGAGTGGCTTCGATGACGGGGGGCTCCTCAAGCTGCCCTAGCTCTTTGCGTAGCGCTTTAGCATCGACTGCCCCTGTTTCCTCTTGCTGTTTTTGCACCAGCTTTTGCACTAGATTAGGCGTGGCTTTTGCAGCATCGGCGATCGCCTTGACGTCCTGCTCAGTGGCATATGTCTGTCGACTGAGAATAGCGTCTTTAATTTCGGGGCCTGCAACAGATGCGATCGTGTCTAGAGACTCGGCAAACTTGCCGTCGCGCTGAATAGTTCCTTGGCTTACCTTGTGCTGAGATGCCAATCGCGCAGCAGTGGTCTTAGGGTGTGAAGCGTCGTCCAAAACAATATGATCAAAATGATCATATTGTTTTTCGGCATTGCCATTTCCCGTAGGAGCCCCTGGCCCCTTAGCCTTTTCCCGGTTGTACTGAAGCCCGCGCAAGTATTTCTGTTGCTCACGGGTGAGGTTGCGCCGCCCCAGCTGGTTATCGATCATCCAGTCGATGACCTCATCACGGGAGTCAAAACTGATGTACTCGACCTGGTAGCTCCAGCCCCTCCGCTCGCAAATCTCGTGGCGATTGTGGCCATCTATGATGACAAGGTTTTCAGTCCATACCTTGAGCGGGTCGAGACAACCATACTCAGCGAGGTTGTCTTCTAGCTGTTTTTTCTCTTCCGGCAACAGCGGCGGAATAATAGCTTGTAGCTCCGGATCAACGCAGACAGGCTTTTCACCAATTCGTCTGAACATAACTACAGCCGTCCTTTGTTGCGCTGGCACCACGTAACGAACTCGCTGGTATTGAGAACGCCAACGATAACCTCTCCGTCCACCTGAGCTTTCATCCACTCAAATGTCTTTTGCCCGGACTTGTTGCTAACAAAAAAAGCGCCATCAATGATGAATAGCAGCGGAGCCGGATAAACGCCCGCCCTTGCGTCAACGATGTGATAAGGCAGTCGCTTATGGGCCGACCCGCTAACGTCCTGCCCTTTGCACTCGTACAACAGTCCTTTGGGCCAAGACTCACAAGGCTTAATGAAACCGTCCACTGTGATCTTGGCATCGTCTATGGTGCTACGAGTGCCGGTGCGATACTGCTCCGCAACTTCAAATCCACAAATCGTGCGAAACATGCAAGCGACTAAATGTTCTAGTGCAGAACCACGAGTTACATCTTCATTGAATGAATAAGTCACGAAA
>JANPIO010000009.1:0-27649 GCA_031425055.1 Phormidium sp. VAR_61_metabat_6
ATCGCACCCAGCCCCACGCCTCAGCCAGTACCGCCAATCGTTAGTCCACCGGCCTCAGGGCCACCGCCCGCCCCGCCAGACCTGGCGGTGCCGCCGGAAACTGCCAATGGGGCAGTGCCAACGCCAGCCCCCGTACCTGCCGCCGCATCAAATTCTCCCCCCAGCAATGGCCAGGACGCACCGCCCGCCTCTGAAGCTACCCCATCCCCTAATTTGGGGCAGCTGTGGCTTCAGGTGATAGCCGTGCTAGAGCCCCTGGGCACCCGCGCCCTGATGCAGCAGCAGGGCAGCCTGCTGTTTTTCGACGGGGTGGTGGCCCGAGTCGGCATCAGCTCTAGGCCACTGTTTAAGATGGCCCAGGGCCGAGTCGAGAATGTGGAAGCGGCCTTTCAGCAGGTGCTCAACCACAAAGTGCAGGTCTCATTAGAGGTGCTGCCTGACCCAAAGCCTGAGGCCCCAGCTCCCAATATTTCCCAGGCGCCGGGGCAGAAAAATATCACCCCACCAGCTCCAGTTGTTCTCAGTCCGCCGCCCTCGCCTGTCGTTTCACCCCCCCCCGCAGCATCGCCAGCCGAACCGGCTGCAACGCCTGTTCTTGCTCTCGCGGCAGATGCCAGTCCCACTACTTCTGTGCCACCGTCTCTACCCGCCATTGCCAGCGACTTTGACCGAGCCGTGAAAAATTTTGCTCATTTCTTTAATGGGCAGGTGGTTGATTTGGACGACGATCCGAGCCCTGGACTCGATACAACGCTGCTCAAGCCTTCGGAGACGGCAGCTAAGCAGCCCTCCCACGCCGACAAAGATGTGCCGTTTTAGGGCGATCGATCGCCCCTGATGAAATCACAACCCGGAGTTAAACTAGGATCCAGCATTCGACTGGTTCGTTTAGCCGAAGGTGCCGCCGTTCCAGCCCCACATGGCACCGGGGGCATCGGCAAACTCGATATAGGTGCGGTTTTTGGGCACGCCCAGGGCGGACTCTAACTGGGTGCAAAACTCCTGGCTCATGGCGCGGGTTTTGACCCCGCCCATGGTGCCCACGCTCTTGATCTCGACGTAGCACACCGGATCAGTCGTGCCGCCAAAGGTCATGGGTACGTTGGCCTCAAAAGCTGTCATCACGTAAGATTCTGGCTTACCCAGGTGGCTGGCCAGACTGGCAGAAAGCTCCTTGAGTAGCCCTTCGACCTCGGCGCGATCGGGAGAGGGAATTGATGTTTGGACTTTGATCAGGGGCATGGGTGGGGAGTGAGGGAGATGGTGAGGGTAGGGGAGATGGGGAATGAGAGGAGTTTTGTAAGTCCTTCGGACTGGCTATGCCTACGTGAAGCGTCTCCAGGGGAGAAATTTTAAGTTCTTAGTTTTGAATTTTGAGTTTAGGCTTTACTGGTATAACTCAACACTCAAAACTGAGAACTCAAAACTCATCCATTATCTACCCGCCGTAGTTCCAGCCGGTGCTTTCGAGCAGCAGGGGTTCGCCTTCGCGGTGAATAGCGGCACCGACGACTTCACCCACAAACACGGTGTGGTCGCCGTGCTCTACAGTGCCTACTACCCGACATTCAACATAGCCCAGGGTGTCTTTGATGATGGGGCAGCCGGTCTCAGGGCCGGGGTAAAACTCGATGTCTTCAAACTTGTTGCCCACCCGGCGCAGGGGCTTGAAGAAGTTTTGGGCCAAGTCTTTCTGCCCAGCTTCTAAAAAGCTGAGGGCAAACACACCACTCGCTTTGACCATGGTGTGGGAGGTGGAGTCGTTTTTGATACAGTTCACCACCAGCGGCGGCTGAAAGGATGCCTGCATTACCCAACTGGCGGTGAAACCGTTGAGATTATCCCCATCTTTAACGCCACAAATGTATAGCCCGTGGGGAATTTTGCGCAAAAGGGTTTTCTTAGCTTGCTCGTCTAGCACAGGATACCTACAGAATGCGGCGTTAGGGGCAGTGTAATACAGCTGTTGCCCCCGGCTCTACTCAATTGGTTATAAAAAAAGACGCACCGCAGTGCGCCTAGTGTGGGGTGTGATGCCCTGCCCCTATTTGTTGGGCTGGGGAGTCATGCGTAGGTAGGGCTTAATTTCGGTTACGCCCTTGGGGAAGCGCTGCTTAGCTTCTTCGGTGGGAATGGTGGGAACCACCACTACGTCGTCGCCATCTTTCCAGTCTACGGGGGTAGCGACGCTGTAGTTGTCGGTGAGCTGGAGCGAGTCAATCACCCGCAAAATCTCAGCAAAGTTGCGTCCGGTGCTCGGCGGATAGGTGATGGTCAGCCGCAGCTTTTTGCTGGGGTCAATGACAAACACGCTGCGCACGGTCACTTTGGCATTAGCGTTGGGGTGAATCATGCCGTAGAGGTCAGCGACCTTTTTGTCGTCGTCGGCAATGATGGGGTAGTTGACGGTCACGCCCTGGGTTTCGTTGATGTCGCCAATCCAGCCCTGGTGAGACTCGGCGCTGTCTATGCTGAGGGCAATGACTTTGGCGTTGCGCTTGTCAAACTCGGGCTTGAGCCTGGCCACGCTGCCCAACTCAGTGGTGCAGACGGGGGTGTAGTCAGCGGGGTGCGAAAATAGCACTACCCAGCTATCGCCAGCCCAGCTATAAAAGTCAATCTCACCCTCGCTGGTCTGCTGGGTGAAGTTAGGTACCTGATCGCCAAGTTGAAGCGCCATCTCAAATCTCCGTTTAATCTCGACAGGGTGCAAATAAAGTTGCTCAGCGTTCACGTTCGCTATTCTCCCACAAACCCCGGTATTCCGGTCGGGGTTTAGAGGATTCTCTTAAGGATTGTAGCGCAGGTGCTGGAGCTGGGTGCGATCGCCTATATAAGGAAACACCTAGGGACATACCCCAGGTGTTTCGTAAGCCGTGGCTCAACCCTATGGTCGGGAGATGCTTGGAAAGCTCCCATCGGTTGTGCCTAAAACTGGCGGTCAAAAACCTTGGGCGCATAGGCACTACACCCGTCGCAAGGCCCCATAGGGTTCATAGCGCAGCGTAGGTAGGCCGATCGCGCGTTCAAGTCGCAGGTGATATCGCCGATCATATAGCCCATGCCATCGACATAGTGCATATCGGTATTGCCATCGAGCAGCTTGAGCATGCTCTGGCCCAAGGCCGTCGGCATAGCTGATGTGTCGTTGCCGCACTTCTCATCTCGGTCAGCCCGCACGCTTAGGTATGCAGACACCAGGGCTGGGGTAAGACCGACAACGAAAATTAAAACAATGACGAGCATGAACTTAATCGCATAAAACTAGCAAGGTCATCCTAACCCGATGAATTGGTAGACCAGCCCAGTACCGTTGGGGATTGGTACGTACCGTTGCGTTACTTAGCCTTTCGCAACATTGACCGGCAAAGGCTGATCCGTCCCCTTACGCTGAGTCAATAGCATGAATCACCACCAGCCACAGTTCCGTATACCCCTAACCGATGAAAGACGGCTTTCTGCCTAGAAAGTTCCTGGCTGTAGATATTATTTGGTGAATTTATGATTAGACTTTAAAGAAGAACGGTTTTTGGCGCAGTTTTCACCCAAAATCACCTTGTTTTCCTATCAC
Source organism: Phormidium sp. VAR_61_metabat_6 (assembly GCA_031425055.1). GTDB lineage: Bacteria > Cyanobacteriota > Cyanobacteriia > Phormidesmidales > Phormidesmidaceae > Nodosilinea. The sequence continues at coordinate 3,572 of JANPIO010000009.1, forward strand.
CTGAACAAGATCCTGAACTTTTCAGAACTTTCATGTATTGGCGGATCTTGGTTTATGGCCGATTATCAAAACATCCTGTAGACTCGCGTGTGCTCCAAAGCTAAGACCGGGTAGGGCCACAGGACATTGTGGAGGTTCGCTCCTCAGTGATAGCGCCTTACCCGGCTTTTTATTCTTTAGAAGTCTGAATATTGAAATTCTGGCTTTGCCGAGTTGGCGGCGGTGCTAATCTCCCTTCTGTCTGGCCCTGAGGGGGAAGGGTAACGGCTGCCAGCTGCAAACCTAGAGATGTTGGCAAAGACAAGAGCTGGCTGATAGGTTCGGCGATCGCAGTAGTTTTGCTCAACCCCTTCGCCAAGCTGTTCAATCTCCTAGCGCTCTATTTCGGTTAATCCGTCGTATTGGCAGGTTCAGCCATGGCGTAGAGTTGCAGCCATTCTTCTACCACGTAGGGAGCCGCCACCAGTCGAGCCGTGCCTCCACCCCGCAGCGGCACCCGCAGCGTCAGCGGAATCGGGTGCTGAAGATCTGTTAGTACGGCATCCATCTGATATTGGGCAACCCCATCGGGCAGTGCTTGGGTTTGAGGATCGAGCTGGCGCGGCGCTTGCCACTGGGCGCTAGTGCCGGTTTCAACGGCCAAGTCACGGTTAGGATCGGTGGCCGCCTGCCCCGGAAACCCTACCAAACGCAGGTAGGTACCTTGAAAAATACCCTCGGTGTAACGCTTGAACACCGTAGCCTGCCAAGCCAAGTCGGTTTGGTCACGCAGGCTCTGGCGCGAACGGTAGGTCGTTTGCCCAGGCTGCTCATGGTAGGTGTGAATAGAGGCTAGGGCTGGTTCGGCCAGCGCTATCAGCAGCAAACAGCCCAGCAGGAGAGCCAAAATCGTTAGCCGCAGGGCACGCCAGAGGTGATGCATGGAGAGATGAGGGAGGTAGGGAAGATGGGGAAATAATGGAGAAGGATAGCCACGTTTGCAGCGGCTGTACCCATTATCTCCCCATCATTCTCACCTTCCTCATCTCCTCACCTTCTACAACTGGCTCATCTGGTTTAGCGTCTGTCGATAGCCCGTCGCTTCTCCCTGCTGTAAAAAGAGCTGGGCAGCTTGCTCAAAATCGCGTCGAGCACCGGCATCATCCCCCAGCCGGGCGCGCACCACCCCCCGGTTGTAAAACAGCCTTGGGTCAGCGCTGTTGGAGGTGCTCACAATGGCTTGAGTGAGATCTTGATAGGCATCTTGGGGCTGGTTCACTTGGAGGTAGGCCGAGCCGCGAGCTGAGTAGGCCTCTAGGTAACTGGGTTGCGCCGCGAGGGCCTGGCTATAATCGTCGATCGCACCAAACACATCCCCCGTAGACAGGCGAGCGTCGCCTCGGGCTTTAAAAGCCTCTGCGTAGGCGGGGTCGAGAAACAGCGCTTCGGTATAGTCGGCGATCGCGGCGGGCGCATCACCCGCTTGCAGTAGCGCATCACCCTTTTGTTTATAGGCCATGGCCGAGTCGGGGTTGAGCTGTAGCACCTGGGCAAAGTCTTGCTGGGCACCGCTGAGGTCGCCCTGGCTGGCGCGAACGCTGCCCCGGCTCAGGTAAGCTTCGGTCAGCTCAGGGTTGAGCTCAAGGGCGCGATCCAAATCCTGCAGAGCCCGAGTCGGTCGCCCCTGGCGAAAATAGACGTAGCCACGGTTGAGATAGGCCCGAGCCAGCTCGGGGTCGCGGTTAACGGCCTCATTGAGGTCGCTCATAGCGGCGTCAAACAACCCCAGGTGGTAGTACGACACCCCGCGACCCATGTAGGCTCGCGGCAGATCGCCATTCAGCTCAATGGCTTTGCTAAAGTCAGCCACGGCTGCGGTGTAGTTGTTTACCTGCTCTAGGGCAAAGCCTCGCAGTACGTAGGCGGTCGGATTGTCGGGATTGAGCTCGATAGCGGTGGAGAAATCTTCGATGGCGAGATCGTGACGACCCTGCTCGCTGTCGACTAAGCCGCGGTAGAGGTAGGCACCTACGGCGTCTGGGTTGAGCTCAAGGGCGGCGTTAAAATCGGTCTGAGCCTGGCTAGACTCTCCTTGGCGGTAGTAAACGCTGCCTCGGGCAAAGAGAGCGTTGGCGTTGCCAGGGTCGAGATTGAGGGCCTGGTTAAGGTCGATGAGGGCGCGATCGTAGTCGCCCTGCTCAGAGTAAATGAGGCCTCGGTAGAGGTAGGCGTTGGCCAGGCTAGGATCTTTTTCGATTGCTAGGTTAAAGGACTCGAGGGCAGCGTCATAGTCACCGCTGTTGTAGCGTTCCACCCCCTGGTTATAGGCCCCAATAGCCGATAGACCGGGCTCAGCTGCTTCCGATTCGGGTGTTGCAGGCTCAGCTGGAGCGGGCTCAAGGCCTTCGAGATCCATCTCCTCAGGGCCAGCCGCCTCGGGTTCCATGACCTCAGGTTGAGCGGGAGTTTGGGCATAGCCCCTCCCAGGAGTGGCCCCGATCATTAGGCCTAGACCCAATAGCAAAATGGCGTAACGCAGTTTCATGGCTTCCCCTCCACCGACGGTGTTTGCAGATTCAGTAGGCTGGTGCTGCCCCTAAGCAGACTGTTTTGTCAGCATACCCACCCACGCCCCTGGCGCTAATGATAGGTCAGCTTATTTAGGTTGAGAGACGGGTTAAAGAGTTTTTTCTAGAATTGTAAGTACCCGCTGTTGGCCTTATGCATTCATAGCAGCGGCGGTAGCAAGGAGATAATAGGGCGATCGCACGTTGGTCTATTGGTCTGCTGCTGGGGGTCTTGCTGTGGCTGGGACTAGGGCACTACGCCAAGGCCCAGAGCGAAGCCCGCATAGACTTGCAGTTAATTTGAGTATGGTTTACCTGTGTTATGGCCGCGCCATAGGTGCCTCAAAGACTTTCCAGGGTTGTGTTCTTCTCATCCCCTCTTTTGTCCTCATCTCCTCCTTTTTCCTTATCCCCTCTACTCCGCCTTCCGTGTAAGATGAGAGCATGAGTTACATCCCTTCACACGCGATCGCCCTATGTCGTTTTTCCGGTCTTACATTGCGCCCCTGCTAATTGTGCTGATTTTTGCGGTCGCGATGCTGGCGGTCAGTGCCCGCATCTTTTTGCCCAGCGATATGATGGCCCCCGCCCCGATTGAAGAGCCTATATCGGCGATGGGGTCGATGCCCACAGCTCAGGCCGATGTAGTGATGCCAGAACTGTCGGAACTCATCCATGGCCCTCAGGGTGTGCGAGTTGAGGGATAAGCTTGGGTTTAACCCCTTCACTTAAGCAAATTGCTAACAATGCGAAGCCCCCGACAGATGATCTGTCGGGGGCTTCTAACCTTAAACCTTATAGCCTGAAACTAGACACAACGGACTGGATGATTTTCCTCCAGACAGGATGTCGTTTGAGCAATTCGGAGACAGCAGCACTTTGACTGATTAACTTGAGAGTTTTCCTCAAGAGAGTTCCGATTAAATAGAGATGTTTAAATGCCGTCGTAAAGAAACCATCGCGTGGGGTTTATAGCGTCTCTGGGCATTTTTTAACAGAGCTCTCTATCAGTTACAGAGAGGAGATATCAACAACCAAGTAAAGTGCTGCTGGTATTTGACGAGATAGATTCAGACGTTAAATCGATAACGTACCTCCTATTTACAGGACTGAACTATTCGATCTGTTGGGGAAGAAATCGTTTTTTGTGTCAAGCGATTCACTTCCTTATCTATTAATATACTCCCCTGATTTGTGGATGGCTAGGGATGATACTAAAGTTTATGGTTGGGTTAATAGCTGCTATCATTCTGTGGAAAAGTTAGGGGTTCTGACCCTGGTCTCAGGTGGCAAAAGCGCCTTTAATCTGGGCTGTCGAGGCTGGGGTGAGGGCATCTAGAGGCTACTATTAACAGGTGGTTGCCTCTGTGAAGGTAACCTGCTGATTAAGCCAGAGGCGCAAGGGTAAGGAGCGATCGCAGTGACGCAGATAGAACAGATTACCGGTACCGGCATTCCCCTGACGGGCAACGATATCGACACCGATCGCATCATTCCGGCTCGGTTTCTCAAGTGCATCACCTTTGACGGGCTGGGCGAGCAGGTGTTTGCCGACGATCGCGCCGCCCTGGAGGGTCGTCATCCCTTTGACCAGCCCCAGTACCAGGGGGCCACAATGTTGGTGGTCAACCGCAACTTTGGCTGTGGCTCGTCGCGGGAGCACGCTCCCCAGGCGATCGCCCGCTGGGGCATTAGAGCTGTGCTGGGCGAGAGCTTTGCCGAAATTTTCTTTGGCAACTGTGTGGCGATCGGCATTCCCTGTCTGACGGCTACCGCCGAGGTGGTGAGCCAGGTGCAGGCTGCGCTAGAGGCTGAGCCCACAACTGTGGTAACGCTCGATTTGGCGACCCAAACCGTGACCTTTGGGGCCGAGACTGGGGCTGTGACGATGCCCGAAGGGGTGCGTCAGGCATTCTTGGCGGGCACTTGGGATGCCTGCGGTCAGCTCGTCGCCAACGCCGAGGCGATTCGAGCCACGGCGGCAACGCTGCCCTACGTGGCTTGGTAGAGGCACAGCAACGCTGCCCTACCAAGCCATAGATTTGCAACACCCTGTGGATTTTGCCGCAAAAATAGGCACTCTCTAGGGAGACCCCTCACCCCCCATGTGGTGCTGTTGCTATGGTTTCCTCCGCTGTGCGATCGCTGACCCCCTGGTTGCAGGCCGATCTGGCCCTGCTGCCGGGTTCTACAGCCGCAACCCTAGGTAATATGGTGTGCCGTATGGTTCCCTTGGCCATCGAGCGCCCTAGCCTGGGTCGTGAGCCAGCGATCGCCGCGGCGGTGAAGCAGCTAGTGGCCCAGAGCCTGAGGCTGCGATCGCCCCTGGGCGGCTGGCCCACCGACCTGCCCCAAACCCCCGACAGCCTGGCCCCCTACCTGGGCGAAGAAACAGGGGACTTGCTGGATCAATTAGCGGCGTCGGACTTGTCGGGGCCCTCTGCCACTAGCGCCTTGATTCCGGTGCCCCATCTGGTACCCCACCTGCTGTGGATGCTCGCCAGCAGCGGCTACGAGGTGATGCGCCTGATCGAGGGTGTGCAGGCCCGCATCTTCAGCCCCCAGACCCAGGGGGCAATCCGCATTGTGCGCCTAGTGCCGGTGCTTACCCTCACCTTGGGCGAGACCAGCTACGCCCTCGATCTGGTCACACAAACAGACCCAGTGCCGCCGCTATATCTGGTCGAAGATATCGAAATTCGCCTGTTAGAGAATGATCTGGACAGCCAGCCCTTGCCCTGCGGTGACCTGTTGGCTCAGGTAGCTCAGCAAGTGGGCTACACCCAACCTGGGTTGGCTGCTTTACTGGCTAGCGGCTGCCAGGTTGAGGCTCTCCGCCCCTTTCAACCTTGGCAGAACGGCATTTTGCACCTCCGCCTGCACCTGGCCGAAATGGAGCTCCAGGGGCGATCTCAGCCCTACAGTAGCCCTAGTGAAGCGATACCCGATGCGCTGTATCTGCCGCCGGGGGGTAAGCAGAGCACTGGGACAACGGCGTCAGGCTTTACCCTAGATGACTTTGCCAGCACCCTGGTCGATGGCCCAGACGATGCTACTGCTGGCGTGCTGGGCGACTGGCTCACCTTCACCGATGAAAGCTGGATCCAAATTTTTCTGAGTGCCTACGCCGAGCAGGTTGTGGCGCAGCATCTACCCCAGATGCTGTCGGGCCAAGCGGACGACCGGGAAGATCTTTGCCACCGCGTCACCTACACTGCTACCGGTCTGGTGCAGGGAGCTAGCGGCCTCTTTAAGCACACCTTCGTTCACGAGCCGGTGTTGGTGGCAGACCTGTGGCCTCGGCTGCGCTGGCACCTAGCCCAAAGCTCAGAACGGGTGATGCAGCTGATGGGTGGCGTATCGGCCCAGGTGCTGCCCCCAGGGCTAAGCTGGCAGCAGGGCAGCCTCTATCTGCGCCCGCTCATGCAGCTCACCACCTCTAACCGCAGCTGGATTGTGGACTTAGGCCGGGGTCGGCTCTTGCCCACCATGCCCCAGGCACTACCCGCCGAGGCTGCCGTCGATGTGGCCGATGCCCCCTGGGGGCTGCCGCTCACGGTAGCCGATTTGACCGTGCTGGTGGATGGCGATCTGAGCGTGCATACGCCTGCGATCGCGGCTCTGCGCCAGGGCACTCCAATTCACCTGCACCGGCTCGATGCCGAGGTTGGCTGCCAGGTCGGGCAGCTCACCCTCGACTGGTGCTTTACCCTGCAAACCACGCCCTAGCGGCAGACTCTCAAGACGGTTTACCTCCATTCCAACGGGGGCAAAAGCCGTAAATTTTATACGCCTTTATGAGATCTCACTCCTCGCCAGGGGGCAAATCGCCTAGAGTGAGATCGAATGGCGCATCCCAAAGGCCTTAGATATCGTGTCTCCACTGACCCCAGGGCTGACCCAAGAGCCCATCTACCTCTACAGCATTTGCCCTCGCCCTCTGCAACCTCTGCCCCTGCCCCTGGGGCTGGCCGCACCCACCCAGCTAATCGCCGTAGACAACGTCGCCGCTATAGTCGAGACCGGTGTTGATCTCCAGACCCTGCAAACCGACGAACCTCGGCTGCTCAATGCAGTGCTCAGCCACGATCGCGTCATCTGTGAGCTGTTTCAACGCACGCCCCTGCTGCCGCTGCGGTTTGGCACCCAGATTGCCTCGATCGAGCATCTCAAGGCTCACCTGACCACCCAGGGAGCCGACTATGCCGCCAAGCTCGCCATCCTAGGCCACCAAGTTGAATACCAGCTCAAGCTGATTGCCCAACCCGTCGAGCTGCCGCCCCTAGCCGAGGGGTTGACCGGGCGCGACTACTTTTTGGCAAAAAAGCAGCGTCTCCAAGATCAAACCGCCTCCCAAGAGCAGCAGCACCAGGAGCTTGACCAGGTGCTCAACGACCTTCACGCCGCCTACGACAACTACATTGAGGCCGAAAGCCCCGCCGGAGAAGCGCGAGCGTACTTGCTCATCGATCGCGCCGTCGCCGAGGGCCTAGAGCAGCGGGTGGAGGAGTTGCGATCGCAGATCACTCACTGGCAAATCACGCTCAGTGAACCTCTCCCCCCCTACCATTTTGTCTAAGGGATTTTTCCATTTCACCCATCCACCCGCCCCTACGGCCCCACCTGAAACTCTGGATAGGCCTCCATCGCGTGTTCGCCCAGGTCAAGCCCCTGAATTTCTTCGGCCTCAGACACGCGAATGCCCACAGTGGCCCGCAGCGTCAGCCAGCACACCAGGCTAAAGGCCACGGTAAATGCCCCCACCGCCACAATGCCCAAGAGCTGAATGAGTAGCTGCTGAATGCCGCCCCCCATGAACAAGCCCGCCAGGGGGCCAGAGGTTTCGTCGTACCAAGAATAAATGCCCGGAGTAGCGCTAAACAGTCCTAGGGCTACAGTGCCCCAAGTGCCGCACACCAGGTGTACCGAAACTGCCCCTACCGGGTCATCAATTTTGAACGAGTCGAGCAGCGTGACCGAGAAAACGACAATGACCCCGCCGACCAGACCGATCAGTGCCGCGCTGCCCAGGTTAATGTAGGCGCAGGAGGCTGTCACAGAGACCAGCCCCGCCAGCACTCCATTGATAATCATTGACAGATCGGGCTTGCTCAGATAAATCCAAGACGTTACCGTAGCGGCCAAACCGCCGAGAGCTGCGGCAATGTTAGTTGTCACCACAATATGGCTAATGGCAAAGGGTTCAGCGGCCATAATGGAGCCGGGGTTAAACCCAAACCAGCCCAGCCACAAAATCAAACAGCCCAGCGCCGAAATGCTCAGATTGTGCCCTGGCATAGCCACCGGGCGAGCCTGAAACCGCCCCCGCCGTGGCCCCAGCAAAATCGCCCCAAGCAGTGCCGCCCAACCGCCCACAGAATGTACCACTGTGGATCCGGCAAAGTCGTAGAAACCTAGGTTGGACAACATCCCGCCGCCCCAGATCCAGTGGCCTGTGATGGGGTAAGAGATGCCTACCAGCAGCAGGCTAAAGATGAAGAACGCCAAAAACTTGATGCGCTCGGCTACGGCCCCAGACACAATGGTTGCGGCTGTCCCCGCAAAGGCCAGCTGAAAGAAAAACTTGGCGTTTAGCGGCACCCCAGCCCACGCCAATGCACTGTAGGTGCCTCGGTAGGCATCGCCGACGGCAGGGCTATTGTCGGCCCCTTGCAGCAAAAAACCAGATGCGCCAAACAGGGGGTTGCCATCGCCAAACATGAGGCCAAAGCCGACTACCCAAAACGCCAGGGTCGAAAGGCCAAATACGATCAGGTTTTTGGCCAGCAGGTTGACGGCGTTTTTGCTGCGGCAAAACCCGGTTTCGAGCATGCAAAACCCGGCATTCATAAAGAACACCAGAAACCCAGCCACTAGCACCCACACTGTGTCTAGCGCCACCTGCAAGTCGGCGGTGCTACTGGTTTGGGCCAGGGCTGCGGGGCAGAAGATGGCTAGACTCCCTAGGGCTACCCAGGGCACGTAGCGCCACCGCCCTCCCGGCTTTCCCAACGGATGCAGTAGTTGTTTTGAGGCACTTTCCTGCTGCTGCAACATAACTCGATGTGTCTCCCAATTGGCTTTCTCTAATAAGCCCATAGGTTGCCATGAATTACTGTTAGTAGCGCAAGTTTTTATACCACCGCCGCCAGATTAGCGATGGTGAGCCTGCGGACCACGACAGCGCCCCTAACGACGTCAGGCTCGCTCATCGCATCCACTAGCTCACCTATCCACCTACCCCTAATCTTCCTCAGGCTCGTAGGTGGAGGCAATATAGAGTTCCTTGAGCTGAGCCTCGTCTACACCCGAGGGAGCCTGGGTGAGTAGACAGCGGGCCTGCTGGGTTTTGGGGAAGGCGATCGCATCCCTAATTGACTCCTCACCAGCCAGCAGCATGACAATGCGATCGAGTCCGTAGGCGATGCCGCCGTGGGGCGGGGTGCCATACTCAAAGGCTTCGAGCAAAAAGCCAAACTTATCGCGGGCTTCTGCCTCAGACAGGCCAATGGTTTCAAACACCTGGCTCTGCACCTCGGGCTGGTAGATGCGCAGGCTGCCGCCACCGATCTCGTAGCCGTTGAGCACGATGTCGTAGGCGATCGCACGGGCGGTCTTGAGGTCGGCGGTGTCTTCAGGGTTGGGCGCGGTGAAGGGGTGGTGCAGAGCCTCAAAGCGCTGCTGGTCGGCATTCCACTCAAACATAGGGAAGTCAGTGACCCACAGCAGGTTGTAGGTGCCTTCGGGGATTAGGTTCATCTCGCGGGCGATCGCCTGCCGCACCCGATCCAAGGTCGCATTCACAATCGGGGTTGGCCCCGCCCCAAACAGCAGCAGTGTGCCCTCGGTGGCGTTAGTGCGGCGCAGCAGTTCCGCCATTTGATCGGCATTCAGGTTGTCTTTGATTGCGCCGATGGTGTCCACTTCGCCATTGGCGCGCACCCGCACGTAGGCGAGGCCCTTGGCTCCGGCATCCGCCGCAATTTTGAACACATCGCCGCCCGGTTTAATCCGCACGTTCGAGATCTGGTCGTTGCCGTTGGGGATGGGCAGCACTTTGACGATGCCGCCGTCGGCGATCGCCCCCGAAAACACCTTAAAGCCGCAGTTTTGCACCAGGTCAGACACATCTACTAGCTCTAGACCGTAACGGGTGTCGGGTTTGTCGCTGCCGTAGCGATCCATCGCCTCAGCGTAGGTCAACCGGGGGAAGGGTAGGGGAACTTCAACGCCTTTCACTTCTTTAAAAATGTGGGCGACTAAGGCTTCATTCAGCGCCAGGATCTCGTCCTGGGTCATGAAGCTCATTTCCATGTCGAGCTGGGTGAACTCGGGCTGGCGATCGGCCCGCAAATCTTCGTCGCGGAAGCAGCGGGCGATCTGGTAGTAGCGATCGACTCCCGACACCATCAGCAGCTGCTTAAAGAGCTGGGGCGATTGAGGCAGGGCATACAATTCGCCGGGGTTGACCCGCGAGGGCACCAGATAATCCCGCGCACCCTCAGGCGTGGAGCGCGTAAGAATTGGGGTTTCGACTTCGTAGAAGTTCTCTTGATCTTCCAAAAAGCGGCGAATGGCTTTGGTGACTTCGTGGCGAATGCGCAGGTTTTGGGCCATCCGTTCCCGCCGCAAGTCCAAATACCGATAGCGCAGCCGCAGATCTTCGCGCACCGTCTCAGAATCAGCGGTGGAAACCTGAAACGGCAGCGGCTTGCGCACCGCGTTCAGCAGCTCAATGGTGTCGGCATAGATTTCCACTTCCCCTGTGGGCAGTTTGGGGTTCACAGAGCCCTCTTGGCGCTGGCTGACTCGGCCCTGGATTTTGACCACATACTCGTTGCGTAGCGGGTCGGCCTGGGGATAGGAAGCCGGGGTGCGCTCGGGGTCGCTGACAATTTGCACCACGCCAGTGCGATCGCGCAGATCAATAAAAATAACGCCCCCATGGTCGCGGCGGCGATCGACCCAGCCGAACAGGGTAACGGTGCTGCCAATGTCGCTGGCCCGCAGGGTGCCGCAGTAGTGGGTGCGCATAGTGAACTGCTTATATTTCAAATTTCAAAACCTTCCCATTATCTAGGATAGTGGGTGAGCTTGAAAGCTATTTTTTTCGGCGAATTCCTAGCTTGAGGATGACGGAATGATTGGGGTGCAGTGCGGGCAGCGGCAGATCGCTAACGTGGAGGCGATCGTATTTGATAAAGACGGCACCCTGGCCAACTCCCACCATCTGTTGCAGCGCACGGCTTTAGCTCGGGCAGAGGCCTGTGCAGCGGCAGCGGGGGCTGGGGATGACCTGATTCAAGCCTTTTTAGACTGTTTTGGCGTCTCTACCGACGGCATTGACCCTGACGGGCTAATGGCGGCGGGCACCCGCGAGGCCAATAAGCAGGGTGCCGTAGCGGTGTTGGTAAAAACGGGCTATCCCCCAGGTCAGGCGAAGGTGCTAGTGGCAGACTGCTTTGCGGCGGTGAATGCAGCGCGCAACGGCAAGGCGGCCCATACCCCACCTTTTGACGGTACGGCGGCCATGCTGAAGCGGCTGCACCAGAGTCCCCTCAAAATTGGCGTGCTGTCGTCCGATAGCCCAGCCTACGTGGAGGAATTTTTGAGCTACTACGACCTGCTGCCCTGGGTGCATGTCTGGCAGGGGACAGGGCCAGAGGATCCGCCGAAGCCGGATCCGACGTTACTGGGGGTGGTGTGCGATCGCCTCCAGGTTTCCGTCGCGCACACTCTAGTTGTTGGCGATAGCTGGGCTGATCTAGCCTTGGCAGAACGGGCTCAAGCAGCAGGGTTTGTGTCGGTATCGGAGCCTTGGGGGCGATCGCCGGTGGCCGGAGCAACCCTAGTGTTGAGCCAGTGGGATGATTTAACTGTCGAGACCGAGTTCGGCTGACCCAACAACGATGGAGAGCAAACGCTATGGTGTCGTGGGTTTTAAAGGAATGGCAGGCGGCGGTTACGGCTCTGTTGCAGGGCGAAACCATTCTGCTGTTGCGCAAGGGCGGCATTCGCGAGGCCAAGGGGCAGTTTTCGCTGGCGGCCCGGCAGGTGCTGCTGCTGCCCACCGTCGAGCACCAAAAAGCGGCCCTGCTGAGGGATACCTTTCGGCCCTTGATGACGGGAGAAATCGCCCACGATGACCAGGTGCGGTTTGACGGGTGGGCGACCATTACCCACGCCCTGCCCCTCACAGCAGAAGCAGAGGTAGCGGCTCTGTTGCCCTACCTGGTCTGGAATGAGCAGTTTGTCGCGGAACGGCTCAACTGGCAACCCGATCGCCCGCTCTATGGGCTGTTGCTCAGAGCCTATCAGCTAAAGTCACCACTGGTGCTACCCCGCCATGCTGGGTACAGCGGTTGTCGCTCTTGGGTTGAGATTGGCGAATCGGTGGCGGTGGAGAACGGCACCCCTGCCCTGGCTGAAGCCTATTACACCGGCCAGGTCAATGCTATTTTGGCCGCGTTGCCTTCGGTGATGCCAGTTGTCCCGTAGGATGCGATCGCATCCCTGCATCCCACTCTCCCAGCCCACCCACTTCCGCGCCGCGATCGCACCCTAACCGTAGGAGCCACTACTCTAGATCGCTAAGAGCTGCATAACATCTATCGACGTTGTACTGTTGCCCAATTGCCTCAAATATTGCCTTGGCTTCTTTGTAGTTTGAGGTGGCCTGTTGCTTTTGATTAAGTTTCACCAATACATTGCCGAGGCTGAACAGAGAAATGGCCTCGCTGTAGCGATTGCCAATCTCCCGCGCTATGGCTAAGGACTGTTGATGATATTCAATAGCCTGGAGAGGTTGATCCAGCGAAGAGTAAACAAGACCTAAACTACCTAGGGCGTTCGCCTCACCTTGGAGGTCGCCGATCTCCCGCTTGACAAGTAACGACTGCTGGTAGCACTCAAGCGCCTGTGGGTATTGGCCCAGCGCACCGTATGCATGGCCCAAATTGCCGAGGGAATAAGCTTCGCCACGGAGATCACCAATCTCTCGCGAGATCGCTAACGTTTGCTGAAGGTACTCAAGCGCCTGTGGGTATTGGCCCAGCGCACCGTATGCGTTGCCCAAATTGCCCAAGGCGTTGGCCTCGCCACGGAGATCGCCGATCTTCTGCACAATCGCTAACGTTTGTTGGTGGTATTCAATGGCCTGTTGGTATTGCCCCAGCAAAAAGTGCGCAATACCCAAACTTCCCAGAGAAGCAGCCTCATTACGGAGATCGCCTAGTTCCCGATACTTACTCAAAGCCTGCTGGTAGTAGGCCAACGCCTGAAACGGTCGCCCGCACTCTCTCAGCGCATCTCCTAAATTCCGCAGCGATCTGGCCTGTCCGCCGGAGTCAGGTTTAGTCTCAGCCAAGATCAAGGCTTTTTTGTACAGCTCTAGCGCCTGCTGATAATTGTAGTTGCCCTCATAAGCTTCGCCCAGGGTGTTGTAGAGCGTAATCAGCAGCGGTGACTCTGGCGAAGTCTGCTCTAGCTGGGCGATCTGCTGTTGCAGATCCTCAATCGCCACCGGGCTAGCCTGTTCTTCCGCCCCCATCTTGCGGTTGGGCATTGGCACCATCACGCCTTGCTCTGGCACCCGCGCCTCGGCCACAAATTCAAACACGCCGCCGCGCCAGCTCCAAAAGTCGGGGGCCTGCTGGGCCAGGCGAGTCGCCACCGCATCCGGCAGCCACAGCACAATCGGGAACTCAAAATTTCGCAGCGCCTCCCGCGTCCACTGCAACGAAAAGAAAAACTTCTCCTGCTCAGATTTTTCGTCGCTCAGGCGTACCCCTAGCAGCTCGCCCGCGTTCAGCACCGTCACCACAGCGGGTTCCCCATTTCGCAGGGCAGGGGTTTGAGCCACCAGTTCCTCTAGGGTGGCACGCAGGCTGGGGCGCTTAGGGTCTAGGCGGGCGCGCAGGGGGGTAATGCCTTGGTCTCTCAGGTCGGCTTCGTAAGCAGTGATAAGTTGGTCTTGCAGGTTGCGATCGTCGGTAATGGCCACCAGCAGGTCGAGCTGCTGACTATTGAGGGTCAGCGTCAGCAGCAGTTTGCGATACTCGCGATCGTTTAGCGGTGAGAGGTTGGCTGGGGGCATAGGCGGTGCCGGGGAGCAGATCCCAGGGTTCTTTGAGAACCCTGGGATCTGTGGGTTAGATCAGTTTTTTGCGCTTTAGCAGGTCAGTTACTAAGGGGTGTAGGTCGTACCAGAGGTCGTCATTCTCATATTCCAACACATACAGCCCGTGGAGGAGTTCTAAAAACTTAGGGTCGCCCGTATCGGGCGGCGTAAACGACTCGTAAGTTTGCCGCAACAGTTCGTAGAGATTGTTGCCCAGAGGACGAGCGTACTGCTTGCGAAGTTCTCTCACAGCGGCGGCCAAAATCTCGCCGTCAATTTTCACATCGCGAATCTCAGGCTCCAGCTCAAACCGCAGCATGCATTCGCGGCAGCATTCTTGCCCCAGCCGCACCAGCTCGCGCAGCACACCACCACTGAGCAATACCATTTGCCGCAGCACATCGGGTTCGATCAGGTCGGCATCAATGCGCTTTTCTAGCATGCTTTGCAGCCGAGCTACGTTGGCTTCTATGGGCTGGGCATCGGGCTGGTGAGAGGCATCGCGGGTAAAAAACTTGGTCACCGAGAGCAGCAAAATCGAGCTTTGGGTTTCTAAAATTTCGACCAATTCTGGCTCTCGCACTACCGCAATAGGAATGGTAAACAGAATGCGAATTTGAGGGGAAAAGAGGGCGTTAATGTTGTCGCGGAAGATGGGCTCCACAACGCCCAGATCAAGCTTGTCCAGATCATCAATGATCACCAAGACCTCTTTGCCCGTAGCGGTTTGAATGGCGGCGGCAATCAGATCGATGTGCTGGGCTAGCTCAGACACCCGCCGCTCGTAGGTCTCTTTAATCTCTTGGCGAAAGGAGTCTTCTTTTTGCAGTTTGGCGGTGAACACTTTGAAAAAGTCGCCACCCAGGGCAGTCTCTTTCTTGAGCTGATCGGCGTAGGTGACTGACTTGGTTTGGGTAAACCAGCTCTTTAGGCTCTCGCGGGTGCTTTCAGGAATCGGCACATCGTTGCGGATAGCCCGCCGCAGCAACCGCAGGGCGATCGCATAGAGAATGTTGATATGGTTCACGTCCGACATTTCCACCATATTGGCGATGGAGAAAAACTCGACGAATAGCCCCCGCTTACGCACCTCTAGGGCCAGTTCGTTGAGTAGGGTGGTTTTGCCGCAGCCCCGGTGACCCGTAAAGATCAGCTTGCCGTTGGCCTCGCTGCGACAATAGCGCTGCGCAGCCGGGCCAGGGTCTCAGCGCTATGGGTAATGCGAAACCGCTCGATGTCGTCTGACTTGAGCAGCGGAAACAGATTTAGTTTGCGGTAGGTGTCTATATACCGCTGATAGAGGTCGTTCACCGCGCCAGCCTCGTAGAGAACCTAGCTCATCATACCGAAGGCGGCGGTGGAATCATGGCTTCTAGCGCCGCTTGCAGGTCGGCGGTGAGCTGGGCGACAGCCTGTTTGCGGTTGGCTTTGTAATCGGGCCAGCGATCGCTCACTGAGATCGGCTCCCCCACCGTGAGCACCGCCCGCTGTGGCCCCAGATTGGGCCGAGGGAACGGGTTTTTGCCCTGAATCAAACACACTGTATCGCGCAGAATCATTACTGTTTCGGCAAAGCGCTCGGCGGAGGGCCGCTGGCGCACATAGCCGCCCGTCACCGCGACAAAGCTCTCCACTAGGCGCATATGCCACATGCGGAGGGAGGCTTCTTCGGCCTCGCGATCGGCCAGCCCCAGTTCTACTGCTGACGGGGGCGGGTTGCCCACAATGTCTTGGCGAAAGATATGCTCCCACCCGGCCTGCTCAATGCGGCGGCAGCGGTCAATGGTGCTGCCTTTGGGCAGGAGCTGAAAGTAGGTTTCGGCCACCTGTAGGGCGGCATTCATCAAGGCTTCGAGGCGAGGACCCAGGACGTTAGTCGGGGGCACCGCATCGGGGCGATCGCTGGGTTCGACTGAGGGAAGCGTCACGCGATATACTCGGCGGTAATAATTTTCTATCAGGGTCAGCAGACGCTCCCCCAGGTCGGAGAGTCGGCAATAGCGCTGCTCGATGGCGGTTTTAGAGGTGTCGCCAGGCGGGTAGAGCCGCTGACGGGGAGCCAGACTTGTCTCCTGCTCTAGGCGGTCGAGCCAGCGATCGAGTTCGCGCCAGGGCGGTGTGATGTACCGGTAGCAGATGCCCAGGGGAGCGATCGCCACCTGCTCGGCTCGCTCCTGGCTGTGCATATCTTCCACGCACCAAAAGGCCATTTGGCTCACCCCCGGCTCTAGGGGGCTGACAATTTCGGTGTGGCCATTGTTGCCGCCTTCGGGGGCAGCGGCGAGGGGAAACTGACCATTGGCCAGCAGCTGACGGGCCGATCGCAGCCCCTGGCGATCGACCTTGCCCCGCTGGATGGGGGTGCCGCCCAGTTTGGCATAGAGCTGGCCTACCCAACCACCAGCCCAAAGGGGAATGCCGCGATCGTAGATAAAGTGCGCGTGAACCGGGCGCTTGAGCTTGATGCCCAATTCTCTAGCTCGCTGGGGTACGGCATGCCACAGCAAATGCCCCAAACAAAACGAGTCGAGCGGGCTGGGATGGCGAAAGGCCAATAAAAACCGGGTTTCTCCAGCGTCAAACGCCTTAAATAACTGCACCAACCCTTCCGCATTCACCACCTCTATGGGCTGAATCTGCTCTCGCCAGCGCATCCAGTAGGGCAGCCCTAGGCGCACCAGGGCTAGCACCCGAGTATCCAACGCGGGGGGAATAAAGCTCAACGGCGGCTGGGCACGGGTAGAGGGATTCACAGGTTTAGCCCCCAGCCAGGGCATTGAATGAACCCTCCGATGATATAGCAGAGCAGCGCCAAACTCTGTCGGTGCCGGTAGCGGATTAAAGCTCATCGGTAGATTTGCGGAGAAACTATAAAGCTTTTATAAGCAACCCTAGCCCCGGCATTGTGCCTACTGTAGAAACCCAGTTTAATGGCAGGAGCCAAACCCGACTGGGCGAGGCGCTTGAGGAAAATCGTCACGTGTGATTCTCACAGTCCCTAAGGAGTTTCTCTACAACGCCCAACGTTACCTGTTGAACTTTGGGCCGGTGCATAAACCAGGTAGACCCAACCACACCCCTTCTAAACAAGGCTACGGCCCAGGCTGCGGTTGATGAATGACCTGTTCTAGAGACGTAGTTAGCGGTAAAACGACGGTTTTTTATGGTTTCCTCCCCCTTCTTTTCTGCCAACCCAGATCAGCGATTTAGCACTGCCCCCAAGGCTGATGGTGCGATTCGCGAAGCGATCCCAACGGAAATCGCCTCACCCCCCTGGCTGCTAGACGCGCTCTTTCGCAACTTGAGCTATGACCTAGAGCAGGTGGCCGACATCATCGACCCCATTCTGACGGCCCAAAACCATTGCTACCGCACCGACTGGTATGTGCAGGGCATTGTGGCCGACGATCGCGCCTTTCTCAGCACCAATATCAACGCCGAGCGCGCCATTCAGGTCACGCTGTGCAGCACCCGCTGGCTGCTGGGGCAGAGTCGCCGCTGCGCCGTAGCCATGACTCAGCCAGGGATTGCCGACTGCCATGCGGCGCTCAACTTTGACCCGGTACAGGGCTTTTTTCTCACCGACCTGGGCAGCAATGGGGGCACCTGGGTGAATGGCCGCCGCCTGGCCCCAGCCCAGCGCCACTACCTGCAAGACGGCGATCTGGTGAAGCTCGGCAGCCTGCGGTTTGAGTTTTTGCAGCAGCGCTGCGACCAGTCGGTGTGGCACGACGTCTAACAGCGCTGGTAGCGCATGCCCGGCAGCTGGGTGACTAGCCCCATCAGCTCTAGCTGTACGAGGGTAGACAGCACCTCTCCGGTGGGCTGGGCCAGCTGCTGCACCAAGCCATCGAGGGTCGTGGGTTCGTCGGTAATGGTGGCTAAAACCTGGGCCATAGCCGGCGACAAAGGCGACGGTACCGGAGGACTTACGGGCGGGCGATCGCCCTTTCCAGGCAAGGCATCACCCATCTGTTCACTATGGCTAATCTGAGGCATCTGTCCGAGAGCGGCGATCAGCGTCATGTCGTTCAAAATCATCTGGGCACCCTGGTTGATTAGTCCCAGGCAGCCCTCGCTGTTGAGGTTATCCAGCGACCCCGGCACCGCAAATACATCGCGGCCATAGTCATTGGCCAACTGCGCCGTAATCAGCGCCCCCGATCGCGCCGGAGCCTCGGTCACCACCACCGCTCGGCTGAGCCCGGCAATGATGCGGTTGCGGCGGGGAAAGTGGGCGCGATCGGGCGGTGTGCCGTTGGGATGCTCACTCAGCAGCAGACCGTGGCGGGCAATGCGATCGTGCAGATCGCGGTTGCCCAAGGGATAAACCTGATCAACCCCCGTCCCCAGCACCGCAATGGTGAGGCCACCGCCCTCTAGGGCCTGGTGGTGGGCGTAGCGATCGACCCCCTTGGCCAAGCCTGAGATCACGATTACATCATGGGCCACTAGCTGCTGGGTCAGTCGACGAGTCCAGCGCTGGCCGTAGTCTGACGGGTTGCGAGTGCCCACCACCCCAACCGATGGCACCAGGTGTAGGGCGCCGGCCAACTCTGGCTGTCCCCGATAAAACAGCAGCGGTGGCGGGTCAGTAATTTCGTAGAGCAGAGCCGGGTACTCCGCATCGGCTGGGGTCCAAAAATTGGGGTGCTGCTGTTCGTAGCTGTCCAGCAGCTCTAGCGGAGAAACCGTCTGCCGATACTCCACCAATTTTGACCCGATCCCCAGGCCAATACCTTCCACCTCTAGCAGGTCAGCTCCGTCAGCCTGCCAGGCGGTCGATAGGGTGCCAAAGTGGCTGCACAGTCGCTTCAACAAAATGGGGCCGAGGCCATAGGCCTGCGCCCAGGCCAGCCAATACGCTCGTTCTGCCATGCCGCACGGGGGGGTTAAATCTCCCGCTCAGTATGCCCCTATTGCCCGGCCCGCCCTACCGCCGCGCCCTAGGCAATCGCTGGGTACCGCCGCGCCTCAAGAGGTTGCCCAGGGGCAGCCGCCTCGGGTTGAGCTGGCGCAGGGGGGCTGGCAGTTCTAGGGTGGTAGTGGGTTCGCCGCCAGGGGTCATCCACCAGGCATTGATGGTGCCACCGGCAAACCCGGCCACTGCCCCCAGCAAAATACTGGGCACCACGCCATAGCCCAGCAGCCAAAAGATAAATAGAAAGGCCAGCCAAATTTTTAGCGCTGGTGGAATAATTTTATCGGCCACCGGTACATCCTCTCTGGGGCGCTAGTGAGGCTAGGCAATCGCCTATGCCCCTACTATAGCGGCTATTTGCTGGGGCACTGCCTGGGTAGTGTCGATCGCCTGCACTAGCGGCTGCTCGACTTCGGTAAAAGGCTCCATGTGCTGGCGTTGGAGCACCGCTACGGTCGCGTCGGCAATGTCACCCGCGCGATCGCGTACCCGCTGTTCCAATACTTCAGGGGGAGCTGTGCAGTGCAAAATGCTCACCGGCAATTCCGCCTGCTGAAGAGCGGTAATTGCGGTCTGGCGCAGAGACTGGCGATCGTACTTGGCATCGAGAATCACCGGGTAGCCTGCCTGGGCCAGGGCAATGCCCAGGGTGAGGAGGCGATCGTAGGTTTTCTCCGTCATTTCTGGGGTGTAGAGGCTGTCGTCGCCCCGCTGGTCTAAGGGCACCCCGGCCAGGTGCTTGCGCACCGCATCGCTGCGCAGGTGAATGGCATTGATTTGGCTCGCCAACTGTCGGGCAGTGGTGGACTTACCCGAACCGGATAGTCCGGCCATCACATAAACTGCACCGCAGCGGGGCTGACACACCGACCAAGCGAGGCGGTAGTACCCAGCTGCCGTCTCGCTCGCCTGACGCTTAGTCTCTTCATCCACCGACGGATCGCCGAGCAAAAATGAGGTCACTTTGGCCCGCACGTAGGCCTGACGGCTAATGTACAGGGGCAGCAGCTGCACCCCTTCCCAGTCGCCGGTGCGCTCTACATAGTGGTTCAAAAATACCGTGGCCAGATTGGCGCAATCTTTAGAGAGCAAATCCATCACTACAAAGCCGACGTCGTACATCACATCGACATAGCGAAAGGGCTCGTTAAACTCGATGCAGTCAAAAAGATAGAGTTGCTCTTGCCAGCGACACAGATTATTGAGGTGCAGGTCACCGTGGCAGGCGCGAATCCAGTTTTGAGCCACCCGCCGTTTAAACAGATCGCCATGGGCCGCGAAGAAAGAGTCGGTGTAGGCCTTGGTCTCATCGAACTGGGCCTGGGTCTGGGGGCCGCCGATAAAGCCAGTGGTCTGCCCATAGTTTTCGTCAAAGGCCTGGCGAATCTGCTCCACCGCGCCAAAGGTGCGAATGTGGTCATTTGCTTCGGCCCCCAGGTGAAAGTCGGCCACTGCCGCTGCTAGCTCTATCATTAGGGATTCGGTGAGTTCGCCGCGATCGTACAAAGCGCTGAGCAGCGTATTCTGCGGGAATTGCACCATTTTGACGGCGTACTCCACAGTCGTGCCGCTGCCCAGGTGGTAGGTATCTCCGGTTTGGCCCAGAGCTACTACTTCTAGGTACAGCGCCCCAGCTCCCCGCTGATTAAGCCGCAGTTCCTCTTGGCAAAAATGGTGCCGCTTCTCTAGGGTGGAATAGTCTAAAAAGCCAAAGTTCACCGGCTTTTTCACCTTGTAGGCGTAGTCGCCAGTCAGCAGCACGTAGGACACGTGGGTTTGCAGCAGCCGAATGGGCTCAACCACCGGGTGGGGATAAAACCCCGGCTGACACATCTGCTGAATCAACTCGGGAAGGGTGAAATCGGCCATGTTCTACCTGCCAAAAACTGCCTAACGCTACAAAGGGGCCAGGAATGCGTTTCCTAGCCCCTAGGGATTAAAATCTGCCGATTAGCAAGTCTATTCTGCCGCCGTCTCCTCCTCGCCTTCGCCATCAGCCTTACGGCCCTGGAGAACCGTAGCGATGGTTTGAGTTTGATCACCCGCTACCACAGCGCCTTCGGGGAGCACCAGATCGGCTACGGTGAGCGAGTCACCTACAGCTAGCCCAGACACATCGACCTCAATTACTTCGGGGATATCGATGGCCTTGCACTTGACGGTGACTTCGTTGACTTCGGTGTTGAGCACGCCGCCGTCGTTTTTGACCCCGGTGGGCTCACCCACAAAGTGGAGAGTAACGCCCACTTCC
Source organism: Phormidium sp. VAR_61_metabat_6 (assembly GCA_031425055.1). GTDB lineage: Bacteria > Cyanobacteriota > Cyanobacteriia > Phormidesmidales > Phormidesmidaceae > Nodosilinea. The sequence continues at coordinate 24,409 of JANPIO010000009.1, forward strand.
ACAGCATCTTGAGCTTTTACCGCGAAAAAGCTCAGGTGGTACACGATTTTTTTCCAGGGATGGGCCTGGACTTCCCGTAGGAGAGCCTTGCCATTCCAGGGCATATCTGGAATTTTGAGGTCAATCATGGTGTTGTTGACGGCGGCCTTGCGCAGCAGCAGGTCAGCATCTTTTTGGTTGACAGTCAGCGACACCGACTCGGTGCCCTGGTGTCCGTAGAGCACTACTGGCAGCAGCCCTTCGCGGCGCAGGGCATTAGGTTTAGCCTTTGCATCGCGCGATTTGCACTCAATAGTCAATTCCATGGAAAATCCCCCCGTTAAAAATAGATTCAAAAAAACAAACTTGCCCAGCCCTAGGCTACCTGGGACTCGCTATTCTCGTAGAGCAGCGCCCGCTTCGGCCCGTGAATGGGGTCTTCTACGATGATAGTCTGGTCGCGGCTAGCCCCGAGCGATACGATCGCGATCGGCACCTCCATCAGCTCCGCCAAAAACTTGAGATAGTCTAGGGCGGCCTTGGGCAGGTCGCTCAGCGATCGGCAGTGATCGGTGGGCTGTTTCCAGCCGGGCATGGTTTTGTAGATGGGCTTACAGCGGCCAAAGGCCTCGGCACTGGCCGGTAGCTCTTCGCAGCGCTCCCCGTCTAGCTCGTAGGCCACGCACACCTCGATCTCATCGACATCGTCAAGCACGTCGAGCTTGGTGACGGCGAGGCAGTCGAGACCGTTGATGCGCACCGCGTAACGGCCAATTACGGCGTCAAACCAGCCGCAGCGGCGGCGGCGACCGGTGGTGGTGCCAAACTCGGCACCGCGAGCGCAGAGCAACTCACCCATGTTACCGTTCAGCTCGGTGGGGAAGGGGCCTTCCCCAACGCGAGTGGTGTAGGCCTTGGCCACCCCGATCACCCGGTCGATCACCGTGGGGCCGATGCCGGTGCCAATACAGGCCCCGCCCGCCACCGGGTTAGAAGAGGTGACGTAGGGATAGGTGCCGTGGTCGAGGTCGAGCAGAGTGCCCTGGGCACCCTCAAACAACACATTTTTGCGCTGGCGAATAGCCTGGTAGACGTGCAGCGAACTGTCAATAATGTGGGGTCGCAGCCGCTCGGCGTACTCAATGTATTCGTCAATCACCGCCGCCGGATCGAGGGGGGCGAGGTCGTACAGCTTTTCGAGAATGCCGTTTTTGTACTGAATCGTCCACTCTAGCTGCTTGCGCAGGCGGGCGTAGTCCATCAGGTCGATGATGCGGATGCCGATGCGCTCAGACTTATCGGCATAGGTGGGGCCAATGCCGCGCTTGGTGGTGCCAATTTTGTGGTTGCCCCGGCGCTCCTCCGACGCCTGATCGATCAGGCGATGGTAGGGCATGGTGACGTGGGCCGCGTTGGAAATGAAGAGGTTTTTAGTGGAAATTCCTAGCTCGATTAGCTTGTCGAGTTCGCCAATTAGCGCCTTGGGGTCAATGACGGTACCGCTGCCAATGACGCACTCGGTATCGGGGTAGAGAATGCCGGAGGGAATCAGGTGCAGCTTGAAGGTTTGATCTTTGACAACGACGGTATGACCGGCGTTGACCCCGCCCTGGTAGCGCACAACTACGTCTGCTGACCGACTCAGCAGATCGGTAATTTTGCCCTTACCTTCGTCGCCCCACTGGGCCCCAATTACTACAACGTTTGCCAAGGGAATTCAGGCTCTAAAGTTCACACAAATTCCCATTATCACTAGGTAAATGTCATTGTGTCAACTTGAAACTGGCAGCGCTGCTCAGGGGCAATTCTACTCAAAGCCCGAACCCCTAGCAAATTAAATGTGTTTAACCTTATACCCAATGAGTGAAATATGCGATAGAACGAGAGCAGATCGAGTTTACATTTCTTCAGATTTCCTACAGATTTGCGATCGCCATAGGCGCAGTCTCTCCGCAAGAGACGAGTCGGTTCGGAGGGGCGATCGCGGGCTTAGCCCATCAAATCTTCACCAAGGCGGAGGTTGCCGTGAGTCTATATGCCGAACTACACCGCCATCTAGGCGGTTCTGTCGTGCCCCGAGTGCTGTGGCGCTATTTTGAACGCGATCGCCCCGACCTCTCGGGCCAGTTTGCCGATTACTCGGCGTTTGAGCAGTTTTACACCCGTCCTCGCAACACCCTTGCAGAGTATCTAGAGCTGCATACCTTAGTAGAGAGCGTGCAGACCCAAGAGGCGCTGCCCTACTTCATTTATCGCCTGATTCGAGGAGCCTACATTTTTGAGAATCTGGCCTACTTAGAGCTGCGCTATACCCCTTACTTACGCACCCCTGAGCATCTGACCCAGAACCAGCGCATTGAGGCGATGGCCGAGATTGTGGAAATTGTCGGGCGAGCCAGCCAGCAGCCTGAGTACCCGATCGTGACCAAGCAGATTCTCTGTATGCATTCGCGACTGCCCCATGAGGTGAACCAGGCCATTGTGGAGCTGGCGGGGCAATATCCCGAGTATGTGTGTGCTGTAGATGTGGCGGGCGGTGATGCGAAGTACGGCGATCGCATCGACGAGTTTACCCAGCTCTACCAGCGCGCCCAGGATCTAGGCCTCAAAACCACTGGTCACCTCTACGAAACCGTAGATGGCGACCACCCCAAACTGCTGCCCTACCTGATGCGGATTGGCCACGGCATTCAAATTCCGCTGCGGCACCCGGAGCTATTGCCGGAGGTGGCGGCTCGGGGGCAGTGCCTCGAGGTTTGCCCCACCACCTACCTCAAAACCGGCACCCTAGACGAAATTAGCCAGCTCAAAGCTGTGTTCGATCGCTGCTTTGAAGCCGGCGTTGATATCGCCATCTGCACCGACAACGCGGGGCTGCACAACGTGCGCCTGCCCTTTGAGTACGAAAATCTGCTCACCCACGACGTGATCGGCTTTGAGGAGCTGCATGCCTGCCAAGAAGCGGCCTTTCGCCATGCCTTCGCTTGGCCCCACAGCCAGCCCCCCACAACGCTGCTTACCGACATGCTGCAAGTGCCGCCCCATCACTCCATCAACAACGGCATTGGCCAAGAGTTGCTGACGTCGTCTTAGTGCCATGTTGGGGTGAGAGACGATTAAGAACCGGGACATAAATTGAAATAGGGGTTTAGGCACATGTGCCTAAACCCCTATTTACTGCTGGCGGCCTAGCTTTTAGAGCCAAACTGCAGGCCAGATTTAGTAACCGCCGCGGGAGAAGCTGTCGCCACCGCCACGACGA
>JANPIO010000010.1:0-6970 GCA_031425055.1 Phormidium sp. VAR_61_metabat_6
TTGTTTCGGGGGATGCCACCCTAGAGGCAAACCAGTCGCTGCGCGTTCAGCCAGCCAACAATGCGCGTCAGCTTTTAGGCCGCAAAGGGTCGCTGCTAGCGATCGCCTACGATGCCAGCACGCCACCTCGCATTGAGGTGCGCCGCCACACCGCCTACACCGATGTACTGCACCAAGTCTTAGTTGATCATCACTTTTTGCCCATTGGTCAGGGGTTAGATAGCCAGGTGTTGTGCTACGCCCACCGCCCTATTCCCCAGGGCTACCGGGTCAACTACGCCCCGGCCCGACAGCTTTGGAAGCAGTGGTGGCTCCACTCTAGCCGCCGTAGAAACCGCCCGTTGCAGCTTGACCTGCTGGTGCTGGCGAGTAACCAGTGGTACCCTGTCCGCGACATCGCCATCAACAGCGGCACGCTCTACGTCGATACCCTGCGAGGCGAGACCGTTCACCACGGCGATGACATGGTGGCCTGGCTCGAAAAAGAACCCTGCGAAGAGGGCGACAAAACCTGTGTTTGGGCACCGCCACCGGGTCAAGCTGCACCAACACCGACCACTGAGCCACCTGTTTCTGCTATGTCTGCGCCGGTAAGAGTACCCGCTCCAGCCCCTCCTCCCCCGAGATTTTTGGTTGCCCCAGCCCCTCAGGCTAGCGTAGACCCCACTCTAGCCCCGGTGGTCTATGGCCTAGATGGCAAGGTCTACATCCAGACCGCTGTGGGGGTGATCGTGGTTGAGGGCAAAGAGCTAAAGGCTTATAAAGCTCTGCGTCAGCCAGCGATCACCCCTGACCGACTTGCGACCGTGGCAACCGTCGGGCAGCGCTCTAGGTAAACAGCCTGGGGGGCAGCAGCCACAGCAGGGTGCCCCGACCATAGTCAATCTGAGCCCAGGTGGCGATCTCAAACTCAAGGCAGACCATGGCAGCCGTAGGCATAGCTACGGTGCCGCCGCCCAAAAAAAATGAAACGGCGTCAGACCAGGTCGGTTGGTGGCCCACCAGCATGAGCGATCGGTGGTGGTTTGGCACCCCGTGCACCACTTCTAGCACCTGGTCGATCGAGGCTTCGTAGAGGTCGTCGGTGACGCTCATGGGGCAGGGCCACTGGCCGGCCTCGATGGCGATCTCTAGGGTGGTGCGGGCGCGCACCGCCGACGAGGTAATGGCCAGATCGGGCACTTTACCCGCCGCCGCTAGCAGCTTGCCCATGGTTTTAGCGGCAACAATGCCGCGCTCGGCTACGGGGCGATCGCGATCGCGACCCTGGCCCACATTCCAGTCAGATTTGCCGTGGCGAAAAAGAATTAGCTGCTTGGTCATGGTGATGGGTCAATCGTGGCTCCAGGGCGGTGTACCCTTGATCACCTTAGGGGATCGCCCGAGGGGAATCAACATTGCCCCTATTTTTCTCTAGCTTTAGGATGCGGCCCGCATCGACAGGCCAATGCGCTTGAGCTTAACGTCCACCTCCATCACCCGCACCGTTACCACTTGGCCCACCTTAACAATCTCGTTGGGGTCGCTGACAAAGCGATCGGCCATCTGCGAAATATGCACCAGCCCGTCTTGGTGCACCCCCACATCCACAAACGCGCCGAAGTTGGTGACGTTGGTGACCACCCCCTCTAGGGTGAGGCCCGGCTTCAGGTCAGTGATTTCGTTGATGCCGTCTTGAAAGCGGGCGTAGGCAAACTGCTCGCGGGGGTCGCGGCCAGGCTTTTCTAGCTCCTGCAAGATGTCGCGCAGGGTGAGTTCCCCGGCCTCGGCGGTGGTGTACTTTTTGATGTCCAGCCGCTTAAGGCGATCGGCGGCCTTGGGAATTTGCTCTAGGGAGAGGGAGAGATCGGCGGCGATCGCATCTACAATGCCGTAGCTCTCGGGGTGCACGGCCGTGTTGTCGAGGGGGTTTTTGCCGTTGCGAATGCGTAGAAACCCCGCCGCCTGCTCAAAGGCCTTGGGGCCCAGTTTTTTGACCTTTAGCAGCTCCCGGCGCGACTGAAATGCGCCGTTGGCATCGCGGAATTCGACAATGTTGTTGGCCACCGCCGGGGTTAGTCCCGACACGTAGGTGAGCAGCTCGCGAGAGGCCATGTTGAGATCCACCCCCACGTAGTTGACGCAGCTCTCGATGGTGTCATCGAGCTTTTGCTTCAGCCGCTTTTGATCGACATCGTGCTGGTACTGGCCCACACCGATCGATTTGGGGTCGATTTTGACCAGCTCCGCCAGGGGGTCTTGCAGTCGCCGAGCAATGCTGATCGCCCCCCGCACCGTCACATCCAGGTCGGGGAACTCTGCTGCCGCCACCTCGCTGGCTGAGTAAATCGATGCCCCGGATTCATTGACCAGAACTTTCACTGGGGGATTCGATAGAGTCTTCAGGACTTCTCCCACAAAGGCGTCGGTTTCGCGGCTGGCGGTGCCGTTGCCGATCGCAATCAGCTCGATCTGGTGCTTACGAATCATCCCCGCCAAAGTCTGGGCTGCCTGCTGCCGCTGGTTTTGCGATTGGTGGGGAAACACCGCCTGGTACTCTAGAAACTTGCCGGTACCATCCACCGCTGCCACCTTGCAGCCGGTGCGAAAGCCGGGGTCAACCCCCAGGGTGGGCTTCATGCCCGCCGGGGGCGACAGCAGCAGGTTTTTGAGGTTGGCCTCAAAGTTTTGAATCGACACCGCATCGGCCCAGGCTTTTTTCTCGGCCATCACCTCGCTGGTCAGCGAGGGCTTCATCAACCGGCTGTAGGCGTCTTGAATTACCCCCCGGTAGAACTGGCGCACCTCGGGGACAGGAGTTTTCACCACCCGCTTTTCTAGAGTTTGCAGAATGGGGTCGGGTTCTACCTCTAGCCCCACCTTGAGAATGCCTTCGCGATCGCCCCGCAGCAGCGCCAGCAAATTGTGGGACGCAATGGAGCGCACTGGGCTCTGATAGGCCCGATACATTTCGTACTTGGTGCTGCCCTCGGGGTGGCCCTTCTTGATGCTGGCGGTGAACTGGCCGTGGGTCAGGAGGCGATCACGCCCATAGCGCCGCAGCTCCGCCCGCTCTGCCACCTGCTCCGCCAAAATATCCGCCGCCCCCTGGAGGGCTTCATCCGTAGACTGAACCCCTTTTTCCGGGTTCACAAACGCCTGCGCCTCCTGGAGCAGAATCGCGCGTTTGCCCGTTTTATTCAGCTCCTCAATTTTTTGGGCCAGTGGCTCTAGCCCCTTTTCCTTCGCCATGGTGGCGCGGGTGCGGCGCTTGGGTCGGTAGGGCAGGTAGAGATCTTCTAGCTCTGTCTTTTGTTGACAGGCGAGAATTGCGGCCTTTAGTGCATCCGTGAGCTTGCCCTGGGACTGGATCTCGCTCAGCACCGTCTGTCGCCGATCCTCAAGCTCCGTCAGGTATTGATGTCGCTCAGCAATCTGCCGCAGCTGCACCTCATCTAAGTCGCCTGTGCGCTCCTTGCGGTAGCGGGCCACAAAGGGCACTGTCGCCCCTTCGGCAAACAGCGCCAGGGTAGCCTCTACCTGGGCAGGACGGATCTCGAGTTCGGTGGCAATGGTGGTCGCGATCGGGTTCATAGAGTGTGACTGTGCTGGTATTTAAGAGAAAATAGCTTGCTCAGCAAGGGCAACAAGTTCAGCGATACCAAAGGGTTGACTAGGTTCTACACTACCCTCCTGGCCGATATGTACCCGATGGGAAAAGGTTTCAACATAATTAGGGTTTGTCAGCGCGCCGTTGTACCTATTCAGCGAGTTTGAGGAACAGAGCAAAATCATTCGCCTCATGGGCTTCCCGGCCTGCCGCTACTATCTCCTAAATTATCCCTGTCAACCTGAGGAATGTCGGTTGAATGACCAGGACTCAATACTCACTCATAGATAACGCTGAAGAATCTCACTAGTCTGTCGCCCAGTTTGTTCCCAGCTAAATGCCTTCACTCGCGCTAGCCCAGCCTGGTGAAGCGTCGCCCAAAGCTTAGGGTCACTGGCCACGGCGGTCATGGCCTCGGCTAGCTCACCAACGCTGTAAGGGTCAATTGACAGCGCCGCATCGCCAGCCACTTCGGGCAGCGAAGACACGTTAGACGTAATCACAGGGGTGCCGCAGGCCATCGCCTCCAGAACGGGCAAGCCAAACCCCTCCCACAGGCTGGGAAACACTAGCGCGATCGCCTGGTTGATCAGCCGAGGCAGTTCGCTATAGGGAACGTAGGATAAAAACTGGACGCGATTCGCGCAGCCTAATGCCTGCGGCATCTCAGAAACGGGCTCCGACTCGAAACGAGTATCCGTTCCGGAATCGCCCAGCCCCATAGCCTCCACCTGGGCTTGCAGCGCTGGCGTATAGCGGGGGTCGGGCACCCCAGCAATCAACAGCTTAAAGTCGGGCAGCGCAGTCTGGGTAAAGGCCTCAATCAGGCGACTCAGGTTCTTATAGGTATAGTGGCTGCCCACGTAGAGGAAATAGGGCTGACGCGGCAGATCTAGCCAGCGATAGTGCTCAGCATCGTAGGCTAGAGGCACCACCGTTGCTGCCTGGGGTAGTGAACCAAAAAACTGGTGGATATCGCGCAGGGTTGACTCAGAGTCGCAAATAATGTGCTCAGCCTGGCGAATGACCTGAGGCAGATAGTGCTGAAAATACAGGGTCAGCGGCGACCCCTTTTGGGGAAAGTGCAGTGGAATTAAGTCATGCACCGTCACCACCGTTCGGCACGATGACCAGAGCGGCGTTTCGGGCATGGGCGAAAACAGCAGTTTCGCCCCAAGCTGTCGATACAGCCTCGGCACCTGAAACTGCGTCCACCACAGCCGCCGAGCATGGCCCTGCTTGCCTGAATCAGTGGTAGCACCCTCGGGCGAGGGCAGGTGGCGATGCCCGGTAATGGGGCGATCGCTGAGTATGCAGCTATCTTCCTTCGGAAGGTGCTGAATCAGGTTGAGCGCGTAAACCCCTAGCCCTGTCGGCTTAGTAGGTACAAATGCCAGGTTAATCAGCAGCGAGGCCTCAGTCATGCCAGAGTTGTTTAAGGATGTGTTCTGTGCCTGCGATCGGTTAGCTCGCTTACCCATTCAACGTTTTCAGGTCGTGATCAACCATTGATTCGACCAGACGCTGAAACGAATACTGGGGCTGCCAATTCAGCTCGGTTTTGATCTTGTCAATCGACCCCACCAGCTGCACATCCTCATCAGGGCGATAAAACGTTGGATCGACGCTGACATACTGCTGGTAGTCCAGACCCAGGTAGCTAAACGCGCAGTCCACCAGTTCACGCACAGAATGGGTCTCACCGCTGGCAATGATGTAGTCGTCGGGGCGCTCCTGCTGCAACATCAACCACATCGCCGTCACCACATCCTGGGCATGGCACCAGTCTCGCCGAGCATCCAGATTTCCCAGCCGCAGTTCCTGAGCCAGGCCAAGTTTAATCTGCACCGCCCCCCGCGTAATTTTGCGAAAGACAAACTCAGCTCCCCGACGCGGTGACTCGTGGGTATAGGTAATGCCACAGCAGGCATACAGGTCGTACTTTTGCCGGTAGTTGACCGTCATCCAGTGGGCATAGGCTTTGGCCACCCCGTAGGGGTTGCGGGGCCTAAAGGCCGTGCGCTCGGTCTGGGGAGACTCGTCGGGCTGGCCAAACACCTCACTGCTCGAAGCTTGGTAGAAACGAGTGCTGGGCTTGCAGCGCCGAATCGCCTCCAGCAGTCGAGACACCCCCAGGGCGGTATACTCAGCGGTCAACGACGGCTGAGTCCAAGACAAAGGCACATAGCTTTGGGAGGCCAGGTTATAAATCTCATCGGGCTGGGTCTGCTCAATGGCGTCAATCAGCGAGAACTGGTCTAGCAGATCGCCAGATATAACTTCAATCTGATTTGAGAAATGACTGATGCGCTCAAAACTGCTGGAACTAGAGCGTCTGACCATGCCGCAGACCTCGTACCCCTGCGACAGCAAAAGCTCAGCCAGGTAAGATCCGTCCTGGCCGGTGAGGCCCGTAATCAACGCTTTCTTTGCCATTGAAATTACTCGCTAGATCCCTAGGGCTGGGCTTATCTATAGTAGTGAACGATAGGCCGCCAGCGTCAACTTAGCCGTACGAGTCCAGGAAAACTGAGCTGCCTGCTGATAGCCCTTGGCAATCATGGCCTGGCGTAGGGAGCGATCGCCAATCACCCGCCCTAGTGCCTCCACCAGGTCTTCTACGCTGGTGGGGTCTACCAACAGCGCCGCATCACCGGCCACCTCGGGTAAAGACGACGTGTTGGCTGTGACCACCGGGCAGCCCAGGGTCATGGCCTCCAGCACTGGCAGGCCAAACCCCTCATAGAGCGAGGGGTAGGCAAACACATCAGCGTTTTGATAGCAGTAGGCCACCTCAGCGTCAGAGAGATAGTTGAGATGGCGAATGTGATGCTGCCAGGGAGAAGCGGCGATCGCCTCAAAGATGGGCTCAAACTGCCATCCTTTTTGGCCTACCAGCACCAGTTGATGATCGATTCGGTGCTCGGTTTTGAGCTGGTCAAAAGCTTGAATGAGGCGCACCACGTTTTTGCGGGGTTCTAGGGTGCTGACGAAGAGAATATAGGGGCGATTCGCGAAGCGATCCGTTCCGGAATCGCCCAAATCAACCGCTTTTACAGCACGGCTAATTACCTGAGTATCATCGGCATAGCGGCTAGCCAAAGGTGTCACCCATATCCGCTCCGGTGGTACACCCAAAAGCTCAACAATGTCGCGCTTCGAGCTTTCAGAGATAGTCACCACCAAGTCAGTCCAGCCCAAGCACTGTCGCACTCGCTGACCGTAGGTGCGCACCACCGCCGTCACATACTCGGGATAGCGCAGAAACGACAGATCATAGATTGTCATCACCCGCTGGCTCTGCCGACAGGGATAAACCGCATAATTAGTGCCGTGGTAGATGTCGGGCTGGCCAAATCGATGTTCCAGCTGCCCCAAAAC
>JANPIO010000011.1:0-14734 GCA_031425055.1 Phormidium sp. VAR_61_metabat_6
CAGCAGGATGCCCGACCACCCAATAAACACAAAGCGATCGCGCTTTAGCCAGTCGTCGAGGACGTCGAACCATCCTCGCTCGGCTTGTGCGCGTCCCATTGCTATGGTCATGTCAAATCCTCTTTATATGACATCCAATCCATAAGGCCGCAGCTCTGGTGGATCCAGACTAGTCTGGCAGAGCATTACCTCAAAGCAGGGGTTAGTAACTACTAAGTATTCCAGATATTAGAGCCAGGGAGAATAATATTCCTGCTCCAATCATCAATACCTCTGCTTAGGGCGCACCAACAGCCTTAGAAGGCAAGCTTCTAAAGGCTAGGTTTCTATTTATGATAGAGAGTGTTCTAATTTTTTACAATCTGACACGTAATTTCTCAGGCTAGCGGTACCAGAGGATTGGCGGCGGTGCAGCCGGTGTTGGCCGCAGGGGCTGACCGATGTAGACCCGATGAGGTTTAGACTGGGCTGATTCAGTGTTTATATAGAGTAATAGCGGGTGATATAACCCAGTCTGCTCAGTTCAATTTGAAGAAAACGGTGGCGATAGCGTCGCCCTGCCAAGGCTTTTGCTAGGTTTTCGTCGCTCTTCATCTATCACTATCGCTTGTTAAGATCTATGACTGCCTCTCTGTCGTCTACTCAATCTCAAATCCTTAAGCGCCCTGTGCTGGGTGCCCGTCGCCTGAGCAATATTTTTTGGGCAGTAGTGCTCACCCTAGGCGGGCTGGGGTTTGCCCTGGCTGGGGCTTCCAGCTACCTGAAACAAAACCTGCTGCCTTTTGCTGACCCGACTCAGCTGGTATTTATTCCCCAGGGCATTGCCATGGGCTTTTATGGGGTAGCGGCCCTTGGCCTGGCCACGTTTCTTTGGGTTGTCATCAGTTTAGACGTGGGCGGTGGGTACAACAGCTTTGACAAAGTCAGCAACCGTCTTCAGATTGTACGCAAAGGGTTTTGGGGCGAAAATCGCCACATTGAGATTGCGCACCCCCTAGAAGAGGTGACGGCCGTGCGGGTGGCGATTAAGGAAGGGCTCAACCCCAAGCGCACCCTCTACCTGCGTATCAAAGGTCGCCCCGACATTCCGCTGACTCGAGTGGGCCAGCCAATTCCCCTATCTGATCTAGAAAATCAGGGAGCAGAACTGGCGCGGTTTTTGCAGGTGCCGCTCGAGGGGCTATAGACCGTTCTAGGGTTCAATGCTAAGCGGTAGCCCCCCGGCGTTGAGCCCGTGCGATAACATGGGGGGTCGGTTGAACTATTAGGAATTGACGTATTGATGGCTTTCTCGACCCGCCCGTTTACCCTGGCCCTAGCTGCCCTGCTCACCCTCTGGCTGGGCGCTTGCACCAGTGCTCCTAGCTTAGACTCGACCAGCGAAGCTCCCGCAGACCCCGGCCTAACCGAGTCAGTGGCGACTCCGACCGGGCTGCCTGTGCTAGAGGGGACGGCAACGGTGGAGATGGTGGTGAACGGTAGCCCCATTGTGATGGAGCTAGACGGCGCTAATGCCCCAATCACCGCTGGTAACTTTGTAGATTTGGTGAACCGTGGCGTATACGATGGCCTGGTGTTTCACCGGGTAGTGCGTGACCCAGAGCCCTTTGTTGCTCAAGGCGGTGACCCCCAGAGCAAAGACCCCAGCGTGCCGACGCAGCAGTTGGGTACGGGGAGCTTTATCGACCCCGACACCCAGGCTCCCCGCTACGTTCCTTTAGAAATTAAGCCCGCTGGGGCAGCAGAGCCGATCTATAGCCAAACCCTTGAAGAAGCCCGCATCAGCGAGGCCCCGGAACTGCCCCACACGCGGGGCGCGGTGGCCATGGCGCGATCGCAGGCAGTAGACTCGGCCTCGGCGCAGTTTTACATCACCCTGGCGGAGCTGCCCTTTTTGGACGGTAGCTATGCCGTGTTTGGCTACGTCACCAGCGGCATGGAGGTGGTGGATGCTATTCAGCAGGGCGATCGCATTGAGTCGGCGCGGGTCACGGCGGGGCTGGAGAATCTGAAGACTGAGTAGGCTAGGAACCGAGTATCAGGCCGTTGTTGTAACCGGTATGGGGCTAGTCACGGCCCTAGGAACTACGGCAACGGCCACCTGGAACAATCTTCTAGCTGGCAAATCAGGCATTCGGATCGGACAGCCGTTCCCAGAACTGCCGCCTCGGCCTTTGGCCATGGTGGGCGATAGGCCCGCTGACCTTGAGGATTTGCTGAGGTTGGCTGTGGCGGAGGCGATCGCCGATGCCCAGCTCACGCTTCCCCTCACTGACTGCGGCGTGGTGATTGGCTCTAGCCGCAGCTTTCAGGGCCGCTGGGAACGGATGGCCCGTGGTCAGTTTTGGGTAGACAACCCTTGGCTGGAGGCACTGCCGCACATGGGGGCGATCGCCGCTGCCCGCCAGATCCAAGCCCAAGGGCCGGTGCTGGCCCCCATGGCGGCCTGCGCTACGGGGCTGGCCGCGATCTTTCAGGGATACGAGCTGGTGCGGCGAGGGCAGTGCGATCGCGTCCTTGTCGGAGCCGCCGAAGCGCCCATCACGCCGCTCACCCTGGTTGGCTTTGAGAAATTGGGAGCCCTGGCGACCACCGGCTGCTATCCCTTTGCTCCTCAGCGAGAGGGGCTGGCCCTGGGGGAAGGGGCGGCGGTACTGGTATTGGAGTCGGAGACGGCTTGGCTGGCGCGATCGGGGCCAGAGGCCTACGGCTGCATTCTAGGCGGCGGCTTTAGCGTCGATGCCTACCACCGCACAGCGCCAGATCCAACATTGGGGGGCAGTCGTTTGGCCCTCAAGAATTGTCTTCACTACAGCGGGCTGAAGCCTCAGCAGGTCAGCTACGTCCATGCCCACGGCACCGGCACTAGACTTAACGATGCCCATGAGGTACAGCTTTTGGCTGAGGGGTTTTCTCCGCTGCCGTGGATGAGTTCGACCAAGGGGGCAACGGGGCATACGCTGGGGGCCTCGGGTGCGATTGGGGCGGCCTTTTGCCTGCTGGCCTTAAGACAACAAATCCTGCCGCCAAACGTAGGGTGCCGAGGTGAGAGCATTTACCCCAACTTGGTGACCCAAGCTGTCTCAGCACCGTTAGATGTGTCCCTGTGCCTGAGCTTTGGCTTTGGTGGACAGAATGGGGTCTTGGCCTTTGGCTGATAGTTGGTGAAGGCCCAGGCCTATCTCCATCGGCCTGTTAGGACTTGGGGGCTATAACCCGGAACTCTGCTGGCGCGTTGCCGCCGGTCACGTAGCCACCCTGCTGTTTGATGGTGGTGAGATGGGCGATCGCCCCCTCACCAATCACCTCACCTGCCACAATGGCGGGAATTCCTGGGGGGTAGGCCGAAATCGTATCGGCACTAATGCGGCCAATGGCGGCCTCAGCACCGACGGTTTCTGTCGGGGCAAAGAACGCCTCCCGAGGTGACACCTGTGGCAGAGTAAACAAGGTAGCCGCACCGCTTAAAGTCTCTGGCTGAGCGCAGGCAGAGACAGGGGAACGCTGGTTGGCGCGGCTCTCAGCCAGCGATCGCAGCCCAGCAACACACCGCTGACCATCCACTACGGTATTGCCTAGGCTAACAATCAAGGTCAGGTGCCGCAGCTCCGGCAGTTCAACAGTGACGCCCAACTCTGCGTGGAGAATTTCGTCGGCCTCTAATCCCGTTAATCCTAAGCCCGATACATCTACCGTCAGCCGAGTTAGATCTAGATTGTTAACGCTAGAGAATGCCATCACTGTCGGTTTGTCGATCACCCCGAGGCCGGGGATCTTGGCCAGTTCGGTTCGCATTTGCTGTGCCAGAGCGAGAGTATCTGATAAAAGCGCCTTGCCCTCGATCGCCATCTGGTGACGGGCCGCATCCAACGACGCCAGCAGCAGAGAATTGGGGCTAGTCGATTGGGTGAGCTGTAGGGCCGCTTGCAGGCGATCGCGATCGATGCGATCGCCCCTGATATGCAGCATTGCCGCCTGGCTCAGTGCCCCCAGCACCTTGTGGGTTGACTGCACCACCAGGTCAGCGCCCCGAGCCAACGCTGGGGTGGGCAGGTCAGGGTGGAAGGCAAAGTGCGGCCCGTGGGCTTCGTCGATGAGTAGGGGAATGCCGTGGTGGTGGGCGAGGGAGGCGATCGCCCCCACATCTGAGCAAATGCCGTGGTAGGTGGGCGACACCAGCAGCACTGCGCGGGTATCGGGGTGATGGGTGAGGGCAGCGGCAATAGTTTCTGTCTTCACCCCCAGCACCAACCCCAGCTCGGTGCTGTACTCTGGGGTCACAAAAACCGGCATCGCCCCCGACAGCACTAGCCCCGCGATCACCGAGCGGTGGGCGTTGCGCGGCACGATAATCTTTTCCCCAGGGCCACAGGTGGCGAGCATGGCGGCCTCAATGCCGCAGGTTGAGCCATTGGCGAGAAAGTAAGTCTGCTCAGCTCCAAAGGCCTCGGCAGCCAGCTCTTGGGCTGCGAGAATCACGCCCTCCGGGGCAAACAAATTATCCAGCTCGGGCAGTTCTGGCAGATCCGCCGCCAGCGCCGCCGCTCCTAGCAATTCCCTCAGCCGAGGCGATGCCCCTTGCCCCCGCTTATGACCTGGCGCGTAAAACGCCGCGTGGGGACGGCGACTGCTACTCTGCAACGCCGAGAGAATTGGGGTCTGCGATTGATCGAGCATGGCTACGAATAAAAATGAGCCGTGTCCTGTAGCGTTTCTCGGCCTTATTGGATTAATTTCGAGGCGAGACCTGATCCCCCCAGGTTTTTGCGTTCAAGACTCACTATGTACCCCCCTTACTAAGGGGGCAGGGGGGATCTCCGCCCGCGCCACCCACGCCAGATTCGCTATAGTTTTAGAGGAAAATCTGGAGAGTATCCTATGGCCAAAGTTACCTGGAACGGTGTTGTGTTGGCTGAAAGCGACGCCTGCGAAGTGGTCGAAGGCAACCAATATTTCCCCCCCGACTCGCTGAATATGGACTATTTTAAGCCCATCAGCAAAACCACCGGCTGTCCCTGGAAAGGCACCGCCAGCTACTACGACATCGTGGTCAACGGCGAAACCAACGCTGGTTCAGCCTGGTACTATGCCGAGCCCAAACCCGCCGCGAACAATATCAAGGGCTACGTGGCGTTTTATAGCAACAAGGTGAAGGTAGAAGCCTAACACTGGAGTGGATGAGTGGATGGGTAAAATGCAGTCGCACCCATTCACTCATCCACCTATCTACCCCTATGCTTTCTTCAGCCAGCTAAACATCGCCCGCAGATCCTTACCCACTGCTTCGATCGGGTGCTCGGCTTCGCGGCGACGCATGGCGGTAAACCCAGCATTGCCCGACTGGCTTTCGAGCACAAACTCGCGGGCAAACTGGCCGGTTTGAATTTCCTTCAGCACCTTACGCATTTCGGCGCGGGTTTCGTCGGTGATGATGCGGGGGCCACGGGTGTAGTCGCCGTACTCAGCAGTGTTGGAGATGCTGTCGCGCATTTTGGCCAGACCACCTTCCACTACCAGATCGACAATGAGCTTCACTTCGTGGAGGCACTCAAAGTAGGCTAGCTCGGGCTGGTAGCCTGCGTCGACCAGGGTTTCAAACCCGGCTTTGATCAGCTCACTGAGGCCGCCGCAGAGCACGACTTGCTCACCAAACAGGTCGGTTTCGGTTTCTTCGCGGAAGGTGGTTTCGAGCACGCCAGCGCGGGTGCCGCCGATGCCCTTAGCGTAGGCCATGGCGCGATCGCGAGCCTGACCAGTGGCATCTTGATACACCGCAAATAGGCAGGGCACCCCTTGACCCTCTTGGTAGGTGCGGCGCACCAGGTGGCCGGGGCCTTTGGGGGCGACCATCACCACGTCTACATCGGCGGGGGGCACGATCTGGCCAAAGTTGATGTTAAAGCCGTGGGCAAACAGCAGCACGTTGCCCGCTTCGAGGTTGGGCTCAATAGCTTCTTTATAAATGGTGCGCTGCACTTCGTCGGGCAGCAAAATCATGATCCAGTCGGCCAGCTTGACGGCATCGGCGACGGGCTTGACGGTCAGCCCCTCGGCTTCGGCCTTGGCGGTGGAGCGGCTGCCTTCGTAGAGACCCACAATGACGTTGACGCCGCTGTCTTTGAGGTTGAGGGCGTGGGCGTGGCCTTGGGAGCCATAGCCGATGATGGCCACGGTCTTGCCGTTGAGCAAGTCTAAATTGGCGTCACTGTCGTAATACATGCGGGCCATGGGGTTCTCCTTGAACTTGACGGGCTGCGGTGTTTTCTGTGCAAGCTCTTGATTCTATCAAACTAAGGGGGCTAGCCAAAATTCCTCAGCTTATGATCTGGCCTGCGTCAGATCGCGCCTACTGCCACTTCAAAGCAACGGCGGCAGCGTGCCCGATCGGTAGAATAAGGGCATGCACCAAAATCGTGGTCACAGTCTTCCCTACGAGCACCGCTGATGGTTAAGGCAACCTCTCCCCCAACCCTCTACCAGCAAGATCTGGTGGCCTGGTATGACGACACCGTGGACAAGCTCAAGGCGGGCGATTTTGCAGCGCTGGATGTTGAGGGATTAATTGAGGAAATTGAAGGCTTGGCAGGACGCGATCGCAGGGAGCTTGAGAGTCGGGTTGAGGTACTGCTTAACCATTTGTTAAAGCGGCTGTACGTAGCCTCTCCCGAAGACTATCGCGGCTGGGAATTAACCATTCGAGAACAGCGTCGGCAGCTGCAAAAGTTGCTCAAACAATCACCCAGCTTGCGCCAGCACTGGCTAGAGGCTTTTCCAGAACTTTGGGAAAATGCCCTCTCAGATGCGCGAGAAGACTATCCCCAGACGGTGTTTCCCGATCGCTGGCCGGGGAGCACCGATATAGACACTCTGCTGAGTGAAAAAGTTTGGTGAGGATAGTCCCACAGGCGGGTTCTTTCGCAATGGCAACCGGCTGGATAATGGATTCACCGGAGCGCTAGCGGCGAATCCATTTGGTGAGAATGCGCATGGGTTGGCCGGTGGTGGGGTCGAGCTGGAGTTTGCTCCAGGCGCGGGGTTCGGCAAAGCCGATGCTGTGGAGATGGGCGATGACTAGCTCCATGTTGGTGGCGGTGCCGATGAGCATGACGCGCACGGGTTCGCGCGGGTCGGCGGGCTCTGCGCTAGGCGGGCCGCTGGAGGGTGGCTGGCTATAGATTTCGCTGTTGGGGATAAATTCTGACATGGCGATCGATTGATAAAGGACAAAGGGGATCCAGATCCCAGGATTTTTGAAAAACCCTGGGATCTTTTGCCGTAAGAAATGGCACGAAGGGTGCGAAACCCGCCGCTGGATGCGAGACTATGGAATCGAGTCGCTCCGAAGAAAACTTCAATGCGACCAGACAAGTGTACCGTTCCTTCTATACCGAACGGTAATTACCGAGCAGTATAGTATGTCTGACCAAAGTCAGCAAGCCACGCTGATGGATTTGCGTACCCGTGGGGGTTTGACCCGCCGTGAGGTGGCAAATGCCCTAGGAATTACCGAAAAAACGATTTATGTGTGGGAGACCAGCAATAATCCGCCCAAAATGACGGTTTCTCAGGTTCAAAAGCTACTAGAGATTCTTGGCTGTACGCTGGATGAGCTGGCGATCGCAACTAGAAAATAAGATTCTAAATTCCATGCTGTGAAACAAATATTACAAATCGCCTAGGCCCAGCGCATTTTGGAGAGCACTTTCTACAATCTCATCATCTAAAGATACATTTTTATCTTGCTCATCTTTATATGTTGTAGCAAGTTCTAATCTCAATGCTTTAACAACTCGCTCAGAGGCAAGTGCTTGCAATATGCGCTTTTTGCTGGTGCAGGCTACTAGGTGACTCATATTCTCAAGGTCACCACCAAAGACAGCCCGAGAAGTTAGTAGATACAGGTTTTCTGCATCAACTTCGCTAACCCCATCTTCATCGAGTAAAGAAACGTCAAATATTTCAATAAAGCGAGGATCTCTTCCAGGCTGAGGAATGACACGGTAAAGTCGCCAAATTTGGCCATTGGTAACAACAGCCCATTCTGCTGAAAGGCTTGTAGCGTAGCCAGCAGCTTGATCTCTTACATTATTATTTAGTTTTGCCCGAATATTCTTGCACTCGATCACTAGGAAGATGTGATCGCCTCGCTTGAGAGCAATATCAACCTTTCCCCCTAGGGTTCTAACTTCTGTGTCAAGTTCATTTTTGCTGTACCCCAGTACATTTTCCAGGGCTTCAATACACCATCTTCTCACTTCTTCTTCAGAAGCTCTTGGGGAGTTAGAAATCTCAACCAACCGAGGATGTAGGCGGCGAAAACCGTCACGAATAGAGTCTATAGTTTCTTGCCGAATCTCTGCTTTTGTGCGCCGCTTGGTTGTCTTTGGATTGCCCTTAGTGTCTGACTCTTCCTCGGCATTAGCGGCTTGAATAGAGACGACTTCAAGTGGGGTGGGCTCCACTAACTCCATCACAAATACATTTCTGCACTTTGGACATCTAACAGGCTTGCCAACCTGATTCTGATACTCGCTCTTAACCCTAAATCTGGTCTTGCAATCGTCACAAGACGTGAAGCCTATATAGTTGTCAACAATGTTGAGGCTAGTTGTAGTCATAACGTATGTGAGGGGGTTGCACTCGTGGCTGTGATTTAGACACTCAAAACTCTGACGAATCAAAACTTACATCAGTTAGATTGAGTGTTCCCAAAATAAGCTGAGTACTTTATCTAAAAATTACTGAGAACGTAGGTTGGGCGAAATGAAGTGTAACCCAACACAAGCACAGGAGCATTGGGTTCTGCTAGCGCGCCACCCAACCTACAGTTCCGCAACCAACTCATTGCCTGAAAGGCTTTGTGCTAAGGGGGGTGCAACCTAGCCAGCAACAGCAACCTTCGCATATTGACAATGCCTGGACGCTTCAGACTCAGGGCATTAGTGGTAGCCCTTCCCACTGGTGTCAACCCAACAACCTGCAAAAAATCGACACCCCAGGCAAAATGCTCACCCCAGGTTTGGTGACGGGGGTGGAAAAGTGGCACTTGAGTTTGGCTCACCGGATCAAAGCTCGTTAACTTAGCGTGCTTGTGTCCATTACAGCCTCCACAGGCCAGCGCCAAGTTATCCAGAGCTGTTTCTCCGCCCGCCGCTACCGGAATAACGTGCTCCATCACAAACGACTGAGCCGCATAATCCATCGCGCTTTTGCAGTACTCGCACCGTCGGTTGGCTCGTTCGATTACCTGCCGCTGCTCATCTGCGGTGATATATCGCCTAGGCATAAACGGTTGGCGATCGCAGCCCAAGCTGTTCCATCAACGTAGGCAGCGTCACCCCCCGTAGCTGAGCCAACTCGACCAAAGCTTGCAAGCGATCGGCTTCGGCTTGCTCTACACCATCAATCAGTTGCAGCAGTTCTTGGTGTTCTTCTGGGGCGATCGCCTCATCCTGAATCTTTGCTTGCAACTCGTTATAACGGTGCTGGGTGCTCTCAGGCAATCCTTGGTTAATGGCTTGCAGTAGATTGGCCTCTAGCTCTGGCAAACTCTCAGCCTTTCGCTGAGCCAGCATCAGACTAACCCGCTCGACAAAATTCCTCAGCTCGTCAGTATCAAGCTGCGCCACCCCGCTCAAGAGCTGGTCGAGGTTGAGGCTCACTTCTGAAGTTACTCGCACCGTAGCCATAGGCAAAGACGCTTGAGCGCAAAGAAATAGAAACTTGCATGTTCAAGTTTAACCATACCCATGCAGTAATCAACAACGTGCGGTTTATCTATTAGCGTTTAACGTGTGTCGTCATATATACTATTAATTTATAGTCATACTGCCCAGCCGTTGATCCGCAACTTCAAAGATAAAGAAGCGCAAAAAATCTTTGAGCGGCAGCGTTCCCGCAAGTTGCCGTCAGACATTCAGCAGGTGGCCCTACGCAAATTGCGAATGCTCAACCGTGCCGAAACCCTTCAGGATTTGAGGGTTCCGCCCGCTAACCGGCTAGAGCGGCTTACTGGAGACAGAGCTGGCCAATACAGCATTCGTATTAACGATCAGTGGCGGATCTGCTTTGAATGGCAAACCGGCGAAGCCCTTGATGTAGAAATTGTGGACTATCACTGAGGTGGCCCGATGAACAACGATAAGCTAAAGCCAGTGCATCCAGGGGAAATTTTGCTAGAGGAATTTCTCAAGCCCATGAACCTAAGCCAAAACCAAATAGCCCTGGCCCTGAGGGTGCCAGCTCGGCGCATCAATGAAATTGTTCACGGAAAGCGGCGCATTACTGCCGATACAGCCCTACGCTTAGCTCGCTATTTTGATATGTCACCCCGGTTTTGGCTAGGGTTGCAAATGGACTATGACCTAGATGTCGCGGAAGATGAGATGGGCGATCGCCTCAGCCAAGAAGTTGTGGCCCTCGCTAACCAAGCCTAATTGCAAAATGCTTTGCCGAACCGATGACCGCTACTGCTGAACTCGCCACCTTTGGGGCCGGATGCTTCTGGGGTGTAGAAGCCGCCTTTCGCAAACTCGACGGCGTGATCAACACCTCCGTCGGCTACATGGGCGGCCACTTCGAAAACCCCTGCTACCTCGACGTGCTCTCTCGCATCACCGGCCACGCCGAAGTCTGCCAGGTACAGTTCAACCCCGCCGAGATTTCCTACGACACGCTGCTCGACACCTTTTGGCGTATTCACGACCCCACCAGCCTCAACCGCCAGGGGGGCGATCGCGGTGAGCAGTACCGCTCAGTGATTTTTTACCACACCCCAGAACAGGGCAAAGCGGCCCGCCAGGCCAAAGCCAAACTGCAAGACTCAGGCCACTACCCCAAGCCCATCGTCACCCAAATTGAACCCGCCAGCGCCTACTGGCTCGCCTCAGAAGAACACCAACGATACTTTGGCTAGCCGTTGCCGAATTCAAAGGTCATCGTAGGCAGCATCTTCTGGGTTATCCCAAACCTGAGCCAACGAAGGCTCAGCAGCCTGGGCCGCCGCCGTCACGAACTGCCTATCTGAATAGCGCTGACTGAGAAAGTCAATAAAATCTTCTATCTCAGCGACTTGTGAGGGGGAGAACTGCCGAATTTTGTCAATGATTTGTAGTTCCTGCTCTGACAACACTTGCATAGGCTCCCCCATCGCGTTGTTTACGGGTATAACGCATGATGTTACCAATGTACCCGCGCACCCGCAGGCACTTTATCCCTGCTCGACCCAGGCGATTACCTGGTCGCCCAGGCGCACATCGTTGAGGCGATCGATTTCGCGAATGCCGGTGGGACTGGTGACATTGACCTCGGTGAGGTAGCCGCCGATCACATCAATGCCCACAAAATAGAGGCCGTCGCGAATCAGGGTGGAGGCCAGCTGGCGGCAAATGTCGAGTTCGCGATCGGTGATGTCTACCTGAGCCACCCGGCCCCCCACCGCCATGTTGCCGCGAAACTCGCTGCCGGTGGGGATGCGGTTGACCGCGCCAATAGGCTCACCATTGAGCATAATGATGCGCTTGTCGCCGTCTTTGGCGGCGGGCAGGTAGGTCTGCACCATCACCGGCTCCTTGCCCTGCTGGGTGCTGATTTCGACCATCGAGTTGAGGTTGCGATCGCCCGCCTGCAAAAACAAAATGCCTTCCCCAGCCTTGCCGCCCAGGGGCTTGAGCACCGCCGAGCCCCACCGCTCCACCGTTTCGCGGATCACCGCCTTGCTTTGGCTGACAATGGTTTCAGGAATCGCCTCAGTAAATTGCAGGGCATACATTTTCTCGTTCGCCGCCCGTAGCCCCTTGGGTGAGTTGATCACGCGGGTTTTGGCCGGGTCAATGTAGTCAAGAATGTAGGTGGCGTAGAGGTAGGGCACCGTCACGGGCGGGTCGGTGCGCATAAACACCGCATCCATCTCTTCCATCGGCAGCTGCACCGCTGCTCCCACCTCAAACCAGGGGGTTGCCGCCGCCCACAGCCCGTCTACCAGGTCTACGGGGACGAGCTTCACCGGCTGCATCAGCGCCAGGGCTTTGCCTGCCACCACGCTGAGGGCGTTGGCCGCCGTAATCCACACCTCATGGCCGCGCTGCTGGGCCGCTTCCATGAGGGCAACGCTGGTGTCGTGGCCGGGGTCGAGGCGGTTGATCGGGTCGATAATGAAGGCAACTTTCACAGGCGATGCTCAATACTCCAAGTAGAGTTCTAGCATCCCACGCCCCGGTTAAGGATGAGTCAGTGCTGAGTAGAGCTACAGCACCGCAATGCAATCAATCTCTACGGCAACATCCTTGGGCAGGCGCGCCACCTCAACACAGGCCCGCGCCGGAGCATGGTCACCGCCGAAATACTTAGCGTAGATTTCATTCACGGCCCCAAAGTCGCCCATGTCTTTGAGAAACACTGAGGTTTTCACCACGTTGTCAAAGTTGGCTCCAGCAGCGGTCAAAATCGCTTCTAAGTTGGCGATCACCTGCTCGGTTTGGGCGACCACATCCCCCTCGCCCACCAGTTGCCCCGTGGCCGGGTCGAGGGCAATTTGCCCCGAGACAAAGAGCATTTGCCCGCTGGCGGCCACGGCTTGATTGTAGGGGCCGACGGGGGCAGGGGCGGTGGGGGTGTTGATGATGGTGCGCTGCATTTTCGTGGAGAGGTAATGGAGTAGGAGTGAAGTTTTGAGTGCTTAGTTTTGAGTGTTGAGTTTTAAGTGTGAGCGGTGAACTTAAAATTCAAAACTCAAAACTTATCTAAGGTCACTGCCAAATCTGGGCCGCTGGCCATAAAACCGGTACTGCCAATAATCTCGCAAAATGCGATCGTGATCAAAGCAAAGATTTTGCGGCACTTCCCAGGGGTTGACGATGGCGGCAGTTTTGGCGTCGTCTCCGGCGATGGGGTCGGCAGTGGCAGTAGCCAGAAACACAACGCTAAGGGTGTGCTGGCGGGGGTCGCGATCGGGGTCGGAGTAGACGGCGAGCTGCTCGATTAGGGTGACGGTGAGGCCGGTTTCTTCCTGGGCTTCGCGGCGGGCGGCGATTTCAACGCTTTCGCCATAGTCGACAAAGCCGCCGGGCAGCGCCCAGCCCAGGGGCTCGTGGTGGCGCTCAATCAGCACAATGGGGCGGTGAGGATGGTGCAGCAGCTCGATAACAATGTCAACGGTCGGGGTGGGGTTGCGATAGGTGGTCATGGGGGAGACTTTAGGGGAAATTTTCTGGAACAAAAATAACTCTTAGGACAGCCGACCCACCGCCTTAGGCCATGTTAAAGTCAACTGGAATTTAAGCCGAGCTAGCTAACTATGCCCTTTCCCAGAGCCAGCGGCATTTTGCTGCATCCTACGTCGCTGCCCGGTCGGTTTGGTATTGGCGACCTTGGGCCTGAAGCCTACCGATTTGTAGATTTTTTGGCATCGACTCGCCAACATCTCTGGCAGGTGCTGCCCCTGGGGCCGACTGGTCACGGCAACTCGCCCTATCTCTGCTACTCGGCGATGGCGGGCAACCCGTTGCTGATCAGCCTTGAAGATCTGTGTGAGCATTCTTTACTCTACCCTGACGAACTGCACGAGCTAGAGCACTTCTCACCGCACCAGGTAGATTTTGATGCGGTAATGCCGATCAAAATGCGGCTGTTAGAACGAGCAGCCGCCCGATTTAACGATGTGGCCTCGGCGGAAGACCGGGCCGCCCTAGATCAGTTCAGCGAAGAGTGCCACTTTTGGGTGGATGAGTTTGCCTTTTTTATGGCGCTCAAAAGTGCCCACGGTGGCGCGGGCTGGACTGAGTGGCCCAGGGCGATCGCCCGGCGCGAGCCCGAGGCCATGGCCGAGTGGCGCGAGAAGCTGGCCAGCGATATTTTTTGCCACAAGTTTTTGCAGTTTGAGTTTCACCGCCAGTGGCAGGCACTGCGGCAGTACGCCCGCGATCGCCAGATTCAAATCATTGGCGATATTCCCATCTACGTGGCCCACGACAGCGTCGATGTCTGGGCCTATCCCGACAACTTTATGCTTGACAAAGAAACCCTGGCTCCGGCGCTGATGGCCGGGGTGCCGCCCGACTATTTCAGCGAAACTGGGCAGCTCTGGGGCAACCCCACCTACAACTGGGAGGTGCTGAAAGAGCGAGGCTTTAACTGGTGGATTCAGCGGATCAATGCGCTGCTGGGCTACGTCGATATTATTCGGGTTGACCACTTTCGCGGGCTAGAGGCTTTCTGGGGCGTGCCTGCGGGCGAGACCACCGCCATCAATGGGGAATGGATTGAAGCCCCAGGCAAGGAATTGTTTGAAGCCGTGCGCGAGAAATTTGGCACGCTGCCCATCATGGCGGAGGATCTGGGGATGATTACCCCAGAGGTTGAGGCCCTGCGGGACGAGTTTGAGTTTCCGGGCATGAAAATTCTGCACTTCGCCTTTGGCGGCGGCAGCGACAACCCCTACCTGCCCTTCAACTACGTCGAAAACAGCGTGGTCTACACCGGCACCCACGACAACGACACTACGATTGGCTGGTTTGAAAGAATGCCTGACCACGAGCGCGATCGCCTCCAGCATTACCTCGGCTGCATCAGCCCCGAGGGCATTCACTGGTCGCTGATTCGGCTGGCGCTGCTGTCGGTTTCTAACCAGGCGATTATTCCGTTGCAAGACGTGCTGGGCTACGGTACCGACTGTCGCATGAACACCCCCGGCAAATCTGACGGCAATTGGGGCTGGCGCTACGAGGCCAAAGTCTTA
>JANPIO010000012.1:0-11386 GCA_031425055.1 Phormidium sp. VAR_61_metabat_6
CCAGCTTCACATCCCGTTCGCTTTCCACTACGACCAGCAGTGATTGTTCTGGCTTGACCATCCACCCGACCCAGCTTGGAAACTCTGGACGCAAGGCAATGTTTATTGCACCTGAAATATGTCCGCCCCCAAACGCCAGAATTGATCGCGCATCAATAATCACCGTATCTTCGTCCTGCATCTTCTGCTGAAACTCACTAGGGGTCAGCGGTTGCAGCGTGGGAAGACAGCCCATAATCGGTGCGCCTTTGGCATTGACCTTTTTGAGCCGAGCATAATGACGTGGAGGTTCTGGCATCTCACTCATGATCCACTCCACAAACTCTTCCTCCGACCGCTCTTTAAGTGCGGGGTTAAAAATGCGCTCATTGCCGATTGTGCTTTGTCTGCGATCGCCAATCGACTTACCGCAGGAGGAACCCGCCCCATGACAGGGATAAACCTCAATGCGATCGCCCAGCGGCAAGATTTTATCAAACAGACTGTGATAAAGCTGCGCGGCTAGCCGTTGCTCGGTGCCGCCGCCTAGTAAGTCAGGACGGCCTACATCTAGGTTGAATAGCGTATCCCCGGTAAACAGCCCAAATGGTTCCTCGCCCTGTTTAGAGTCGTAAATCAGCAGTGAAATATGTTCAGGGGTGTGTCCTGGGGTGTGCAGAGCACACAGTGTCACGCTGCCAATTTTTAGCTCGTCACCCTCCTGAAGCTGATGCAGCTCAAACTGATAGTTATCCGTTTTTCCACCGTAAATCGGAACATCCATCCGGGCTTTCAGCTCGTGAACACCGGAGACAAAATCAGCGTGAATGTGTGTCTCTACACTAGCAATCAATCTCACACCCAATTCTCTGGCTCGCTGCAAGTAAAAATCAATGTCTCGACGAGGGTCGATAATAGCGGCCACTCCTGCTTTATCGTCACCGACGATGTACGACAGCTGTGCCAGTCCCTCGACATTAATCTGCTCTAAAACAAGTGCCATGATGCTTTTCCCCTACTACTTGTGAAATTCTCCTTGTTAAATCGTGATGTCATCACGCTGAGGTTTAGTCAGAACCTCAACTTGCTTTAGCGTGTTCCGAAACGTAATGCTCAAAGAATTGCTTCATTTGGGGGCTAGAATCACAATCAAACCCGTTTTGCTTGCCCATTGCCATGGCTTCATCAGCTGTCATTCCTTGCTGAATAGCAACGTACATCAACGTCATCGCTCCAGAACGCATTCCACTTTTGCAGTGAATCAGAGCAGGCTTGGTCAGTTGGTCAATTTCTTGGAGTACCTGAGCCGCTAGTTCATCACTCATGCCATCTGGCTTAACCGGAACATTGACATATTCGAGTCCTGCTTTTTCTGCCTGCTGCTGCTCGTCACTCATAAAGCCCTCTTCTTGGGGCGATCTCAAGTTCATCACCGACTTGAATCCTTCCTGGGCTGCCTGCTGCAGCTCCTCTGGCGTAACTTGACCCATTGCTACGGCTAATTGGTCGTTGATTCTCTTTACGTTTTCCATAATTCTCCTGGCTGATTACTTATTAACATATTGCTATATGGTAATATAAGATCATCTAGCTTTAGAGAGAGTTCTTTGTTGAGCGGCTATGATTGACCCCACACCTCAAGTGCTGCTGCCAGTTGCTGACTATTTCAAAGTGTTGTCAGAAGTCAGTCGGTTGCAAGTGCTGTGTTGTCTTAAGACCGGTACCAAGAACGTAACGGAAGTTATTGAGGCCACTGGATTAGGTCAGGCCAATGTCTCCAAGCACCTAAAACTTTTAGTACAAGCGGGCATGGTAACTCGCCACCCGGAGGGGATCAATGTCTACTATCAGATCTCAGACCCCATGATCTTTGAACTCTGCGAACTGGTATGCGATCGTTTAGCGATCCGGTTACAAGAGCAAACTCAGCAGATTGAGCAACTCAAATCACTTCACCTGTAAGGAGCACCATGACAACTCAAATGCAGCGGACGGTCAAAAGCCCTTGGTGCTAAGTTTGAGGCTACCTGCCACCGCTGATTTGAGCCGTTAAACCCCCTGCAATCAACCTGTTTCCTGAAATGTCGACTTTGAACGGGCAGAATGACACTGGTGAAAGGTAGCTGAGGTGACTATCGATCAAGCCGAGTGCTCAATGGCCTTAACCTGCTGAAGGCTGGTGGGTTGAGTAGTTGCCTGTGCGCACAGTTATGAATTTCAATCGTGCATACAGGGAAGTGAAACGGTAAATAGGCTGCCTTGGCCTATCTCACTGTCCAAAGAAAGTTGCCCTTGGTGTCGTTGCACAATTGCTTGGGCAATGGCGAGTCCCAGCCCCGTACCGCCTGTTTTGCGGGAGCGATCGCTGTTTACCCGATAGAAGCGTTCAAAAATACGGCTTTGCTCCTCGGTGGGAATGCCAATCCCGGTATCTTTAACGGCAATGGTGGCCGTGTGCTCGTGGGTGGCTAGACTTACAATCACCGAGCCTCCTGGCGGCGTGTAGTGAATAGCGTTGGCCATCACGTTAGATACCAGCCGATAGAGCTGCGATTCATGCCCCATGACGTGGACCGGCATATCGGGAACCTGGCAACTGAGGTGAATATCAGTCGCGGCGGCTAACTCTGCTAACTCCTCCGTTAAGTCGGCAACGATATCGTTTAAGCAGCAGGGCTGAGGCGGTTTGACAGTAGTGTCTTGCTCTAGGGCAGTAAGCAAGAGCAGATCGGCCACCAGCTGACTGAGGCGACGCCCCTGCCGCTCTACGGTTTCCAGCAGTGTGGGCACCTGGTCCTGTTGGGCTGGTGGTAAGCGTAGAATGGCTTCTACCGTAGCGAGAAGACTCGCGAGGGGGGAGCGCAACTCATGGGCCGCATTAGCGGTGAACTGGTGCTGTCGCTGGTAAGACTGGTAGATCGGCTGCATCGCCAAACCGGACAGCCACCAACTCGAAATTACAATCAATCCCAGCGCTAAGGGCATCCCCCCGATCAGAATCCACCGCAACCGCTGAAGTTCTGCATCAAAGGCGGACAGGGTGCGCCCCACCTGTAGATAGCCCCAGGAGGGATGGGTATGAATGTCCTCTCCAGAGGCATGGGCGTGGGCAGCGCCGTGGAGGATAGTGGTGAACTGGCGGTAGCGGTGGCCCACTTCAGTGGGCAGGGTTTGCCAGGGGGCCGAATCGAGTGTGGCCGGTAGCGGTGCCGGTTGATTGGGAGAAAAGGCCAGTAGGTTGCCCTGGTTGTCGAACAGTCGGATGTAGTAGGTAGTGCGATCGCTAATCCCCATCGTGTGGCGTTGAATCAGCGATGGCTGCACCTCACAGGGCTGCCCTACCATGCAGAGGTCAGGAAAGATCTGCTGCAAGACATCCGTCGGGTCTGCCGAGGCTGGCAACATAGGCTCTAGGCTGTCGTGGAGCGTGCCAGCCGTAGCTTCAATTTCTCGCTCTAGGGCGACCCAGTTGGACTGCACCAGCGCCCGAGCCATCCCCACCCCCAACAGGCTGAAAAGCCCGCCCATTGCCAAGGCATACCAAATCGCCAACCGGAGGCGACTGCGCCGAAAGAGTTGCTGACTATTCATAGCGCTGATCGAAAGCGATATCCCTGACCGGGCACCGTTTCGATGGGGCAATCACAGTCATAGCGAGCAAACTTGCGGCGGAGTAGACGAATTTGGGCGGCGACCACATTGCTGACGGGTTCTTCATCGATGTCCCACAGTTGAGAGCGGAGCTTGCTGCCGGGGATGACGCGATCGCAGTTTTGCATGAGATAAGCCAACACCTGAAATTCTTTCAGCGTCAGGGGAATAGATTGAGGCGGCTGGTCAGGGTGCTCAACCTGGAGGATGGTATTGGCATCGTCTAGGGTGAAGGGGCCAACCGTGAGGGTTTGGGGCCGTAGCTGGGGCGATCGCCGCTGAAGCGCGCGCAAACGAGCTAGCAACTCGTCCATGACAAAGGGTTTGACCAAATAGTCATCGGCTCCGGCATCTAGCCCCGCAATGCGGTTTTCAGGCTGGCCCAGAGCCGTCAGCATCAGCACCGGCAGCGGGTTTTGATGGGTTCTAAGCCGCTGGCATAGATCCAAGCCTGACAGCTCTGGCAGTAGCCAGTCGATAATGGCCACGGTGTAGTCGGCCCACTGGTTTTCCAGGCAGTACCAGGCCTGGGCACCATCGGTGACCCAGTCCACTACGTACTTTTCGCCCATTAAGACTTGCTTGATGGCCAAGCCCAAATCCTCTTCATCTTCTACCAACAGCACGCGCATAGGGGCAAGGCCATCGACCACGAGGTTGATTTTACAGAATCCGCTGTCGTTTCATCTGGATTTCACCCTCCCTGTGGCAATCTGCGGAGGATTTTGTCCGAACCGCCTAACTGTTGTGAGGAGACATGATGAAACCGACTCCATTGCTCAGCTCTGTTCTGCTGACCCTCAGCCTTGCCCTGAGTGCCCCGGCCGCCCTCCTAGCCCACGTGGGTCACGGCGATGAGTTTCAGGCCGAAGGCGGCGTCAACCGAGTTAAGGTCAAGACCGAGACCGACTCCCTACTGGGCATCGAAGTTAACCCCATTGAGGCTGCCGCCGATGGCAGCGCTGCTGTGCTGATCCCAGTGACGGCCCTGGTGGATGATACCGGTCGGCAGCTGGTGTTTGTGCAGTACGAGAATTTTTATGAGCCGGTGCCAGTCACCACTGGCACTACCCAAGGTGATCTGGTTGAAGTCACCGACGGTTTAGCCGTGGGAGAGCAGCTAGTCACCCAGGGCAGCCTGTCGCTCTACGCCGAATCGCGCAAAACCCAAACCGCTGAGCCTGCCGCTAGCTCAGAGGCAGTCGTTACCCCTCAGAACCACGCCCAGGCCGATGCCCAAGGTATTCCCCACAGCCACGATACTGCTGGCAATCTGGCTCAGCCCAGTGAAACAACCCCAGCAACGGGTGAGTTTGCGCAAGCCAGCGAAACTGCTGCACCCGCCAGAGGTTTCCCCTGGGGGATTGTAGTCGGGGTCACGTCAGCGGCTGCGGTAGTCACTGGAGCCATGACCGTTTTAAGTAGCGGTCGCAAAAAGAAGAGTCGCTACTCTGATGGCACCTATTCCGGCAAAAAAGGGGGCTACTAATTCAAAATGTTTAACTCCCTTCTCGATCAAACCCTCAAAACGTCTATTGCCCAGCGGTGGTTTATTGTGGCCGCCGCCATTGCCGTCACGATCTGGGGTGTGTTTAGCATCACCCAGATGCCGCTGGATGTGTTTCCCGAGTTTGCGCCGCCCCAGGTCGATATTCACACTGAAGCCCCTGGCTTGGCCCCAGAAGAAGTGGAAACCCAAATCACCGTGCCCATTGAAAGCGCGGTGAACGGTCTGCCGGGGGTGATCACAGTGCGCTCTTCCTCAAAGGTGGGGCTGTCGATGGTGCAAGTAGTGTTTAATCAAAGTGCTGACATCTATCGCGCCCGGCAGTCGGTGACCGAACGGCTCCAGCAGGTGACAAGCCAGCTTCCTGTAGGCGCTCACCCGCCGGAGATTTCGCCGTTGGTGTCGCCCCTAGGCACGATTTTGATGTACGCCTTCACCCTAAATGGGCAGGGGCAGACCTCAATGATGGATCTGCGCCGCCTGGCGGAGGTCACCCTCAGCAACCAGATTCTTTCGGTGCCAGGGGTTTCTCAAATCACGGTGTACGGCGGCGATGAGCGGCAGGAGCAGGTGCTGGTTGACCCAGAGCAGCTGAGAGCCCGCAATGTCTCCCTCAATGAGGTTACCGATGCGGCCCGAGGCGCAAACTCCAATGCCCCCGGTGGCTTCCTAATCGGCGGTGGACAAGAGCTATTGGTGCGCGGTATTGGGCAGGTGCAGACGATTGAAGATTTGCAGCAGTCTGTAGTGACCGTGCAGAATGGCGAACCGGTTTTGCTACAAGACGTAGCCGAGGTGCAAACTGGGGCTGCTCTTAAGCGCGGGGATGCCAGTTTTAATGGGCAACCGGCAGTGGTACTAATGATTAACAAGCAGCCCGATGTCGATACCCCGACAGTGACTGAAGCAGTGGAAGCGGTGATTGCATCCTTACAAGCCACCTTTCCAGCCGACGTGCAGATGACCCGCACCTTTCGTCAGGCCAACTTTATCGATACGTCCATTGGTAACGTGGGCAGGTCTTTGATCGAGGGCATCATCATTGTCTCGGTGGTCATGCTGCTGTTTTTAATGAACTGGCGGACCGCGATCATTACCCTGACTGCAATTCCCCTCTCGCTGTTAATCGGTGTGATGTTACTAAAAGCGTTTGGCCTAGGTATCAACACGATGACGTTGGGGGGATTGGTCGTTGCTCTGGGTGCTTTTGTCGATGACTCGATTGTTTATATGGAGAATTGCTATCGCGGTCTCCGACACAATCAGCTTCAGAGCAACCCTAAGCACCCGTTCAAGGTTATCTTCGATGCCTTTGTAGAAGTGCGGCTGGCGGTAATTTTTTCAACGGTCATCATTATCGTTGTCTTTGCACCAATCTTTAGTTTGACCGGAGTAGAGGGACGAATTTTCGCGCCTATGGGGCTGGCCTATTTGCTATCGATTGCCGCTTCTTTAGTGGTGGCAATGACCTTGACCCCCGCCCTGTGTGCCATTCTTCTGGCAAATCGGCCTTTGCCCCAAGAGAACACCTTCGCTTCCCGTTTGACAGAACGGCTCTATCGTCCTTTGTTGAACCTGTCGCTGCGAGCGCCCCAAATCATTTTGGGATTGGCGCTGGCATCGCTGGTGGCTACTTGTGCGATCGTGCCCTCGTTGGGGCGAGTGTTCCTGCCAGAGTTTCAGGAAAAATCGATGGTCAACTCCATGGTGTTGTTCCCTGGCGTTTCTATCGATATGACCAACCGAGCGGGTATAGCGCTGGCTGCCTCGCTCAAAGATAACCCTCTCTATGACTGGGTGCAGGTGCGGGCAGGGCGTGCTCCTGGCGATGCCGATGGGGCCGGGGTCAACATGGCCCACGTCGATGTTGAGCTCAGCGACTTGGCCCTGGAAGACCGAGAGGCTAGCGTGCAACAGCTGCGGGACGCGTTTCTGGCGCTGCCTGGCGTGGCCCCCAATATTGGCGGGTTTATCTCCCACCGCATGGATGAGGTGCTGTCGGGGGTGAGAAGCGCGATCGCCGTTAAAATCTTTGGCCCCGACTTGATCGAACTGAGAACTATCGGTGAACAGGTGCGTGATGTGATCGCCCCCATTGCCGGGGTTGTAGATCTACAGCTAGAGCCTCAACTGCCTATTCGCCAGGTGCAGATTCAGTACGACCGCGCTGCCGCTGCCACCTATGGCCTGAGTATGGAGCAGTTATCCGAAGTGGTTGAAACGGCGCTGAATGGTCGGGTCGTCTCCCAGGTAGCCGAAAACCAGCAGCTGATCGAGATTGCCGTTTCCCTGCCCGAATCAGCCCGTAATAACCTAGACGCCATTCGCGCCATTCCTATATCCACGCCGACGGAAGACACAATTTCCCTAGGGGATGTGGCCACAGTCGATTACGGCATGGGGGCCAATGTGGTCAACCGGGAAGATGTGTCGCGGCTGATTGTCGTCTCGGCCAACGTGGCCGGGCGCGACCTGGGCAGCGTGGTGGGCGATATTGAGGCCCAGATTCAGCAAAATGTGCAGTTGCCCAACGGATATTTTATTCAGTACGGGGGTCAGTTTGAGGCCGAGCAAAATGCCACCAATAACCTGTTGGTATTTAGCATTTTGGCCGCCATCATGATTGCGGTACTGATGTTTTTCTCGGTGAAGTCGCTGCCTGCTACCGTCGCCATCATGATCAATCTGCCCCTGGCACTCGTCGGTGGTATTATCTCGATTGTGCTGACCGGAGGGGTAATTTCAGTTGCCTCTCTGATTGGTTTTATTACCTTGTTTGGTGTCGCTGTCCGTAATGGTCTGTTGCTGATTGACAATTACAACAGCAAGTTTGCCCTAGGAATGCGACCGAATGACGTAATTCTAAAGGGCTCATTGGAACGGATTGATCCAATTCTCATGACTGCCCTGACCTCAGCCCTGGGGACATTACCGCTAGTCCTCTCTAGCGGAGCGGGGAATGAAATTCTGCAACCGCTGGCAGTTGTGGTTTTCGGTGGTCTGTTTACCTCCACAGCCCTAACGCTGCTGGTGATTCCGGCTCTCTATGCCAAGTTTGGCAAGTGGCTGATGCCTAAGCAAAGGCAGACCGCTCTTGAGGTGGCGATGGCAGAACATGGCGTACCGGGCGCTGCCGTTGGCTCACCCAAGTAGCACGGCATAGGTCACAGTTGGGGCGCGATCGCCTGTCCTAAGCACGGGGGCTGCGATCGCACCCTTTTTAATTCGGTTCAATTCGACCCTCTAGGCATAGCCATCGCCCCAGGCCCTACATTATGACGGCTAACATGATGACAATGGCTGTAGAGACGGTAGTTGAGCGCCCAGCAGAGTCATGCCACAAAATAGCGCCTTTCCCCAAACCAAACAAACGCCCTTGAGCAAGCCCCGATTCCGGGTTTGGCCCAGGCGCTCTTCTGCCTGGTGGGCTATTCCTCTGATGGGTGGTCTGCTGATCTCCACCGCGATTGGCTTGAACCAGCGAGAGCATTCCTCCCAAAATCCGCTGATCGAGCATCTGCCCGACCTGGCGATGGCCGACGGCAATCCTTACATTCGCGCCCTGATGCTAACCATCTCTGCCAGCGAATCAAACCACAGCAATGCCTATGCTCTCTTGTATGGCGGCAGCCACGTCCACGATTTAAGCCAGCACCCTGACCAGTGTCAGCCAATTAACGTTGGCCCCAACGCCGGTGACTGCTCCACCGCCGCTGGACGATACCAGTTTTTAACCTCGACCTGGCAGGAAAAAGCGGCCCAATACCACCCCCATCCCCACAGCTCCTCCCACGGCCTGACCTATAGCTTTGCGCCCGAGTATCAAGATGTTGTGGTCTATCGTTGGCTCAAAGACCATCACCAGTGGGACGCTGACATTGTCGCCCGGCTGCAAGACGACCGGGTTGAGGAGGTCTTACTTGAGCTGTCTGATGTTTGGACAAGCCTAGGCGGCGGTATTGAAGATAACTCAATAACCCCCCACTTGCCTTCCCTATATCGAGAATTTCTAGCCAGAGAACTTCAGGCTGAGCTTTCACCTTCCAGTTGAACTGACTGGACAGTTAGAAACGGGTTGTCTTAAGTAAAAGACGAGACAGCTAGGCCTTCTGTGACAACCTCCATCTTGGCTAAATTTGGTTTTCTCAGTATCCCCCAGGGGGGGATATAAGATGAAGGGATAGATCGGCTGAGGTGGCCTGTGTTTCAATCTGAAACTCCTTAAAAACTATGTTTTCAATGCCTCGACTGTTCCGATGCTTAAGAAATCCCCTTTTTGCCCGGCTCTACGCGGCTCAGGCCATTAACCTCGTTGGCGATGCGCTGACCTGGTTAGGGGTGGCGCTGCTTGCCTTTGAGTTGGCGGGCGAAAAAGCCGGGCTGATTTTGTCAGGGGCGCTTACCCTGCGAGTTGCGGCCTACGTCGTGCTCTCGCCACTGGCGGGGTCGATCGCCGATCGGTTTGACCGCAAGCGCATCATGGTGATTACCCACGTAGCGCGGATGGGAATTGTGTGTCTGCTGCCCTTTGTCACCCAGGCTTGGCAACTTTACGCGATCGTCCTTGGTCTCAATATTTTTTCGGCCTTTTTTACACCCACCTACACCGCGACCATTCCCCTAGTGGTGGCTCAGGGCGAGTATTCTCAAGCAATCGCCCTTTCCAGTGCTACCTATCAACTTCTGGGCGTTCTCGGCCCTGGCTTAGCTGGAAGCGTCGCTGCTTTCGTGGGCACCCGACAGGTTTTCTTCCTGGATGGCGTCACGTTTTTGGTGGCTGCCCTGTTGGTGCTGACCCTGCCGGGGCAACTGATGGTCCCTCAACATCGCCAGCAAGAAGAGGCTAGGACCGTGCGCAGAACGTTACAGGATATTTGCCTGGGCACGACCTGCCTGATGAGCGATCCGCTCATTAGATATGCCTTGGCCATGCAGCTTGTGGCGGCGATCGCGGGGGCCGCTATTCTGGTCAACACCGTCGGTTATGTTCAGGGCAATCTTCAGCTAGGCAAGCTGGAATATAGCTGGGTTATGGCCGCCTTTGGAATTGGAGCAACCCTGGCATCCATTGGTTTAGGCACCTTCAACCCTAGGCAGAAACAGACGGTACTCACTGGTCTAGGGGCTGCTCTAATTACCCTCGCGCTCTTGCCCGCAAGTTGGGTTAGCCTGGGTGGGCTATTGCTGTTGTGGACCGTTGCAGGGGCGGGGCAAACTCTTGTTAATGTTCTTACTCAAACCCTAATTGCCGATCGGGTTGATCTTGACATTCAGGGTCGAGTTTACGGGGCTCATTTTGCCTGGAGCCATCTGTGGTGGGTCTTTGCTTACCCCATCGCGGGATGGATGGCGAGTCACTTGCCCGGTTCTGTTTTTCTGGGCAGCAGCCTGATTGGTGCAGTGATTTGGGTCATCGCCAACCTAGTTTTCCACCCCAGCCGACAATCTGATCGGAAGAGCGGACTATGGCATGACCATAACCATACTCACGATCAGAATCACCAGCATCACCATTCGCGACATCTATCTATGCAGGCAATCCATAGCCATCTCCACTTCCACTCACCGCTCAGTTAGAACCCTGCTAAGTAAAGTAATGGAGGCGCTTGGGCGACAGCGCTTTCAAAGGGGTAGTTAGAGAATCTGAAGACTCCTCAATGCCAGTGCTCTTAAGTTAAATGAGCAATTGGCATCTTTTCCATTCCCTGTGGGGCTGGGATAAATAGGTCACGTTCGTGAACAGACGGATGAATGGTTGCCTGCGGTGCAGCTATCCAGACAATAGGAACTAAATTGCCTCAAATCGCAGCTTCGCTACTTTAGGGCCTACCTACAGCCGTAACTGCACCAGTCAAGCCTCTCCGGCTTGGCGGGGCTGAGTTTAGCTAGCTTTACAACCGGGCTACTCGTGATGTACAGCACTGCTCTATCAGTGAGATTTTAGCCCTTGACATTGAAGTCAAGTGTAAGGTTTAGGCTAAGTTCAACGTTGTTTATAAGATACATATGTCTAAGAGAACTGTCGAAGTATTTATCGCTGGATGCCCCTTGTGTGATGCGACCGTCAAGCTAGTTCGAGAACTCACCTGCTCGAATTGCGATGTACAAATTTGGGATCTACGCTCAGAACTTGCGACGGATTCAGGCCGTGAAAAAGCAGCCCAGTACGGCATCCATCGGGTTCCTGCTGTGGTAGTCAACGGTCAATTGGCAGAGTGCTGTCAAAACCAGGAACCCATTTCCCGTGAG
>JANPIO010000013.1:0-3120 GCA_031425055.1 Phormidium sp. VAR_61_metabat_6
CAGATTAACGTTGAGTGTGCCAACTTCTCCGACAGGTGCTATAAATTAGCAGCAACTTAATCAATCCTGCCAAAGTATCTCTGTGCTCACCCAGATTATTTCGGACACAGCCAGTTGAGCCAGGGCAGGGAGCATGATTCAGGCTTTGGTGCATCGGGTAGCAGGTTAGTCGTTTGGTGTGGGAGTAATCTTGTGGCGCAGTCTTCATATGCTGATATGAACGAGCAGCAGGCCGAAATTGCCCGGCTCGAATCTGAGTTGGCCATTCGTGATCAGCTAGTGCAGCAGCTTTCTTAGGAACTGTTTCGCCTGGTGAAGGGCAACACCGGATTTGTGCCCAGCCCTGAGGTGTCTGAACAGCATCAGGCGGAGCTGACCGCCCTACGCGATCAGCTGCGGGGAGTTGAAAAGCAGATTGACTTTTACCAAGGGCAGCTGGAAGAGCGCGATAGTGAAGTGCTACAGCTGCGGCAAACGGTGCAAGAGTTGACCGATCGCACCCGCATGTTGGAGCAGGTCGTACAAGAGCTGCCCACGGTCTATCGGCAAAAGTTTGCTGACCGCATGACGGCGGTCAAGCAGCGGGTAGCAGAAATTCAGCGCGAAAATCGTCAGCTTCAGGCCGAGCTCCAGAGCGTGAGCTATCGCCTGGCCATGCGTACCCGCCGCAGCCAACGGCTAGAGCTGCCTACCCTAGAGCAGGATGGCCTAGACGGCATCTCGCTACCGTCGTTTTAAGCGGTTTAGAGAATAGCTGCCGATGTATTCCTGTGGCCATGGGCATTCCTTGGCCACAGTAGGGCTGTGATTTAATAGCTTTGCGCTGAGGGCAGTTCAGCCTTTTCGACAACATAAGGCGAGAATATGGCTTTAAGACTGCCGGTGTACACCAGCGATCGATGCAGCATGGCAGCCACTTCGGCTCGACTAGCGGGTCGGTTGGGAGCCAGCACAGTAATTTCCGGATAGTTAACCACTAGGCCTGCTTCGGTGGCCGCGACTAGCTGACGAATGGCCCAAATGGGTACCTGATCTCGGTCGGCGTAGGGCACCAGGGCTTCGGTGGCGGCGCGGCTTGATGTTAGCGCTAGCCCATTGGCCAAAGCCACAATCACCTGAATACGGCTGATAGGCTGGTTGGGCAAAAAGGCCCCCCCTGGGTGACCGCTGAGAAACCCCATTTTTACCGACTTTTGCACGCTGCTGTAGGCCCAGTGGTCTGGCCCCACGTCTGGGTACGAGGTCTGCCCGGGAATCGGAGAGCGATCGGGGGAGAGATTAAACTGGGCTAGCTGTGCGGCAAACTCAGCCCGTGTCATCGCCGCCCCAGGGCGAAAAGTGCCGTCGGGAAAGCCCGACACTAAATCTCGCTGGGCCAGGTCAGCTAGCAGAGGCCAGGCCCAGTGAGCAGTATTGAGGTCGTCAAAGTTGGGCTGAGTTTGCACCAGCGGCAGCTCAGGCCAAGCCTGCTGAGGCGGCAGGGGTTGAGGCAGGATCGGGGGAGGCAGTGTCAGGGGCGATGGCTGGGGATAGGGGCGATGAAACAACCTTTTGAGGCCCCGCCCTGGGGGTAGACTGGTTGCTGGTACCAAGGTAGCTTCAGCGTCTACGGGTTGTTTACTAGTCCAGGCGATCAGGGTTAGGGCGGTGGCAATCGCCAACAGCCCAGCGAGCATCAGCGGATGCCACCGAGTGCGATGGGTTGACGGCATCTGGGGCCACCGGGGCGAAGAACGGAATGGCATTAGGGACAGATGACTGCGGCTGCTACACTAAAGCGAGGTCAGGTCACACTATTGACCAGACTTGCCCCCCTATGATAAGTCTTGCCTAGGGGTCGAGCCGGTTTAGGCCGAGCGTAAAATTTTGGCTGGCCAGTGGCGGCGACATTTTACTAATGCTGCCGACTTGTCGCTGGTTGAGCCACGTAACGGACTTAGAAGTAATGGTCAAGGGGAAACAAAAACGCCAGGGCTCCCTGGCTGCGATCGCGGCCTTTACCTCCCTGGTTGGGTTGGTGGCAGCCAGCTATGGCCAGCGGTCACAGGGGGAGGCCCAAGCTATCCTGGCTGGGGCTACTGCGCCTACTGCTCAAGTATTGCCCTACTACAGTCCGCAGGCTGGCCCACTCCTCGATGGTGTGCTCGCTCCCCTCAGCTCGCTGCGGGTCATGCAGCGGGCGATCGCCTTGACTCCTGGGGCCGATGCCGGTGTCGCGCCAACCCTAGCGCTGCTAGCAGCACCTCTCAAGACTACAGGGCTCGGGCCTATTCGCATCGGCATGGAGTTAGACGACCTGCGGGCAAAAGGGCTCATCCCAGTCTTGATTGAAGACGCCAGCAACGGTCAGTGTCAGTACTACCGCATCAAAGACCACGGTGAACCGATTGGGCTGATGGCCATTGACGATCAGGTGTTGCGAGTCGATGTGTGGCCTGGTAGCCTCACCACCACCCGCAGCGGCATCAGAATTGGCTCGACTGAGCAAGACCTAGTGCGAGTGTATGGTAAGCAGCTAGAGGCCACCGCCAACCCGGTGACTCTCGGTAAGACCGTCATTTTCACCCCCCAAGACCCCGGTGAAGATGTCTATCGCCTGGTGTTTGAAACCGACGACCGGGGGCGAGTCACGCAGTTTCGCGCCGGACAGTTTCCGTCAGTGACTTGGGCGGAAGGCTGCGGCTAGGCAGTCATCGCCCTTGAGCAGAGCTAGCTCAGGCACCGAATCGCCTCTAACATGCCTCGGGCTTTGTTGAGGGTTTCTTGATACTCTGATTCGGGAATCGAGTCGGCCACCAACCCAGCTCCGGCCTGCACCGCAACGCTGTGACCACCCTCGGGCAGCGCCCTCACCACCATGGTGCGAATGGTAATGGCGGTGTTGAGCTGGCCCTCAAAATCGTAGTAGCCATAAACCCCCGAGTAGGGGCCGCGACGACAGGGCTCTAGGTCATGGATGATCTGCATGGCACGAATTTTGGGCGCACCGCTGACGGTGCCCGCCGGGAAACAGGCCTTGAGCAAATCCCAGGCGGTTTTGTTTGGGCTGAGGGCACCTACTACGTTGCTGACGATATGCATGACGTGGGAATAGCGTTCGATGATGAACTGCTCGGTCGG
>JANPIO010000014.1:0-2551 GCA_031425055.1 Phormidium sp. VAR_61_metabat_6
TCTACTTTGTGTCTCAAATTCAAGATATCAACGAGCGCAAGCAGTCAGAAATGGCCCTGCACAAAAGCCAAGCTCTGCTGCTAGAGGCCCAGAGCTTGGGCCGCATCGGCAGCTGGGAGTACGATGTGGCCACCCAAAAAGCAACCTGGTCTGCCGAAAAATTTCGCATTTTGGGGCGCGACCCCGCCCTAGGCGAACCCAGCTTTGACGAGCTGCTGCGGCTCTACCACCCCGAGGATGGCGACCAGCTGCGCCGGCTGGTGGAGCACAGCCTGACCACTGGCGATCCCTACAGCATGCGGCTCAAATGCACCCGCAGCGATGGGGTAATTCGCTATCTCGATGACCAGGGACAGGCCGAACGCAATGCTGAGGGCGAGGTCGTACGCCTGTTTGGCATCGCCCAAGACATTACCGAGCGGGTACATGCTGAGCGCGAGCTGCGCGAAATGAGCACGGCTTTGGCCCACGCCATCGAAGGCATTTCTCGGCTAGACAACGCCGGGCATTACGTTAGTGTCAACCAGTCCTACGCCACCATGGTGGGCTATACCCCAGAAGAACTGGTGGGACGAAACTGGCAAATTACCGTTCACCCTGACGATCTAGAACAAGTCATCCTGGCCTACGGGCACATGCTGGTCGAGGGCAAGGTCACTGTCGAAGCCCGGGGAATCCGTAAAGATGGCTCAGTTTTTTATAAGCAGCTATTTATGGTGACGGCCTACGATGACCAGCAACAGCGCCACGGCCACTACTGCTTTATGAAAGACATTAGCGAACGAGCACGGCTTGAAGCCGAGCGCAAGCAGGCTGAAATCGCCCTACAACAAGAATTAGAGCGCCTGTCTGAGGTGGTGGATACCCAGCAAAAGGTTGCCCTAGTCAACCCCTACCTAGAACAGGTGATGACGGTGATCGCAGAGAGCGCTTTGTCGTTGACCCAAGCCGATGGGGCCGCCGTTGAGCTAATTGAGGGCACCGAGCTGGTGTGCCAGGTCGGCAGCGGCATTGCCCAAGACCATCGGGGCTGGCGATTGCCCCTGGACAACAGTCTGGGCGGGCAGTGCCTCACTGAGGGCCGAGTCTTGTACTGCGCCGATGTGGATGGTGATAGGGGCGGCAATTCCCCTATTTTTCAGGCCCTCGAACTGCGATCGCTGGTAGTGGTGCCTCTGACTTACCAAGCAGAACGAGTCGGCGTGATCAAAGTCTTCTCGCGCCAGCCCAACGCCTTTACTGGGGCAGATCGGCAGACCCTACAGCTAATGGCTGGCTTTCTGGCTGCCAGCCTGCACCTGGCTAAGGAATTTGAGGGCAAAACGACCCTATTGCAAGACCTGCAAGACAGCGAGGAGCGTTATCGTTCGGTGGTGGCGGCTCTCTCCGAGGGGGTCGCCGTGGTGCAAGCCGACGGCACCGTGCTGACCTGCAACGCCAGCGCGGCCAAGATCGTGGGCATACCAAGCCGGCAGCTCGTGGGGCGATCGCTAGCTGATATGAATCTAACCTTTATCCAAGACGATGGTTCCCCCTGCCCCTACGACGACCACCCGGACTGGGTCACCCTGAGAACTGGGCAGTCGGTCGACAATCGGGTGCTGGGACTGGTTAAACCTGACGGCACCACCTGGATTTCCTGCAATACTCGCCCTCTGCTGCATCCCCACGAGCCCCTGCCCTACGCGGTAGTGATGTCGTTTACCGATATTACCGAACTCAGGCGCTCGGAGGTGGCGGCCCTGCGGCGGCGGGCCGAGCAAGAGCGTCTGCTCAGCGAGATTGCCCAGCGCATTCGCCAGACTCTCGACTTGGAGTCCATTCTCACCACCACCGTGACCGAGGTACAGCAGTTTTTGCACACTGACCGGGTGATGATCTATCGATTTGAAAGCGATGGCAGCGGCACGGTAATTGCCGAGGCAGTCTCGGCGGGGCTGCCCTCCCTGCTGGGGCGAAAGATTCAGACCACCGCCAATGCCACCGACCTAGCGAGCTATCGGCGGGGCGAGGTCAGAGCCTGCGCCAACATCCAGACCGAGGAGACGGTACCCTGCTCACTTGATCGCCTCACCCAGGCTCAGGCCAAAGTGATTGTGCCGATTGTGCAGCGCAATAGCTTGTGGGGTATGCTGCTGGCCTATCATGGACAGAGCCCCCACCCCTGGGAAGATTCTGAGCTGGATGTGCTGAAGCGGCTGGCCATCCAGCTAGCGATCGCGATTCAGCAGTCGCAGCTGTACCAGCACATTCAGGCCGCGAACCGCCAGCTCGAACACCTGGCTACCCACGACGGCCTCACTCAGTTGGCCAACCGTCGCAGCTTTGATATTGACCTCCAGCAGGAGTGGAGCCGCCTACTGCGAGTTCAGGCTCCCCTGAGCCTGATTTTGTGCGACATTGACTACTTCAAACACTACAACGACACCTACGGACACCCAGCGGGGGATATGTGTTTGCAGAAGGTGGCCCAGGCCCTAGCGCAGGTAACCAAGCGCCCCGCCGACCTGGTAGCCCGCTACGGCGGCGAAGAGTTTGCCCTGGTGCTGCC
>JANPIO010000015.1:0-14385 GCA_031425055.1 Phormidium sp. VAR_61_metabat_6
CGTATCAAGCCTTAAAAGAAGCGATTGAACTTGCCTATGCTCAAGTTACCTTGAAAGACATTCGGAACTGGTTTGCAAATGACTGCTACTGTACCTCATCCGAATGAGAACCGCTATAGGTAACTGAAAAACGGTGGACGAGCTGAAGACTTTACCGAGCTTTGTCTGTCGGTTCCACAACGCCAGGTCAGTCCCCAACTCCATCTCCTGATTACCGCTCTCACCGCCGACGGGGGGCATAACGATCAACACTCCTTGGGCATTTTGCTCGATCGCTATCTCTGGGTTGTGAATGCAGAGTTGGTAAAACTGCTCATCGGTAAAGTGAACAGCCTCAAGGTTTAGTTCAAGCGGTAAATCGAGGGTGGTCATAGGGACGCTCCGAGGGGACTGGCGATCTCTAACTGACGGTGGTGTCTTCTATGGTAGCGACTCGCCTACTTTGTAGAAATCGTCAAAAACCGTTGCGGGCGAACAACTCCACAGAGTGAACTGTCTAAACTATTCACTAACTTGCGTCATCGGTATTGACTCTGCAAGCGATTCATCACCGATTTCAGCTCAGTCTGATTGGCTTTATCCTCCGGTTAACCATGAGCTATAGCTTTGACATTGTGGGCATTGCCCCGGTACTGCAATTTTTCAACCACCAGCAGCAAGTGGAGGCGCGGCGCGATCGCAGCCAGGCCTTCCTCGGCAGCTATTGCTGCACCCTCGATGCCTTCATCAGCGCCACCGAGGCCGTGCACCGCAAGCCCGATTGGGATTGGGATGCGATCGTCAGCACCATCGTCAACTTCTGGCTCAGTCAGGAAAAAGACGTGCGCCACTGGAAACAGCAGTTTGCTGCCGTCCAGGGTGACCAAAATCTAATTGTGGCCCGCGTGGTCAACTACGATAGTCTGCGCCACGAGTTTGAGACCCTCTTCGAAGATTAGCGTCAGGGCCAAGATGCGAAGAACATGCCAGAATAAAGGCTGAATTCAACATCCAGCATTCGATAGGTTCCGTTGATCAGGCTTCTGGCTAAAATTCGCGATATCTTCCTGCACTGGTGGGGCGACTTCACCCTCCAAACCCGGCTGATGGCTGGGGCAACGCTGGTGGTGTCAATGATTACGAGTGCCCTCACTTTCTGGGCCGTCAACACCATCCAGATGGATGCCCGCCTCAACGACACTCGGTTTGCTCGAGATCTGGGCCTGCTGCTCGCCGCCAACGTCGCCCCCTTGGTCAACGAAGCCGATCGCACCGAGCTAGCCCGCTTCTCCTACAGCTTTTACCAGAGCACCTCTAGCGTGCGCTACATGCTCTATGCCGACGAAAATGGCGACATTTTCTTCGGCATCCCCTTTTCTGAATCAGCGGTACAAAACTCCCTCACCCTGCGGCGGCGCATGCAGCTGCCCGAGGGCTATGCCCAAAACACCGATCGCCCCCTGGTGCGCCAGCACCTGACCCCAGCGGGTGAAGTCACCGATGTCTTTGTGCCCCTCAACTACAACGGCATTCACCTGGGCGTCTTGGCCATGGGCATCAACCCCAACCCCACGGTGGTTGCCTCCTCACACCTGACGCGAGATGTCACCATTGCGGTGTTTGTCTCCATCTGGGTAATGGTGATTCTGGGGGCCGTGTTCAACGCCCTCACCATTACCCAGCCGATTAAAGAACTCTCGTTGGGGGTGAAAAACATCGCCGACGGCAACTTTAGGCAACGCATCGACCTGCCCCTGGGGGGCGAACTCGGTGAGCTGATCTACAGCTTTAACGACATGGCCGAGCGCCTGGAGAGCTACGAAGAGCAAAACATTGAAGAGCTCACCGCCGAAAAAGCCAAGCTCGAAACCCTAGTTTCTACCATCGCCGACGGGGCCATTTTGCTCGACAGCGATATGCACGCTGTGCTGGTCAACCCTACCGCCCGCCGCATCTTTGGCTGGGACGATCAGATTTTGGACGGGAAAAACATTCTGGAGCATTTCCCCAATGCGGTGCGGGAGCAGCTCACCCGGCCCCTGTTTCAGGCCGTCAAAGGCGACTCAGAAGCAATGGAATTTCGGGTGCCGATCACCGAGCCTAGCCA
Source organism: Phormidium sp. VAR_61_metabat_6 (assembly GCA_031425055.1). Classification (GTDB taxonomy): domain Bacteria; phylum Cyanobacteriota; class Cyanobacteriia; order Phormidesmidales; family Phormidesmidaceae; genus Nodosilinea. Next base: position 2,087 of record JANPIO010000015.1, read on the forward strand.
CCGCACCCTGCGAATTTTGCTCAATACCGTGCTCGATCAGGCCAAAGAAAACGTCAAAGGCCTGGCCATTACCGTGCAGGACATCACCCGTGAGGTGGCTCTCAACGAAGCCAAGGCCCAGTTCATCAGCAATGTCTCCCACGAGCTACGCACGCCGCTGTTTAACATCAAGTCCTTCATTGAAACCCTGCACGAGTACGGCGAAGACCTCAGCGACGGCGAACGCAAGGAATTTCTCGAAACCGCCAACCACGAAACCGATCGCCTTACCCGCTTGGTCAACGACGTACTTGACCTGTCGCGTCTCGAGTCGAGCCGCCAGTACCAGCTCGAAGCAGTAGATATCATTCAGCCCATTGAGCAGACCCTGCGCACCCACCGCCTCAATGCCCGCGACAAGGAGATCGAACTTTTGCAGGATGTAGAGCCTAACTTGCCATCTGTGGTCGGCAACTATGACCTGCTGCTACAGGTGTTTAGCAACCTGGTGGGCAACGCGCTCAAGTTTACCGAGTCGGGCGGCCAGGTGATGCTGCGAGCCCACCAGATTGTGCCCCCCGGCGATCACCCCGACGAGGGCGGCTACATTCGCATTGAGATCTCTGACACCGGCATTGGCATTGCCCCCGAAGACCAGCAGGCCATTTTCGTTCGCTTCTTTCGGGTCGAAAACCGTGTTCACACCCTAGAGGGCACCGGCTTAGGCCTCTCGATCGTCAAAAACATCATTGAAAAGCACAGCAGCCAGGTACATCTAGTCAGCGAAGTCGGCATTGGCACTACCTTCTGGTTTGATGTGGCTGCTTACCAACCCGAGGCGATCGCGGTACCAGCCAAAGACACCCACAGTGAAGCGGAGAAGGATTTGGCGATCGCCGCTGTCAGCCCTGGAGCCCCCAGTGCCCTATCAATTGCTCCCCAGGCCGACCAAAGTTAGCCTATTGCCCCATACGAGCAGAATTTTGTGGGTGGTGTCCATCAGCATCACCCTGCCTCTGTCTAGACTACAGCTTTGTTTGGTGGCCAGGACTGTAGCTGTTCAAACAGATGTTGAACCAAAGCCAAATCCTTCACGCCAGGATGCTGTTCTACCCCACTGGAGAGGTCAATGCCGTCGGGTCTGAGCGTTGAGAGCGCCGTCGACACATTCTCGGGGGTGAGCCCGCCAGCCAGCATCCAGGGACAGGTTGGGCGAAACGATCCTAAGGCATCCCAATCCAGCGTTAATCCTGTCCCGCCGAGCTGTTGGGGATGGTAGGCATCGAGCAGCAGAGCGTCAACGTAGGGAGCGTAAGCTTCAGCCCGTACTAGGTCGGCGGCAGTGCGCACGCGAATAGCTTTGATCAGAAAAATGCCGGGTAGCTCGGCCAATAGCTGCTGGCACTGCTCTAGGGTTTCTTGACCGTGGAGCTGAATGTGGCTGAGGTTAGCCTGGCGGGCAATGTCAGCCATCTCCACTAGAGAGGCATCGGCAAACACCCCTACGGTTTTAGTCACCACACCGGCAGCGTCTAGGGCCTGAGTAATTTCGGCGATCGCGGTGGGAGACAGGTAGCGGGGCGACTGGGGCACGCAGATAAAGCCCAGGTGAGTGGCACCGTGGCGGGCGATCGCGATCGCCTGCTCTGCCTGGGTAATGCCACAAATCTTGACCCGCATGTTAACTCTATTGAACATTCCGTTGGGGGGGTGTCGCCAGATTTTTATAATCCAACAAGGTTGAATACTTAGATTAAGCGTCTGGCGATCGCCTGAGCTGTTTCTTTAAGACTCGCTTTAATTCTCAAGCCCTAATTTTAGACCTCTAGCGGAGAAATAACATTGCTGTTTTCTACCCTGCTTGCTGCCTACACCGTGCCCACGACCCCCGAGTGGTCGTATAAAGTGGCGCTGATCATGATTACCTGCAACCTGTTTGTGCTGGCCATTGGCAAGTACGCTATCCGCAGGCCGGGGGCGGGGCCAGCACTACCCGTGGGCCTGCCCATGTTGTTCGAAGGCTTTGGCCTGCCCGAGCTGCTGGCGATCGCTAGTTTCGGCCACATTCTCGGCGCTGGCATGATTTTGGGGCTGGGCAACGCCGGGCTGCTCTAGCCTCACCAATGCCTAGTCCCAGCGACTTTGTGGGGCGATTGATAGAATAGAGCCAGACCCCAGATCTAGGTGCCCTAGTTTCGCTAGTCGCTCTTGGGTCTGGGTTGGTATTTGACAGCATTCATAGGAGCTAGGCAATGCAATCCAGCTGGCGCGTTGGGGCCATTTTAGGAATTCCCCTATTTGTCGATAGCTCCTGGTTCATTATTTTGCTGCTGGTGACCGTGTCCTACGGGTTAGAACCCAGTTGGCACTCGGCCTGGGGCAACCTGGCCTGGGTGATGGGCTTTGGCCTGGCGCTGCTGCTGTTTGCCTCGGTGCTGCTGCACGAGCTAGGCCACAGCCTTGCCGCTAAGGGGCAGGGCATTGCGGTCAACTCCATCACGCTGTTTTTGTTTGGCGGCATCGCCTCCATCGACAAAGAGTCGAAGACCCCAGAGGATGCGCTTAAGGTGGCGATCGCAGGCCCGTTGGTCAGCCTTGGTCTATTCCTGCTGCTCACCGCTATCTCCCAGATTGAATCGCTGCCGACCCCGGTGGGCGTGATCACCGGCAGCGTGGCTCAGATCAACCTGGTACTGACGCTGTTCAACATGATTCCTGGCCTGCCGCTCGACGGGGGCCAAGTGCTCAAGGCCTTGGTGTGGAAGGGGACTGGCAGCCGCATCAAGGGCATTCGCTGGGCGGCGCGCTCGGGTCAGTTCTTGGGCTGGCTAGCGATCGCCTTTGGCTTGATCATGGCCCTGGCCTACCAGGCGTTTTCGGGCTTTTGGATTGCCGCGATCGGCTGGTTTGCCCTGCGCAACGCCGCCGCCTACAACCAGGTCACCAATCTGCAAGAGGCCATGCTGGCCCTCACCGCCGCCGACGCTATGTCCCGCGACTTTAAGGTGGTTGATGCCGCCATGTCGCTACGGCAGTTTGCCGACACCTATCTCCTCGAAGAAAACCGCCCCCCAGCTTATTTCGCGGCCTCTGAGGGACGCTACCGAGGCCTAGTTACGGTTGACGATATGCGGGCGATTGAGCGCAGCCAGTGGGAAACCCTGCCCTTGAGCCACATTGCCAAGCCGCTGCTGACGATTCCGTCGGTGCGTGAGGGCACGCCGCTGACCGAGGCCATCGACCAGCTCGAAGCCTCGCAGCTGACTCGACTCACGGTGCTCACCCCCGCCGATGCCGTGGCCGGCACGATTGATCGCGGTGATGTGGTGCGGGCGATCGCCGATCGCCTTGGCCTGCGGGTTTCTCCCGCCATGATTCAGCGCATTAAAGAAGACGGACAGTATCCCCCAGGGTTACAGCTGTCCTCGATCGCCAAATCAGTGATTGAAGAAGCGCGGGCATAGGGCTGCAAGATATAGGGTGTAAGGCTCATGACTGTTCTTTCGCCCTACACCCCAGACCCTATTCTCCTCTAGCTCATGCCAAATTCGGCGACTAGCGCTTCGTCGGAATCGTCGGCAATGGTGGCTACTATGGTCATCAAGCGGGAGATTTCGGCGGGGGAAATGTCTTTTAGAATACGGCTTGAGATCACCAGCACCTGATTACCCGAGATGCCGAAGCGAGCTTCGAGGGTTTCGTTGCAGTTCTTCTCAAGCAGCCGCTTCATCAGGCGGGGCTCGTCTTTGGCGGGCAGCATGAGTACGGGTGACCAGACCGTTAGCGTATCGGTTTCGGTTTCACCAGTTAGCTGCGAGTACACATCGACACTGCCGTACTTAAATCGCCACAGGTGGCCCTCATCGGTCTGGCTAACCATAGCCCCATCCCCTTGATCCAAAGAGGCAATTACTGCCTCAATGGTGTCCACGTAGGACACAATATCTAACCCATCCTCAGCAGGCGGGGTAGAACAGGATAGATCCATATCTATTGCGTCGTCAGCCATAACAGACCCTTAGTAGCTATTGATCAACAAATCAATTGTGCGGTCGATCTGCGGTGAGGGGCGTAGTTCCTCAACCGTCAAAGCGCCCGGCGGTCAGCAACCGCCAAAACGCTGCGGCGATGGTCAGAGACCGGCCCAGGGCGATCGCTGCGCCTCCCCAACTGTAGCCCCTTGTGCTATCTCTGACTATCCCCCGATCGACTTTCTCCCGGCTGAACGGCGGGCGTAGACCAACGGGCAGATTATTTAAGCAAATCGCCCTTGCTAGCTCGAGCGACCCCACTGGCCTCGCCGCTGGAATGATGTTAAATAATCGTGGCTGCTCAACACGTCGTCCAGGAGTACCCGATTCATCCTGTCGTTTCAACTTCCTGGAACTGGTCTTCTAGGGTGTCGAAGCTGTAGTCGCGCACCTTGGGCATCTCAGCCGGCACCTCAAACCCCGTAACGGTGCAGGCCTGGCGACGCTCGGGCCGCGACGAGTAGCGGCAGAGATGCTCGATGAAGTGAAACACTATTTTGGGGTCAGACCACTTCATCTCGGCCCGCTGCTTGAGAATAATCAGCGCCTCTTTGTCGCTCATCGAGCTCCGCCAGCCCTTGCGCTGGCGGCACGACACCCAGGCGTTGAGCACCTGAAAAATTCGGGCCAGATGATTGTGAGGAATGGCCCGCAGGTGGTACTCATTGAGAACGTCGGCGACCTCCTGCAGGCCAGCATCTTTAGCCAGCTGGGCACTGGCGTTAAACAGCACCTCCATTTGGGTGATGGCCTCGCGATGGTCTCGGTACTCTTGCCTGAGGTTATGGTCTTCGAGGTAAATGGCCCCCAGGTTTTTGAAATGGGCGGCCAGAAAGAGGGTCTTTTTGTCGCGATCGCCCAAGCCAGCAATAGTGCCGTAGGCGAGGCACAGATCCGCCAAAAAAATGGATTCTTCAAACAGCAGAGGCTGCCTGCGCTTGAGCAGACTGCGCAGCAGTTTAATGAAGCTGTGGAAGCTTGGGTAGCTCATAGGTCAATGATTCCCTGAAACAGCTAGCGGCAAACAGAAAGTTCACTGCTAGATGAAGTGTTGTGGACTACGCAGACCAACCGTAGAAGATCGACCGGTTAGATGTTAAACACCGCCCACCTGACCGATCTTGCTACATCTGACCTATACCCAATCTCTATGGCCGAATCAGCAGAGTCAGGACAATATTTTCAGGGAACACCCCAAGTCTAAGTCAAAACTCTGGTGCCGAGACGCCGTCAACTAGGTCTTCAAACCGCAGAGGGCTATCTCTCAGTCTCAAGGGGTGAGCAAATTTAATGAGGTCAACCAGTCGGCCAACCCGTTCAAAATCAGCTGTACCCCAATGGCCATGACAAACAGGCCCAACAGGCGGCTCATCGCCTGAATGCCGCTGGCCCCCAGGGCTTTGAGCAGCAGGGTAGACGATCGCAGCGACAGAAAAATGACGACGCCAATCAGAGCGATCGCAACGGCGATCGCCAGCATATTGATGGCGGTGGAAATGGATAGATCGCCGCCTGCTTGGGCAGCTAGGCCCAGGGTGACGGCGATCGCCCCCGGCCCCCCCAGCAGCGGTATGGTCATCGGCATGAACGAAATATCTTTGTGCTCGCCGATGCGGCTCACCGCATCTTGATTATCGACCTCGTTGAGCTTGGGGTCAGAGTTCATCGCCTTCCAGGCCGCGTGGAAGACCACAATGCCCCCCGCAATCCGCACCACTGCCAGAGAGACGCCAAAAAACCGCAGCACGCTGCCCCCCACTAGTAGCGTGCCAATTAGCAGCAGGACGACATTGCAGGCAATATTTAGGGCGTAGCGGTTGCGCAGCGCAGCGGGTATTCCAGTGGTCAGCACCAAAAAAATCGGCACCGACCCAATCGGATCTACCACCGGAAACAGGGCCGCAAAGCTGCCCACCACAAAATCAACAAAGATTCGCACCGCTGTTTCGCCTGAAAAAACTTGGTTTTACTCTACGGCTATTTTTCTTTGCGTAGCGGTGGCTGGGCTACAGATAACCAGACTATTTCCAGGCGCGGTTTTCTAAATCTCTCACCTGACGCTCTAGGCGATCGAGCCGTCCGCGCAGCTCGTCCATTTCGGCCTGACGGGGTACACCTAGGTCTTGCAGCGTATTGCGAAACAGCCGCTGAAACTGCTCTTCGAGTGCGCCGTTGCCCTCGTTGAGCTGGGCCATCACCTCATCCATTAGAGTGCGGGCCTGCTCGGGGTTAAACTTGCCCTCGCGCACCCACTCCTCGCTGACCTGCTTGACCCGCTCAGCGACCAGGGAGGTGGTGCCCACGCCAATCATCAGCAACTGGCGCAAAAGGTTGTTGGTATCCATGAAAATCTCCTTGCTATTTGCGGGGCGCGATCGATAGAGGCATCAGGCGATCGATCCAGGGGTTTGACCAAGGCTTAGGGCATTCAGAGCCATGCCTTAAACCTTAAACCTTTGACCTTAAACCCAATTAACCCCCTATTCATTCTGTCAAAGATTTTGGTGGCCCCTGAGTATTGAAAGCCGAACTCAACCTGCCGGATGCCCTCAGCTTCCCGACAGTTCATCGACCTTGGCCCGCACCGCCTGAATGTCTTGCCACATTAGCCACTTGGGGCTGCCCTTATCACGCGACGGGTTGCGCAGTAGATAGGCCGGGTGAAAAATAGGCATACACAGGCGACCATCCCACTCCATCCACTGGCCGCGCACTTTGCTAATGCCAGTCTTCACCCCGAGGAGCGCCTTTAGAGCGGTTGCCCCAGTGAGAAGAATGATTTTAGGATCCACCATACGAATTTGCTCGAGCAGGTAGCCCTTGCAGGCCGCCACCTCCGCCGTGGTTGGCACTCGGTTCTCAGGCGGGCGACACTTCACAATGTTGCAAATGTACACATCGGTCTCGGTGTTAAACCGCACCGATTCGAGAATTTTCTCCAGCAGCTGACCCGACTTGCCCACAAAGGGTATCCCCTGCTCGTCCTCCTGTTGACCAGGGCCTTCGCCAATGATCAGCACCGGAGCGGTAGGGCTGCCCCGACTAACCACTACATTAGTGCGCGTTTCTGCCAGATCGCAGCGTAGACAGCCCCGACAGTGGGTGCCCAGAGTCTCTAGGTCGGGGTAAATGCCAGGGAGAATAGGCACCGATCCGCTGGTGGGAATGGCGTCAAAATCTACGGTGCTGGGGTCTGCGATCGCGCCCTCGGTAGCGCCACTGCCAGCATTAAACAGGCTAAATTGCTCGTCGGCCATCGATTCTTGGGGGCAACATTATCCGCTTGGCCTTTATTGTAAAGGGTCTAAGCCTGCCTTGCCGGGCTATTGCTCAGCGGTGCCCCAGGCAAGGCGTTGTATAGTAGAAAGCTAGTCAAATTATGTTTGTTGTCCAGGAGCCTCAGCCTTGACTTTCTCCGCCGAAGATTTTGCCAAAGCCCTTGAGGCCCACGACTACGACTTTCAGGTGGGCAGCACCGTGCGGGGCACCGTCATCTCCTTTGCCCCCGACGGGGCCACAGTGGATATTGGCGGCAAGTCAGCGGCCTTTTTGCCCATTCGCGAAGCAGCGGTGCGCCCCATCACCTCCTTTGAGGGCGTGCTCGAACCGGGCGGTGAATACTCGTTTCAGGTGATTCGCGACCAGGATGCCGACGGTCAGCTATTGCTATCTATCCGTAAGCTCCAGCTCAAGCAGCTGTGGAATAAGCTGGCCCAGCAGGCCGAAGAAAGTGCTGTGATGGAGGTCAAAGTCACCGGCTTCAACAAGGGCGGCGTGACGGTTGATGTGGAAGGCATGCGGGGGTTTGTGCCGCGATCGCACCTAGGCCGCACCTACGAAAATTTAGAGGAGGCTGTGGGCCAGCGCCTCACCGTAGGGTTCCTCGAAGTCAACCCCGCCGCCAACAAGCTGGTAATGTCGGCCCGCATGGCCGCCCGCAGCCAGATGATGAGCACCCTAGGGCTAGGTCAGCTAATCGAGGGTACCGTGGCCAGCCTCAAGCCCTTTGGCGCGTTTGTGGAGTTTGACGGCATTAGCGGCCTGCTGCACATCAAGCAAATCAGCAAAAACTATGTTGAGTCGCTGCCTACAGTGCTGAAGGTGGGCCAGGCGATCAAAGCAGTGGTGGTGGGCCTTGACCCCGAGCGCAACCGCATTTCCCTCTCGACTAAGGTGCTCGAAAAATATCCTGGCGAGATCATCAAAGAAGCTGAAGCCGTGTTTGAAGACGCTGAAAACCGCCTGAACGACGTCAGCCGGATGCTGAACGACAGCGAGGCCTAGGCGCTATGGGCACCGTGTGGGAACTCGACTTTTACTCCCGGCCCGTGCTGGATGAAAACGACAAAAAACTCTGGGAAGTGCTGCTCTGCGAAGGGTTGGTAGGTACCGGAACGAAGGCCGATCAGCTGTTTCGCTACAGCAAGTTTTTGCCCAGCAGCGACGTCAACTCGATTGTGCTCAAGGGGGCGATCGAGGAGGCGATCGCCGAGGCCACCAGCCAGGGCATCGCGCCCCCCAGCCGCATTCGATATTTTCGCTATCAAATGCAAAATATGATTCTGCGCGCCTGTGAAGACGCAGGTATTCCAGCGCGGCCCAGCCGACGTACGGTGGCCTTGCAGCGGTGGCTGAGCGATCGCAACCAAACCCTGTATCCCCAGATGGAAGGCTACACTAACGTTCCATCTCCCTCTGTAGCCGCCCCGCCTCCCAGCCCCCAGGCTCTGCCCGATGCCCTGCTGGGGCAGCAGTGGACCTTTGTCACCCTTGAAGCCGACGCCTTTGCCGATCTGCCCGACTGGGAGATTGGCTTTGGGGAATCCTTTCCCCTAGACATGGCAAATCTAGACCCCAATACCCCGATCCCCGGCCTGCTGATTTTCTCCCCCCGCGCCACCGCCCTCGCCGCCTGGATGTCGGGGCTAGAGCTGGCCTACTGGCGCATAGAATCGAGCAAAGCTCCCCAAATCATTCTCGAAACCGGAGCCTCTGATAGCTGGGTTTTGGCGGGTCTACCTGGCCCTAAGCTGCTAGCCGAGGCTCAGGCCTTTGAAGCCGCCAAGGCCAAAGCCAACCAGGTGCACTTCATTGGCATTCAAGACAGCCGCGAGAGCGAGTCTTTCGCCGGGTTTTGGCTGCTGCAAGAGCTGCTTTTGGGGTGAATAAAATAGTTCCTGCCCCAGGCGTTTCTCGCTAACCAGATTTTAGTGGCTCTTCGGAATCTTCCAGGATCCAGTCTCTCGATGCTTCAGGCAGGTCTACCCATGCCCAATCGTAAGCAGCAACCCATAGTTCAATCCCTCGCCCGGTGGCCCCACTGGCGCAACCTGGGCATTTACGTCCTGCTGCTGCTCATTGCCCTGGTGATGGTGTTTCCGCTGCTGTGGCTACTCAGCACCTCCTTCAAAGGGTCAGCGGAGAATCTGCTTGCGACTCCACCCCAGCTCCTGCCTCAGCAGCCGACTCTGGCTAACTACCGACAGGTGTGGCAGTCAAACCCCTTTGGCCAATATTTTCTCAACAGCACCGTGGTGGCGGTGCTGACGGTGGCGGCAAACCTGCTGCTGTGCTCCCTAGCGGCCTATCCCTTGGCGCGGCTGTCGTTTTTGGGCCGCGATACTTTGCTGGCCCTGATTGTGGCCACCATCATGATTCCGTTTCAGGTGGTGATGATACCGCTGTATATTTTGGCGGTCAATTTGGGCCTGCGCAACACCTACCTAGGGCTAGTGCTGCCCTATCTGGCCTCGGCCTTTGGCATTTTTCTCATGCGCCAGGCGTTTCAGGGCGTACCTAAGGAGCTAGAAGAAGCCGCCCGCATGGATGGCTGCTCTGACCTGGGCATCTGGTGGAATGTAATGCTGCCCGCCACTCGCCCTGCTCTAGTAACGCTGGGCATCTTTGTGTTCATTGGCACCTGGAGCGAGTTTCTCTGGCCCCTAATTTTGCTCGATCGCCCCGAGCGCTACACCCTACCCCTGGGCGTGGCCCGGCTGGCGGGCAGCTTTTCGCTGGATTGGCGGCTGATTGCGGCGGGGTCAATTTTGTCGGTGCTGCCCGCCATTTTGGTGTTTGTGCTGTTGCAGCGCTATATTGTGCCTACGGAGACAGGCAGTGGGGTGAAAGGGTAGGTTAGGCTGGCTGACCATTGTATTTTCCTACCAGCTTTTTCTACTGGCAATCACCCTGGCAGCGGCTGACACACTAGACGACAGGCAGTGGATTATTTGCCGCCTGTGACTTTGTTGACTAGGTCTTTGGCGTCTTCAACCAGGCTCTTTTGATCCGGATTTTCCTGACGGTACTGCTTGAGATTTTCCTCGTAGGTTTTTTGCACCCCGTTAGGGTCATCGATTACTTCTACGGCCTCTTCATAGGCCTGGTCGCGGGGTTCGGCGGTCATAGCCTGGTCTACGGACGGGGCCGCAGTGCCCTGGTTGTTGGCGGCGAAAGCGGGCGGGCTAGCCAGCGTTAGCCAGCTCATCAGACCGACCAAACAAGCTAGGGCGATCGCGCGAAAGCGGCGGCTAAAAAAATCTTTTGAGAGCGTCATAGAGCGTTTCATAAAGTTCCTGAAGTCCTTAGGTAGGGAAAAATCCGATCTGTGGGAAGCGACAGAATAGAGTCGCTGACAACTCGCAACAGATTGAACTGTATAGTACGAAACCTAATCTCAGCACCTCTCTACCTCGAGGTACATTATCTGGGCTGAGGTTTAGCGGCTATTTAAGGATGCGGTTGCAGGGTAAGGGGTTTAAGGTTTCACAGCCGCTGGTTAGCACAGGATTAGAAATTGCGAAAACCCATAGCACGGTTTTTGCCGAGACACCCCAGTCATTTACGTTGGGGGATTGACTGCTGTAGGATGGTTGCCTGTGTAAAATTTCGGCTAGGTTCAGGCATTAGCGCTAGGTTCTTAGCGCTCTAGGGCTCGGGCTACCGGAATGCTTGGTGTGTTGCGCCGGTGCCATGATTCCCCCATCCCAGTTGCAAAAGCTTGAGCCTTGCCCTAGTGGCCCGTTGCAGATTAAACCCTTGACAGTCTTAAGCGGGGATGATGGGGTTGCGCTACAAACCCTAACCCTGTCCCTAGCCATTCCCACCTACAACGAAGGCCAAAACATCGGCCCCCTGGTGGAGCGCCTGATTGCCCTCCTCGACAGCGCGATTCCCCAGGACTACGAGCTGATTGTGGTTGACGACAACAGCCCCGACCTCACCTGGAACAAGGCCCTAGAGTTACAGGCCACCTATCCCCAGGTGCGAGTGCTGAGGCGTCAGCAGGAACGGGGGTTATCTTCGGCGGTAATTCGCGGCTGGCAGATTGCCCGAGGGCGCATTTTAGGTGTGATTGACGCCGATTTGCAGCATCCTCCCGAGGTGCTGCTGGGGCTGTTGGCGGCGATTCAGCAGGGGGCTGACTTGGCAGTGGGCAGTCGCCACGTCGAGGGCGGCGGCGTCAGCGAGTGGAGCTTAGCGCGGCGAGTGCTGTCACGAGGGGCACAGACGGTGGGCCTGCTGCTGCTGCCTCGGGTGGTGGGTCGAGTCAGCGACCCCATGAGCGGCTATTTTATGGTGCAGCGGGAGGCGATCGCAGGCCCCCTGCTCAACCCCAAGGGCTACAAAATTTTGCTAGAGGTGCTGGGGCGCGGCACCATCGACACTATCGCCGAGGTGGGCTATGTCTTTCAAGAGCGGCAGGAGGGGGCGAGCAAGGTCACCTGGCGGCAGTACATCGACTACATTCACCACCTGCTGCGGCTGCGGCTGGGGGGGCGGCTGTCACAACTGCATCAGCGTTTCCCCATGCAGCGGTTTGTGCGCTTTGGCGTGGTGGGGCTCAGTGGCGTGGTGGTGGATATGGTGATTCTCTACCTGCTGCACAGCACTCTAGGGCTACCCCTTACCCGCAGCAAAATTGGGGCGGCTGAAGTCGCAATTATCAACAACTTTATTTGGAATGACGCCTGGACCTTTGCCGATGTCAGCCTGCTGCAGCAGGGTTGGTCGGCTCGGCTGAAGCGGTTTTTTAAGTTCAACCTGGTGTGCCTGGCGGGGCTGGTGCTCAACGTGCTGGTGCTCAACGTGATCTACAACCTGGTGTTTGGCCAGCGCTGGCCCTACCTGGCAAATTTGGTGGCGATCGCGATCGTCACCTTCTGGAATTTTTGGCTCAACCTCAAGCTCAGTTGGCGGGTGACACAGGTGAAATAAAGGGTTTAGGGTTTGGCGGTATTGCCATCATATCGCCCCCGTTTTAGGTCACTGCCGCTGAGAATGAATCTC
>JANPIO010000016.1:0-1655 GCA_031425055.1 Phormidium sp. VAR_61_metabat_6
TTGCTAGACCGCTCTCGTCGAATTGGCCATCGATGCCCACCTTGGCATCGTCTATTTTGGCCGTAGTGGCAGCCTGCTTGACGTTAACTTTGGGGGAGGACTTAGCTTTTTCTTCTTCTTTTTTGCCGAACAGTTTGCCTAGAAAACCCATGACATATCTCCTGATTTCACAAAACCGGTTTTTCTTGTGTGCAGACTAACTCTGGTTAAAGCTGGATACACTCATGCCCAGGGCTGTAGCTGCACCAACAAGCAAAACCTACCAGCAAATCGTAAAGAATCGATAAAGAGCTGACAAGCACCGCCGGATACAGTTGTCTACTCAGTCTTCAGGAACATTTCGCTGGGGTTTGGGGCAGAGGCTTTGGGCTAAGATAGAAAGCTGGCAACGCATTCGCCATCATTAACTGCTTTACCGTATATCGCCCGCAGGTCTGCCATGAGTAAGGGTACGCTGTTCGACAAGGTTTGGGATTTACACACCGTAGGTACCCTGCCCTCGGGGCAGACTCAGCTGTTTATTGGGCTGCACCTGGTGCATGAGGTCACTAGCCCTCAGGCCTTTGCGATGGTGCGCGAGCGTCAGCTCACGGTGATGTATCCCGAGCGCACTGTCGCCACTGTTGACCACATCGTGCCCACTGAAAGCCAGGCTCGCCCTTTTGCCGACCCCCTGGCCGAGGCGATGATGCAGGCTCTCGACCAAAACTGTCAGGATCACGGCATTCGCTTTTACAACATTGGCTCGGGCAGTCAGGGCATTGTGCATGTGATTGCCCCCGAGCAGGGGCTGACCCAGCCCGGCATGACCATTGCCTGTGGCGACAGCCATACCTCGACCCACGGGGCCTTTGGGGCGATCGCCTTCGGTATTGGCACCAGCCAGGTACGCGACGTACTAGCGTCTCAAACCTTGGCTCTGGGCAAACTCAAGGTGCGCCGCGTGGAGGTCAATGGTGAGCTGCGGCCTGGGGTGTACGCCAAAGACGTGGTGCTACACATCATTCGCAAGCTCGGGGTGAAGGGTGGTGTGGGCTATGCCTACGAGTTTGCCGGCAGTGCGATCGAGGCCATGTCGATGGAAGAGCGCATGACTCTCTGCAATATGGCGATTGAGGGCGGTGCTCGCTGCGGCTACGTCAACCCCGACCAAATCACCTACGATTATTTAAACGGGCGCGACTTCGCCCCCAAGGGTGAAGCCTGGGAGGAGGCTGTAATCTGGTGGAACACCCTACGCAGCGACACCAACGCCGAGTACGACGACGTGGTGGTGTTCGACGCCGCTGACATTGCCCCCACCGTGACCTGGGGCATTACTCCCGGCCAAGGCATTGCCATCAACGAATTGCTGCCGCTACCCGACAGCCTGCCCGACGAAGAGCAGGTGCTGGCCCAAGACGCCTTTGCCTATATGGATTTCACCCCCGGCCAAAGCCTGAAAGGCACCGCCATTGACGTGTGCTTTATCGGCAGCTGCACCAACGGGCGTATCAGCGATCTGAGGGAAGCGGCGAAAGTGATCCAGGGTCGGACTGTGGCCGAGGGCATCAAAGCCTTTGTGGTACCCGGCTCTGAGCGGGTGAAGCAGCAAGCCGAGGCCGAAGGGCTCGACCAGGTGTTTACTGCTGCGGGCTTTGAATGGCGCGAGGCGG
>JANPIO010000017.1:0-3634 GCA_031425055.1 Phormidium sp. VAR_61_metabat_6
ACCCACTTCACCTCCCTGCCCAACACGTTCTATCATTGAGAACGGGCACTTTCATGCGGTATCTATGGTTTCGGACGGCGACACACTGGTGAATTTGCGCGCTCAGCTCCAGGGCGATTCGCTGAAGAAGCAGCTTTCGGCGGTGCATGAGCTGTTGGCCCTGGGGCAAAAGGGGCTGGAGGTGTTGACCGCAACCCTGGCGGAGCGCAAGGATGAGCCACCCACAATTTTAGATGGCAAGATTTTTCAGGTGCTCTACGCTACTGAGCAGACTGGGCTGCGCGAGGTTTTGGCTCAGCATTGGCCCCAGGGGCGGCTGGAGATGCTGTCGGAGCAGGGCGTAGACTACGGGCCGCTGCAAGAGCTGTTAGTTCAGCAGGACTTTGAAGAGGCCGATCGGCTGACGTTGGCCAAGCTGTGTGAGCTGGCCGGGCCGACGGCGGTAAAGCGCAAATGGGTTTACTTCACAGAGGTAGAACAGTTTCCGGTGGTGGATCTGCACACCATTGATCGGCTGTGGCTGCTCTACTCGGAGGGTAAGTTTGGTTTCTCGGTGCAGCGCCGGTTGTGGCTCAGTCTGGGCCAAAACTGGGATAAGTTTTGGCCCCGCATTGCCTGGAAGGACGACAATATCTGGACGCGCTACCCCGGCGGCTTTATTTGGGATCTGAGCGCCCCTGACGGTCACTTACCCCTGTCGAACCAGCTGCGCGGCGTGCGGATGATGTCGTCGCTGCTGACTCACCCCGCCTGGAACGAGGGGGCATAGGTGCCAAAGCAGCGGGCTAAGGCTGACTTGCCCACTAAGGTTTGCCCCGTCTGTCAGCGCCCGTTTACCTGGCGCAAGAAGTGGGCCGACTGCTGGGATGAGGTGAAGTATTGCAGCGATCGCTGTCGCCGCCGTCGTTAGGGCAAACTCATGACCCACGCTACAGTTCTACGGCGATTGACCCCTTAAGCTGAGAAAGCATTCTTAGGGACAACTACCATGACCCAGGCCTCACCCAAGGTAATTATCCACGGCGGAGCCGGTAGTGCTCACGGTCATAAAGAGCGGTTGATGACGCTGCGAGAAGATCTGCACAGCATTGTCAAGCAGGTCTATAGCAAAGCCGAAGCTGGGGCTAGTGCCCGTGATTGCGTGGTAATGGGTTGCCAACTGATGGAAGATTCGCCTCACTTCAACGCGGGCTATGGCTCAGTGCTGCAATCTGACGGCCAGGTGCGCATGAGTGCGGGGCTAATGGATGGCCGTGCCCAACGGTTTAGCGGCATTATCAATGTGTCGCGGGTGCGACATCCGATCGATCTGGCGGCCTACCTGCAACCTGCCCCCGATCGCGTGCTGTCTGACTTTGGGGCTGCCGAACTGGCGAGAGAGATGCGAATTCCGCCCTTTGATCCGGTGACTGACCTGCGTTTGCAAGAATGGATGCGGGAGCGAGCCAACAACTTTCGAAGCCCGATGGCTGGGGTGGTAGCAGAAACTGTAGATACCCCCGAGGACTTTGAAAGTCGGCGCGGCACTATTGGGGTCGTGGTGCTGGATATGGATGGTCATCTGGCAGCGGGCACCTCGACCGGGGGAAAGGGGCTAGAGCGGCTAGGTCGGGTAAGTGACTCGGCCACCGTGGCAGGCAACTATGCCAATGGCTTTGCGGCGGTGAGCTGTACGGGCATTGGCGAAGACATTATTGATGAGTGCCTGGCAGCCCGGATTGTGGTGCGGGTGAGCGATGGTATGGATATTTTGGCGGCCTTTGAAAAATCCTTTGGGGAAGCGACGGCCCATGGGCGGGATTTTGGCGCGATCGCCCTCAGCCACCAGGGCCAAATCGCCTGGGGCAAAACCAGCGATGTGCTGCTGGCGGCCTACCATACGGGTGATGGCGTGGGCGACACCCTAGAGCTAGAGTCAGGTACCCTAACCGGAGTGGTGTAACCGCAATGACCGACCCCAACTCGCCCAAACGTAACCCCTCAGCGTCTGAGAAAAACGTCCTTAAAATCGACGTGCCCACGCTGATGGTGATTTTGACTGTGCTGATTTTGCTGCCCCTGCTGGCCACTGGGTTTATTTCCCAATAAGGACTGCCCTAGGGTTTTCTCAAAAGCAGTGGGCAGTGCTAGAAAAGCTATCTGCTTTTATACCAATCGTCCATGCCGCTAGCGCGGCACCCCCCACGATAAAAATCTATTTTTAGAGCAAATCCTGTTTGGTTACCCCCGGTTCAGCAGGGCGCATGCCATGCGCCCCTACGGGTTGGCCTTTTGAGAATTGGGGTTATGCAATTCGGATTTGGTTTTAGCTCATACAGCAGTGGCGATCGCTACCCATTAGCCAGCACCTCAACAGTCGCTTTTAGATACTCTAAATCTGGCCCAGAGGGAATAATGCCGCCCGGATTCAGCGGAAATAGATTGCCGTAGTAGTCGCGCTTGACTGCTTCGATATCGCAGGTTTCTGCCACCCCCGGCAGTTGGTACAGTCGCTGTAGGTAGGGGCCAAGGTGGGCATAGTCTTGGATGCGGCGGCGGTTGCACTTAAACAGACTGTAGTAGACCACATCGAAGCGAAACAGCGTCGTAAATAGCCGCACGTCTGCCAGCGTTACTGTATCGCCGCAGAGATAGGGATGTTGAACCAGAGTTTGATCGATCGCATCTAGCGCATCAAATAGCTCGGTGACGGCGCGATCGTAAGCAGCCTGGGTCTGGGCAAAACCGCAGCGATAGACACCATTGTTAATGGCCTGGTAGGTGCGATCGTTCCACTGGTCAATGTTTGCTTTGAGAGTTTCTGGATAGAGGTCAACCTCTGGCCGCGTCGCCCACTGGTTAAATGCCTCATTCAAGATCACAATGATCTCGGCGCTTTCGTTGTTCACAATGCTGGCTGTCTGCGTATCCCACAGCACCGGTACTGTGGCGCGCCCCTTGTAACCTGGCTGGGCCTGACGGTAGAGTTCTGGCAGCGTGCGACAGCCGCGAAAGGGTGCTTCAAACACCCAGCAGCCTTCGTCGGGAGAGGGGATAACGGGGAGAGCTGAAATAGCTTCCTCCAATCCCTTCAATGCCCGTGTCACCAAAGTCCGGTGCGCCCACGGACAGCCCATGCCAATAATCAGCTGATATCGGCTTACGGCGGGCGGATAAGGGCCATCCGGTTGAATCGACTGCCGAAACTCACTCTCGGGCCGCTGGTAATCGCCGCTCTTGCTGCTGGGAGCCATTTGACCCATCATGGTTTGCCACAGCGTTGTCCAAATCTGCTTAGCGGTGCGAATCAGCAAACCCGGCGGGAGACCAGCCATAGAAACCTTGCGTGAGGAGATGTCTCTACTATAAAGAACGTTTGGTGGTGCATCGCTGCGCGGATGCACCCTACAAGCTGCCAAAGCCCACCCGAGTTGCCCACAAGTCAGCAAGCAGAACAAGGGTTTAAACCGATGATCAACCCATCCTTTCCGTGAGGTGAAGGACGACGGAACGTCTTTCTCGATGGGGGTCTGGGGCCTGCGAAATGGCCCCAGCGGTAGATATGGCTTTCGACCACAATTGTGCGCCGCGACGACCCATGGAGTTATCCCCGATTCAGCGCTACAGATGTTGCACTGGGCAAACGCCATTTGCC
>JANPIO010000018.1:0-6389 GCA_031425055.1 Phormidium sp. VAR_61_metabat_6
GTGGTTCAGTCGTCATCAGTTTATCCACCCATGATTGCACCGCCACCATCGCTATCAAAGATACAGGTTTTGGGATTCCTCCTAAAGAACAAAGCCGTGTTTTTGAACGCTTCTTTCTATCGGGTGAACAGCGATCGCGCCCGCAAAACAGGCGATACGAGACTGGGGCTCGCCATTGCCCAGACCATTGTGCAACGGGACCAGGGGCAACTTTCCTTAGACAGTGAGATAGGCCAGGACAGCCTATTTACCGTTTCACTTGCCTGTATACACGCTTGAGAGCCCATGCAACCCCGTGAAAAGCTAGTGCAACGTCCAACCCTGAGCCAAGAAGGACAGTTTGAGTTAAAAACCTAGGCTGGAGCTAGAGTCGAAGAATTGTCCCTTGACTCTCCAGATGACTAGAGAGTTTAGGATGGATTTAATCCTTGATGAGGTCAGCCATGCTAACTGAAGCTCCTCCGAAACTCATTGGCGCTGTCGCTAAGAAAAGCGGCCTACCCGTTAAAACCATCCGCTACTACGACGAGATTGGCCTGCTCAAAACCGCTGGTCGTACCGAGGGCGGCTATCGAGTTTTTGCGAAAGATGTCTTTACCCGGTTGGGCTTTATCCGGCGCGCCCAGAGCCTTGGTCTCACCCTGACCGAAATCAAAGAATTTTTGGAAGTGCATGATCAAGGGGACTTACCCTGCTCCCATATCCAGGTCAAGCTCGAGGACAAGCTGACAGAGATCGAAGATAAAATTCAGCAACTTCAACTGCTGAGGCAGGAGCTATCTGGGCTTCTGATTGGGTGGCAAAGCACAGCCACTAAAACGGACGAAGCCATCTGTCCAATCATTGAAGTCTAGTTAACTGGCTTCTCCCCCCAAAGAGTAATAAATGCCGAACTGGGTCTACTGATTAGGCCCAGTTTTTTTAGTGGGGGCGACGCACCTACCGTCAGGTTTCGGTACAGCAGTGGCAGGATGGCTAAGTGATTCACGAGCGCTTCTACTATGGATCTTAGCTAGCCTGAGTCTGAAAGGCTATTGAACGCATCTATTGACCAGCTTTAGCTGGGTTAAGAGGTCTGCGATCGCAGGCCTTTTTTATTGCCAAAAATTTCTTCAAATTAGCGCTTGACTGTCCAGCTGACTGGAAACTGTATGGTTTACCCATGGTTGACTTAACCGCTGTTGAGGAACATCTGATGAGCACTAACACCAACGGATTTAGAACGGACTCAGGCTTTGCTGAGGAATGGTTTGAGCTGGTTGATAAAAACCCTAAGAAATGGAGCTTAAAACAGATCATCCGCCGTGTCTGGCATGGCCTGATTGAGCTATTTTCTCCATCCAGCGAGCTGAGAATTTTCACAGGTCGCGATCGCCACGACAATACCTATTACCGAGTCTATGACGTATCAACTCAAGACTTCCATCGCTTCGAGTCTGAGGACGAAGTGCGTGTTTGGCTAGAGCAACGCTACTACCGCTAAATGAGCTAACCGATTGATTTTCCCTTGCCAATTTCCAAAATCAAGCTATTGCCCCATCTAGTATTTCTGCCGCAAATAGGAGTCCACTATGCATGAATTTCCGCCTGATAGCCCTCACGTCTATCGCGATCTGGAATGGATTAAGTCATCCCTTGACAATAGGCCAAAATCACCGGTTGGAGCATTGTTTGACTGGCTTTCACGCACCTCTAGAGAACTCTCTTTCGCGCTGTTTGGGGAAATGGAGCCCCGAGTTTGGGAATACGTCGATCGCACCGGTCAGAGCTGGTGGATGATTCAAGACTCCTTGGCTGACGAGCCGTTTCGATCGCTCTCCATCAACGACGTTCGCGTTTGGTTAGAGCAGCAATATCTGGCCAGTCCCGACGATGTTTAGGCAGTTTTGTGGCCTGACCTGATGAAGACCCCTTTATCTCTAAAGCAGTTATGGACGCTTTTGATTTTCCCATCGCTGACCCTCAGACAGAGCCAGCGGTAAGCTCTAAAAAACGACCGTGGCGATCGCGCCTTTGGCTGATCTTTGCCCTGCTTTGGCTCACTGGCGGCAGCTTTGAACTGTGGCGCTGGTGGCAAAAGCAAGACGTGGTACCCGTAGCCCAGGCGCAGCAGCCCCCCATGCCCGTGCAAACCCTGACGGTGCAGGCCGTGAGTCTGGCGGAAACATCAGAGTTTGTGGCCAGTTTGCGATCGCACCAATCCGTTCTCCTGCGGCCTCAGGTGCAGGGGCAGGTGGCGCAAATTCGGGTGCGGTCGGGCGATCGCGTCACCGCTGGCACCGTGCTAATTGAGATCAACCCGCAGCAACAGCAGGCCCTGGTCACTGGAGCTGCCGCCGCCGCCGAGTCGGCCCAGGCCAGTATCGCCAATGCCAGAGCTGGCCTGCAAGCCTTAGCAGCGCAGCGGGTGGCCAAGCTGACCGAGGTGCAATACGCCCAGCAGGAGTATGACCGCTTTGCCACCCTGGCCGAGGCGGGCGCAGTCTCCCGGCAAATGCGTGACCAGTACGCCCAGCAGCTCGAAGTGGCCCGCGCCCTGCTAACTGCCATGGATGAGCAGATCCGCGCCCAGCAGGCCACCATTGCCCAGGCGGAGCAGTCTTGGCAGTCGGCGCAGGCCCAAACCCAGGCTCAGGCATCCCAACTGGCCTATTTTCAAATCACCGCGCCCTTTACCGGGGTGGTGGGCGATATTCCGGTCAAGGTGGGCGAGGTGGTGAGTCCGGGCACAGCCCTGATTGGGCTGGCCAAGAACGACACCCTGGAGGTGAATTTCTCCGTTCCGGCGGAGCGAGCGGCGCTGCTGCAACCCGGTAGCCCCGTGGAACTGGTGGATGGCCAGGGGCAAACCCTGGGCACCAGCCAAGTTTCCTTCATTGCCCCCAATGCCGACCCCGCGACTCAACTGGTGCTGGTGAAGGCGTTGCTTCCCAATGCTGAAGGCAAGCTGCGGGCGGATCAGTTTGTGCAGGCCCGCATTACCTGGAGCCAGCGCCAGGGGACCCGCGTGCCCGCCAGTGCCGTGACCCATTTAGGCAGTGAATCCTTTGTGTTTGTGGCGGAGGCGGGAGAGGGAGGCACGGTGGCACGGCAGCGATCGGTGCAACTGGGCGAAATCGAAGAGAACCAGTACCAGGTGATCGAAGGGCTACAGCCCGGCGAAGCGGTAATCACCACCGGGGTGCTGATGCTGCGCGACGGTGCGCCCGTTAGCCCTATTGAGAATTGAGATTTTCGGACGCGAACGGTGCGTTCCGGCCAGCCGTAGGGTGGGCAGTGCCCACCACCCTTGAATCAGCTAAATCTGCGACCTGCGTAGGGTGCCTTATCGGCTCACAAATCTGCGCCAACCTTCCCAGCATCTGACGTTGAGCCGCAATGCACCGTTTACGGAATCGGATTTCTCGCTTGACATGAGCGGTGCGTTCCGGCCAGCAGAGCACTTTGCACGCTTGCAGGATTGGCCTGAGGCCAGGAACACAATCTACATCGAATGTCCCTGAATTTTGGTAGGCAGTGCCCACCCTACGACTTCGGAAAACCTTACAGACACACCCCTACTACACCCAGAGGTGACCCCATGTTTACGGATTTCTTTATCAAAAAGCCCGTGTTTGCCATTGTCTGTGCGCTGGTCACCCTGGTGGTGGGGTTGATCAGCCTGCCGCTGCTGCCCATTGAGCAGTACCCCGACATTAGCCCGGTGCAGATTACCGTCACCGCCAACGCCGTCGGGGCCAATGCCCAGGTGGTGGAAGAAACGGTAACCAACGTGCTGGAGCGCCAGATCAACGGCGTGGAGGGGATGCGCTACATCAGCTCCACCAGCAGCAACGACGGCACCAGCACCATTGTCGTCACCTTTCGCCAGGGGTACAACATTGATGTAGCGGCCTCGGATGTGCAGAACCGGGTGTTGCAGGCCGAACCCCAACTGCCGGAGGCGGTGCGCCAAATGGGGGTGCAGGTGTCGAAGCAATCCAGTTCCATTGTGCTGGCGATGGCGCTCTACAGCGAGGACGATCGCTACGACGACACCTTCATCAGCAACTACGCCGACCTCTATGTGCTCGATGATTTGCGGCGGATTCCTGGCGTGGGTACCCTCGTTCCCTTTGGCGAGCGGCGCTACGCCATGCGCATCTGGCTCGACCCGAATCGCCTCGCTAGCCGTCAGATCACTGCCCAGGATGTGATCACCGCTCTGCGTCAGCAGAATGTGCAGCTAGGGGTGGGTAGCATCGGTCAACCGCCCAACAATGATGAACAGCTCTACCAGCTCGATCTGCAAACCCTGGGACGGCTGAGCAGCCCAGCGGAGTTTGAGGAGGTGGTGCTCAAAGCGGGCGCGGCGGGCGATCTGGTCAAGCTGAAGGATGTGGGGCGGGCAGAATTGGGGGCCGAGCGCTACAGCACCTTTGCCCGCTACAGCGGTCATCCGGCGGTGGGCTACCAGATTTTGCAAACCCCCGGCAGTAACTCCCTCGCCATTGCCAAGGCCGTGAAGGCGGAGATGGCGCGGCTGGCGGAACGCTTTCCCCCAGGGCTGATTTACGAGATTCCCTACGATTCGTCGCGGTTTGTGGAGGCGTCGTTTCGGGAAGTGATTGTCAGCCTGTTTCAGGCAGTGGGGTTGGTGGTGCTGGTGATTTTTATCTTTCTGCAAGACTGGCGCACCACGATCATCCCGGCAATTACCATTCCCATATCGCTGGTGGGTACCTTCGCCTTCGTCAAACTCTTTGGCTTTTCTCTCAATAGCCTGACGCTGTTTGGCCTCACCCAGGCCACGGGCATGGTGGTGGATGACGCGATTGTGATTGTGGAGGATATCACCCGGCTGATTCAACAGGAAGGTATGCCCCCGGTGAAGGCGGCGATCGCCTCCATGCGCAGCCTTTTTGGCGCGGTGATTGCCACCTCGCTGGTGTTGATGGCGGTGTTTGTGCCGGTGGGGTTCTTTCCGGGGACGACCGGGCAGCTCTACAAACAGTTTGCGCTGACGATCGCCTTTGCCACAGCGCTCTCCACCCTCATCGCCCTCACGTTGACCCCGGCGCTCTCGGCGCTGCTGCTGCGCGATCGCCCCCGCCAAACCGGCTGGCTGGGCTGGAGTTTCCGGCGCATCAATGGCTTTTTGACCTGGATCGAGCGTGGCTATCGCTGGAGCCTAGGGCGGTTGACGCGATGGCAGAGCCTCGTTCTGGTTGGATTCGCAGGTTTGCTGGTGGTGACGGGGTGGCTTTACACCCAGGTGCCCCAGGCCTTTCTGCCCGAAGAAGACCAGGGCTATTTCATCAGCATTTTGCAGGGGCCAGACGGCACCTCCCTTAACTACACCGAGCAGGTGGTTGCCCAGGCGGAGCAGCAGTTGCTGGCGGTGCCAGAACTGGAGGGCACCTTTGCCATGGGCGGTGTGGGTTTCAACGGCAACACCCCCAACCGGGGCATTCTGTTTGCGCCGCTTAAGTCCTGGCAGGAGCGGCGGCAGCCAGAGCAGTCGGTGATAGGCATTCTCAATCGGGTGCGGATGCCACTAATGGGCATTCCTCAAGCGCCGGTGATTGCAGTCAACCCGCCTACCATTCCCAGTCTAGGCAGCGTCGGTGGCTTCGTGTTTCAGCTTCAAGACCGCGACAGCAGCACCGCTGACATTAACGAACTAGATCAAATGAAAGGGGCAATTCTCGCGAAAGCCAACCAGACCCCCGGTTTGCAGGGGGTGTTTAGCCTCTACACGGCCAACGCGCCCCAGCTCCAGGTGGAGGTCAACCGCGATCGGGCCGAAGCCCTGCAAGTGCCTGTCGAGGACATCTTTAGCACCCTGCAAACCTACCTCGGCTCCCGCTACGTCAACGATTTCAACGCCTTTGGCCGCACCTATCTGGTCTATGTGCAGGCCGATGAAGCCTTTCGTGCCGACCCCGACAGCATTGGGCAACTGTATGTGCGATCGCGATCGGGCGACATGATCCCCCTCAGCGCCCTGGTCAGCATCACCCGCACCACCGGCCCGCAGATCATCAACCATTACAACCTGCACCGCTCGATCGAAATTAACGGTGTGGCGGCTCCCGGCACCAGTTCCGGGCAGGCCATGCAGACTATGGAGAATCTGGCGAAAGACCTGCTGCCTCCCAACTTAGGCTTTGAATGGTCGGGTATTTCCCTAGAAGAGCTGGAATCTGGCGGCAAAGCGCCGATTATCTTTGGCTTAGGCGTTTTCTTTGTGTTTCTGGTGCTGGCGGCTCAGTACAACAGCTTTGTCGATCCGCTCACCATTATGCTGTCGGTGCCTCTGGCCGTGCTGGGGGCGCTGGTCGCCCAATCGATGCGAGGGCTGTATAACGATGTGTACTGCCAGGTGGGGCTGGTGATGCTGATTGGCC
>JANPIO010000019.1:0-19451 GCA_031425055.1 Phormidium sp. VAR_61_metabat_6
GTGACAATTCTGTTCGCTGACATTGTGGGGTTCACAACCCTGTCGCACCATCTGTCACCCATCAAGCTGGTAGACCTGCTCAACCAAATTTTCTCGGCTTTCGACAGTCTGGCCGAACAGCTCGATCTAGAAAAAATCAAAACCATTGGCGATGCCTACATGGTGGCAGCAGGGCTACCCACACCGCGAGGCGATCATGCGGAGGCGATCGCCGAAATGGCCCTGGCCATGCAGCAGGTCACCGCCTCCTTTCAGGCCGAGTCGGGACAACCACTGGAGATTCGCATCGGTATCAACACTGGAGTAGTGGTAGCCGGAGTAATTGGCACGAAGAAATTCATTTATGATCTCTGGGGCGATGCCGTCAACGTGGCTAGCCGCATGGAAACCTCCAGCGAACCCGGTCAGATTCAAGTGACGGCTGCGACCTATGAACGCCTTAAGGATAGCTACCGGTTTGAACGCCGCGGCTGCATCGCTATTAAAGGTCGCGGTGAAATGGAAACCTATTGGCTGCGTGGTCACCGCCCCGAAGCCCTGTTCTGTGCTCTTCGGCGAGAAAGCATTCAACCCACGACGCCCTAGGGCACTGGTGGGGCCTACTCGCGGATGGGGTTCAACTAGTGCTTCCGAGCTATGAAATGCCTAGATTTTGTATCGGTTATGCCTAATTATCCCAAATGGATACTGGAGAATTCTCCACAGCTCCCGGATTGAATCCACCAACATCCCTACAGATTATTTCCCCCTTGCCAAATCGGGGCCGTGGGGCTCAAGTTGGCATCAGACCTGAGCGATCACAGAGGTTGTATCAGTGGATCGTCATCCTCAAACACTTGTATCAAAATTGAATGGGCCTCTCAGAAACCTGAGGAAACGCACAACATTTTAATAAGCGGGTAACGCGATTCGAACGCGCGACATTCACCTTGGCAAGGTGACGCTCTACCACTGAGCTATACCCGCATTAAAAACCAGTGTTAGAAGCAACTTCGTTTCGCTGGTTTTGACTTTATCTAGAATCTCAAAAAAGTGTAACTATGTCAACATTTTTTTGGATTTTCTTGGGAAGTTTCAGTCCTAAAGCGGGTCTGAGTCAGGCACCACGACGGCTTGAGCTGCCACCGGCATCCCAGGCGCTAAGCGAGCTGAACCATTGCCCGCGCCACTGCCCATAGCCGAGTGAATCACTCCCATCAAACTGGCCATTTCCAAAGCGCTCATGGCATAGTCCCAACCGTGGTTGGCCTTAATACCCGCCCGCTCTAGGGCCTGCTGTAGCGTATCGGTGGTGAGGACGCCAAAGATGATCGGTACGCCGGTTTGGAAACCTGCTGCTGCTATGCCCTTGGCTACCTCCGCTGCCACATAGTCAAAGTGGGGAGTTGAGCCCCGGATAACGGCTCCCAAGCAGATGATCGCATTGTAGCGGCCGCTAAGGGCCAGTTGTCGGGCCACCAGCGAAATTTCGAAACTGCCGGGCACCCAAGCGTAATCGACCTGGGTGCCTTCGGGGTTAACGTCTATGCCATGGCGCTTCAGGCAATCTTGGCAACCCTCCAGCAGCTTACCCGTAACTAAATCGTTGAATCGGCCTAGCACAATGGCAAACCGGGGAGACCCTGTGGAGACTAACGTGCCTTCAAAAACCGCCATAAATATTCTTAATCTACACCACAAAGTAGTTGAGGCCGCCCACAACCACCACCAGAGCGCCCCAAATAACAGAGCCAAAGAGGATCAGTCGTTTGGACTGATCCCAGTCCTGAGGAGAGGCGTAGGCCACGGGCACATACACCACTAGCACAAAGGACATCAGAACCAGGGCAAACAGCGCGAGTTGAAACAGAATTACCATGGGTTTATATTTGCTCTCTCAAACACAGCAGCGGAGACGGCGGTGAACAACCTGATTAGCCCAGGCTAACAGCTACACTACCCTAACCAGTACGCTATCAGAAAGAGGCCCCGCCGGAAAGTATGGCCCCAAAAAAGGCCCGAAACTTATGGACCTAGTTCTTTGCCACACCACCGCCGATTTTGACACCCTGGGGGCTGCCGTGGGGCTGGCGCGCCTACAGCCAGGACGCCGCATTGTGCTGACTGGGGGCTGTCATCCGACGGTGCAGCGATTTTTGGCCCTCCACCGGGACGAGTACCCGCTGATTGAGCGGCGATCGGTGGATCCTGGCCAGATTGCCCGCCTCACCCTGGTCGATGCTCAGCAGCGCGATCGCTTTGGCCTAGCCGCCGACTGGATCACCCAGGCCGAACAGAATCAGGTGCCCATCGAGATTTACGATCACCATCCCACGAGTGCCGAGACGGTGCAGGCTCAGGAGACAACGATTGAGGCTGTGGGTGCAGCCACTACCCTAGTAGTGGAGTCTCTACAAAACAAAAAGATTGAGCCAAGCGTTGCGGAAGCGACGGTTATGGCCCTGGGGATTCATGTCGATACTGGGTCGCTGCTATACGAAGGGGCGACGGCGCGGGATGCCTCTGCCCTGGCCTGGCTAATGGCCCATGGGGCTAGCCTGGCGATTATTGCCGACTTTGTCGAACCGGGACTGAGCCCCGCTTTACAGGGGTTATTGACCGAGGCCATGGCCTCCCTCCAGGTAGAGGCAGTGGGGGGCCACACGTTGGCCTGGGTGTTGCTGCGGGTTGATGGGTATGTGCCGGGTCTGTCGGGGCTGGCAGAGCGACTGATCTCCCTAGCCGATGCCGATGCGCTGCTATTTGGGGCCTATTACCCCGTCAAAGAAGAAGCATCCGCCAGTTTGTCAGACCGAGAGCAGTCTGGCCCGTCGCAGGGGCTGCAAAAACTCACGTTAATTGGCCGAGCCCGAGGCCGAGTTAGCGATCGCCTCGACTGGGGGACGGTGCTGGCTGCCTTGGGCGGCGGCGGGCACCCTGCGGCGGCCTCGGCCAGCGTGGCGACAGAGGCCCCCCTAGAGACGGTGCAGGAGGTCATGGCAGTGGTGCGATCGCACCTGCCCCGTCAGCCCACCGCTCGCGATCTGATGTCGTCGCCAGTGCGCACCATTCGCCCTGACACCACAATCCACGAAGCCCAGCGGATTTTGCTGCGCTATGGCCACTCGGGTCTGTCGGTGGTCGATGAGGGCGATCGCTTGGTCGGTATTATCTCCCGCCGCGATCTGGATCTGGCGCTTCACCACGGTTTTAGCCACGCTCCGGTCAAGGGCTATATGGCCACTAACCTCAAAACCATTACCCCCGACACCCCCCTTATCGATATCGAGCACCTGATGGTGACCTACGACATTGGCCGCCTGCCAGTGCTGCACCGGGGGGCGCTGGTTGGCATTGTCACCCGCACTGACCTACTACGTCACCTACACCAGGGACAGCCCTCTCCCTCACTCGAACCCGCTCTACAAGATCCACCTGCTGCCATTACCCTACGGCAGGCCCTCGGAGCCAGTCTGCCTCCTGTCTTACAAGGCATCTTGCAGCAAATCACCGCCGCTTCCGAGGAGCGGGGCTGGCACCTTTACTTGGTAGGCGGCGCGGTGCGCGATCTGCTGATCTGTACCAACCCAGTTTCAGCCGCCCTGCCCGACCTCGATCTAGTGGTTGATGGATTCTTCAGCACCGCCCAGGTGGGGGCTGGGGTTGACCTGGCAACCGTGATCAAAAACCAGTTTCCAGAGGTCGATCTACAGATCCATGGTCGGTTTCAAACGGCGTCGCTGGTCTGGCGCAAAGAGTTAGACCACCCCCTGGCCGGGCTAATGATTGACATCGCCACCGCCCGCACGGAGTTTTACCCCTACCCCGCCGCCAATCCCGAAGTCGAAGCTAGCTCTATCCAGCAAGACCTCTACCGCCGCGACTTCACGGTCAATGCTCTAGCGCTGCGGCTCACCAAGCCTGGGGCCGGACAACTGCTTGACTATTTTGGTGGACTCATTGACCTGCGCCAGGGCACCATTCGCGTGCTGCATGCCAACAGCTTTATTGAAGATCCGACCCGCATTTATCGCGCCGTGCGCTTTGCGGTGCGGCTGGGGTTTAGTCTCGACGCCCAAACCGAGGGCTACATTCACCACGCGATCGCGAGCGGGGCTTATACCCAAATGCAGCACCAGATGCGGCGAGCCCCAGCTCTCCAGGTGCGGCTCAAAAACGAGTTGAAATACATTCTTGAGGCCCCCTACTGGCAGTCAGCGCTATCTCTGCTAGACCAGCTGGGGGCGCTGCGCTGTCTCCACAGTGAGCTGGCCATGACCCCAGCCCTATGGCAGCAGCTGCGACGCCTCAGTCGCTGGGCCAAGCGCTTTAACTGGCCCGATCTGGGGCCGCCCTGGCTGCTGCGGCTCCAGGGGCTGCTGGCTGCCGTACCGGTCGCAGCGCGATCGCCCTTGGCTACCCACTTACAACTGCCCGATCGCGCTATTGAGCGTCTGGCCAACCTCGACCAGTGGGAACACAAGTGGCAGACTCTCATGGCCACTGAGCCGGCCCCCAGTCAGCTGTATGCCGCCTTTAATCAGGCTGACCTGCCCACTCACCTGCTCATTAGCGCTCGCCATCCTCGGCAGTTAGGCCCTAGCCTGTGGCGTTATCTCATCCAGTGGGCTCCTACGTCGCCCCTAATCGACGGCGACCAGCTCAAAACCCTGGGCTATCGCCCCGGCCCCAGTTTTAAGTCGATGCTGGAGACTCTATTTGCCGCCCAGCTCGACGGCGCGATCGCCACCCAGGCCGATGCGATCGCCTTTCTAGAGCAGCACTATTCTCAATTCTAGGGGGGCATAAGCTACTGCCACATCTCCCCCGGCGGATGAAGAAAGGGGTAGAGTGGCAAAGATCAATGACTCCCTCTGTTTTATGACCCTAGCTGTGGGCACTGCCCTGCAAAATGGCACCTACGTAATCGATGCGTGGGTGGCCGACGATGCCGTTGGCCCCGTCTATCTAGCGATGGATGTGTCTAAGGGGCAGTGGATTCAGCTGCGCATATTGGGCAGTCGCAGTCCAGAAAACTTGCCCGATGCCCCGCAGCGACAGGCATTTTACCACTACCTTGATCAGGTCAACGGGCTTAAACAGGCTGTATTTTCAGCGCGCTTGGGGGGTTTTGAAGAAGAGGGCGTCTGCTATCAAACCCTGGCTAGCCCCCCCGGCATCCCCCTCAATCGCCTGGTGACTGTGGACAGTCCTTTAGCACCTCAACCCAGCATGGCCATTATTCAGCGCCTTGCAGAAGCCTTCGAGACTCTCCACCTCCTAGGCTGGGCTGGGCTGCGATTGACCCCTGACCAGGTGTGGTACGACCCGCAGGAGCAAACCATCACCTTCACAGGGTTTGATCTGCCACCATCCACCACCGCCATCCCAAATTCCACCGACACAGATCAGGTTTCCTCAGAAGAATCAGCCTTGGTACGTGGCCTTGCCCACCTGCTGTATTTTTTGCTAACGGGTCAGCGGGCTGAGTCCACCAACGCTCCCTTAGCGGTGGAGGTTCGTCGTTGTCACCCCGAGCTACCTTCCGTTGTCGATACGGCCCTGGCCTTAGGCAACCCTAGACTCTTGAACGGGGCCACGCCGACCCGGCCAGAACTACCACCCACCGTGACTCTGGCGGCGTGGAAAGCCCTTCTGCCGCCCCCTGAGCAGCTACCATCGACACTAGCACCCAGCGCAGTACCCCAGCGCCTTACCGGCCCCTTGACCAAGGCGGTCTTCAGCCAATCTGACCCCGGAGGTCAACCCCAAGCAATAGTGGACTATCCTGCACAGGTCAGCACCCTTGTTGGCTCCACCCAACGCCAGCGTTCGCTACCGATGCTAGCGCTGGTAGCGACTGGGCTATTAGCCACGGCCAGCGGCCTTGGTCTTGGCCTCTATGCCCGACTCCAGCCGGCCAGCTCCGCCAGTCAAGAGCGCCTCAATCCTAATCAGTCGTTTCCTCCCCTACCTGACTGGAATGGCGACGACCTCTTGCAGCCCTGGGCCGATACTCCGGCTCGACGCGATCGCCCCGACTATGACAACACGCCACCACCCGGCTCGGCACCGGTACCTGACTTCATCCCCAACCCTCAAGAACCGGCTGCCCCGCCCCCAGCGGTGCCTCAGCCTAAGATTATCCCTGAGCCTATCCCTGAACCCATAGAAGACTGGGAAACCCCAGTAGCCCCCCAGCCCGAACCCGAGTTTGAACCCATATTCCCCAGTGACCCCACACCGCTACCCGTGGAGCCCGCTCCGGCACCGCAGCCGCTGCCGGCACCCGTTCCTGTAGAGCCTGCTCCGACGGAGGGAGCAGCCCCGTCCCCCCTAAGCTCACCGCTTCAGGCACCGACCCCGGCCCCGTCGTCTAGCTAGACGATTTGCTAAATAAACCAAAACTTAACCCAATATCCGCCCGGTGCTAGAGGAATAAGGACGTTATAATTCTCTACAGTTAAACGAAGTTCTGTTACATCACCCGTTTCCCTGAGGTTTGCCATGAGTAGCCCCGTGCTGCATGCGTTTTATATTGGCCGCGCCCTAGCCGATGCGGTTAATGAGCGCGCCGAACGGTTGTTGACCGATGGCTTGAGCCTGGTAGGTAAGTTTGATGCTGAGCAGCGGGAATACTTCCGTCAGTTCACCGAAGAAGTAATGACTCGGGCCCAGCAGGCAGAGGCAGAAGCTGGAGAGCCCTATATGGGAAGCACAGCATCGACTGCGGCAGGCTCAGTCACCGATTTGCAGGCCACTATCGACACCTTGCGGGCCGAAATTGCCCAGGTGCGAGTCGCCTTGCAGCAGTATCGGGCTACTTCCCAAATTTAAATGCCGTCTTGGCTTTATGCCAGGGCTGAGTCTACTGGGGCTGTTGCCCAGGACTGTATTGGTCTGTAAGTTGCTGCCATCCCTTCTGTTCTAGGAATCTGAGTGTCTGCTGTTTCTGACTCCTCCTCATCGGCCAAGCTGCCTTCTCCTCTCGACAACGGCGAGGGTCACTTAAACCATGTTGAAGGCCTGCATGGCAGCTTGAATACTTCAGGTTTCGAAGTACCCCCAGACGGAACTGAGCCCATTCCCCTCGCCTTAGCTAGCACAACGAGCTTGGCTACTGCTGTCGGTGAAAAGACGCCGCCTTTCCGTCAAGACTCCTACCGCTGGAACCGGGGCCGATACTCCCGCCAGCGCCGCTTTGTTGACATTTGGGGTTTTGTGCTGCGGCTGCTGGGAGCTCGCTGGCTCTACGGCAAAGCCTGGAGCTACGGTGGCACCATGACCGCTGAGGCTCAGACAGCCCGGCGGCGAAAGCTGGCCGTTTGGATTCGCGAAACTCTTCTCGACCTAGGCCCCACCTTTATTAAGGTAGGGCAGCTTTTTTCAACCCGGGCCGATATTTTTCCCATTGAGTTTGTAGAGGAATTATCGAAGCTTCAGGATCGCGTGCCGGCCTTCAGCTATGAGCAGGCCCGCGACATCATTGAGGCTGACCTGGGCAAGCCCATCCACACCCTTTACCGCACCTTTGATCCGATTCCGCTAGCGGCGGCTAGCCTGGGGCAGGTGCACCGGGCACAGACCCATAGTGGCGACGAAGTGGTGGTGAAAGTGCAGCGTCCGGGGCTGCGATCGCTCTTCACCATCGATCTATCTATTCTCAAAGGCATCGCTCGTTACTTTCAAAGCCACCCCAGCTGGGGCAAAGGCCGCGACTGGCTGGGCATCTACGAAGAGTGCTGCCGCATCCTGTGGGAGGAGATTGACTACCTCAACGAGGGCCGCAATGCCGATACCTTTCGTCGCAACTTCCGCGGCGAAGACTGGGTCAATGTGCCCCGTGTCTTCTGGCGGTTGACCGCCTCCCGAGTAGTTACCCTGGAGTACATGCCCGGCATCAAAATTAGCCACTACGATGCCCTTGAAGCCGCGGGGTTAGACCGCAAGCGTTTAGCTCGGTTGGGGGCTCAAGCCTACCTACATCAGCTGTTGAACAACGGCTTCTTCCATGCTGACCCCCATCCGGGCAACGTAGCCGTTAGCCTTGATGGCTCATTGATTTTCTACGATTTCGGCATGATGGGCCAAGTGCAGCCGATGACTCGCCAGCGCCTGATGACTACGTTTATGGGAGTAGCCCGGCGCGATGCTGGGCAAGTGATGGACTCCCTAGTAGAGCTGGGGGCACTGGCACAAGTCGAAGATATGAGCCCGGTACGTCGCTCTATCCAGTATATTCTGGACAACTTTATGGATCGCCCCTTTGAGGAGCAGTCCATCAATGCTATCAGCGATGACCTTTACGCTGTCGCCTACGATCAGCCCTTTCGCTTTCCGGCCACCTTTACCTTTGTGATGCGGGCGTTTTCTACCCTAGAAGGGGTAGGTAAAGGGCTCGACCCCGATTTTAACTTTATGGAAGCGGCTAAGCCGTTTGCTGCACAGCTTATGTCTAATGGCAATCCGACCGATGGAGCTAACAGTCTGCTGGGAGAACTCGGCCGCCAGGCCGCCCAGGTCAGCACCTCTGCCCTGGGGCTACCCCGGCGCATCGAAGACACCCTTGACAAACTAGAGCGCGGTGACATTCGAGTACGAGTGCGCTCGATCGAGACCGATCGCGCTCTGCGCCGCATTAGCGGGGTGACGATGGCCAACAACTATGCCATTCTGGTGGGGGCGTTTACCCTTTCGGCAACGGTACTGGTACTATCTGAGTTTGTTTGGCTGGCCCTAGTACCTGGAGTACTGGCAGCAGGCACTGGAATCGCGTTTTTGCAGGCAGTGCTTCAGGTCAACCGGGCCGATCGTCTGCCTTAATGGTTTAGCCCAAGTTTGCTATGTTGGATTGTGTTTTTTCAGGGTTATCAGATCCGGGCCTGCTGCGCACCAGCAACCAGGATGATTACTACATCGACCCTGAGGGACGATTTTTTATCGTGGCAGACGGCATGGGCGGGCATGCCGGGGGGCAGGAAGCCAGCCGCTTGGCCACCGCCGCAATTAAGACCTTTTTGCAGCAGCACTGGCATGGGGAAGTAGCCACGGCCCAACTCCTAGAGCAAGCCCTGCGTCAAGCCAACAATGCCATTCTCGACGACCAGAGGCGTCACCCTGAACGGGCCGACATGGGCACTACCGTGGTGTTGGTAACCTTTCGCGACAGTGATCCGCAGCCCTGGTGTGCCCACGTGGGCGACTCCCGCCTCTACCGCCTGCGAGGCCACCACCTAGAGCAGCTCACCGAAGACCACACCTGGATTGCCAAAGCGATTCGAGCGGGCGAGGTCAGCTCAGCTCAATCGCGCAGCCACCCCTGGCGTCATGTGCTATCTCAGTGTCTAGGACGTGACGACCTCACCGAAATGGATATTCAACCCATTGAGGTGCACAGTGGCGATCGCCTGCTGCTGTGCAGCGACGGTCTCACCGAAGAATTATCGGATCATCTGATTGCCTCTCATCTAAAGTCGATTCGCGCTTGCGAGGCGGCGGCCACAGCCCTGGTCAATTCGGCTAAGCAGCGGGGAGGCCGCGACAACATCACCGTGGTAGTCGTGAATCTATCACCACCTTCTGTCAGCGTTGATGGCTAGTTAGGGCAATAACTTTACCCTCCAATAGGCGGGTCTTTATCGGCATTCGATCAACCCTTCAGTCGATGCGATCGGGACAAAGATAGCTCAAAAAGCCTCCGCCCGTGGCAGTTGTAAATGCTGCGACTACGCAATCATGCGGGTAAAGCACCCCTGCACTGGCACCGCCTTGGCCTAAACAAAGAATACGCCAAGAAGTTTGTCCTGAGCATTTTTACTTAGCAGTCATTGCTAAAAATTGTAAATTCTCTACCGGCAGATGACGGTTTGGGGATGACTTGTTATATTCGCTTACAAGACCAGTAAGTGGATCTTTGTCAAATGATTGTTATAATTTGTAAACCATCGCGCATTGGCTTCGGCCGGCACTGTGGCTACAACCTATTCCAGTAGAGAAGCCGGAGGTGCTGGGATTGGTTTTCCTCAAGGAAGCTAACCCGTACATCAGGCCGTAACTCAGGTTCAGCCTGGTCGTTATAACCACTACTGGATTGTTGTTCTCTCTCTCTCTCAGGAGCAAACTCATGAACGAACCGATGCAACTCTCTTTGGAGCAGCAGTTTAGTTTGAAGTCCTTTGAAACTCAGGTCGATAAAATGAGCCGGGAGCAGGCTCAGCAGTTCCTCGTCAAGATGTATGAACAGATGATGATGCGAGAGACCATGTACAAGCACTTTCTCAAGCACGAATGGGGAATTGGGCCAAACCCTCAGATGTAGGTGTTAACGTCGCCAAAACAGCATGAAGACGGCGACCTCCCTCTCTTGCAGGATTCTCTTGAATCAGGCCGGGGATGCCGGGGCGTCACCTTCGATGCTAAAGACCGTTTTATCAGCTGCACAATCGAAGCTTGGACTGGCCCAGAGGCTACCTCCTTTAACCTGCTTGTTCAAATAACTTTCTCAGAGCTATAGCTCCACCAAAAATTTTACTCACCCGATCGCGACGTGCTTCTGATGCCTTGTCCACTGGTGAACTAGCTATTTTTAACCGACCCAGTGCTTCTATGCAGCGAGCGCACAGCATGTCGGTCAATCCAGGCTTTTCTGGCAATTAGTTTGCTCAATTTCCGATTTTTTTAGGAGTTCGACATCGCTACCGTCGAGACCTAAGCAACTCAGCTAAGCCTACAGAACCTCTGTGCGAAGGGGACCTACGACCCTTAAGGGGTTGAAACGACCCTGTCTAACGTTATGGTAATGGAAAGGGCTTCCCCGAGGGCTGCTGACGGCCTAGGGGAACCTGCCGCAACGATTGCCAGATTGGGCGATCGCAAATTTTGTCCGCTTTGTTGCACCTGATCGGGGGACCTATGTTTCAGCGCGCGCTCATTTGTACCGACTTCACCGATGGTATCTACCGTCTTGCTCAGTTTGTGCCGAGCCTCGTCGCTGGGGGGTTTAAGTCTCTGGTATTTTTCCACAATGTGTCGGTAGACAGTGAGCGGGAGATTCCGCGAGATAGCCCAGAGCTGCTAGAAAAAACCCGCCAGCGCTTACAGACGCTGCTGCGCGATGTGCCCGACGGCATTGATGTCACCGTTGAAGTGCAGATGGGACGTGCCAGCGAGAGCATCTTGCGCCTGGCCAAAAAGCACCAGAGCGACGTGATTTTTTTGGGCAGCCCAACCCGCACCCTGCTGGAGGAGAAACTGTTTGGCAGTACTACCGCTGGTCTAGCCGAAAAGACAACGATTCCCATTATTATTTTGCGGCCCCAGCTGGTGTCGACCTACACGACCGCTGAGCTAAAGCTGCGCTGTGCCCACCTGTTCCGCTACCTGCTGGTGCCCTACGATGGCACCCAGGGAGGCAAAAATTTAATCAAAAAAATTCACCAGCAGGTGAAAACCAACCCCAACTCGGTACTAGAACGGGTGCGCCTGCTGTGGGTGATTGATAAAACTATGCGTCGGGAATTGCGGGGCGATAACCCGATGAAGCAAGCCGAGCAGGAACTCGACCAGCTTCAGGCGGAGCTAGCTGCCCTCAACTTAGTGGTCAACACCACCATCGTTGAAGGCAGCCCCCTAGCAGAAATTCTGAAGGCAGCCGAAATGCACGATATTGGGGCGATCGCCACCTGCTCTAGCAACCTTGGCGGCATTCTCAAGTGGTCAGCCCCCAGCTTTACCCGCGAAATTCTGCGCAGCAGCTGGCATCCGGTGCTGTTTTTTCCCTCCTAAGCACGCCCACTGAGAGCGCTAACGACGCTAGTCAGAGAGGCTAGAGCCTGTATCGACGTAGATCGACTCCAGCTTTTGCAGCACCTTGGCTTTGAGCTTGGTCTGGAGTTCATTGCGCAACAGGTCGCGGCTGGTGGCGATCGCCCCAGTGGAAGGGCGGCTGCGGGCGGTTAGCGCCCACTCCTGGAGCAGACTGCGCTGGGGGTCAGAGACGCTACAGCTCAGCACGTGGACACAGGGGCGCGGGTTTTCTAGGGCAAAGAGCAGCAGCTTATAGGTGCCGGTTTTACTCAGCAGCCCGGCCATGTCTTGGCCCAAAGCAGTTTTGAGATCGAGATAGCAGGGCAGCCAGCGCGCACCATGGGAGCTGCTGTAGAGCACCGTCAGCCAGAGCATCATGGGGTGAGGAGCCATGGTGCAGATAAAGGTGTTGTAGCGGGTGCTGACCAACCGCCGGTTGATTTCGGCCTCGGGCATCATCGCCCATAGGGTAGCCAAAGGCCCCTGACTGGTGGGCAGCGAGTGAGGAAAGACAATCTCGGCCACGGGCTTGGCGGTGGGCCACACGGTTAGCTTACAGACCTGGTCGTCCTTGAGCGATTCGGTGGCCGTTGGCTGGCGAGTAACCGGCACCCGGTTGAGGGTAGTGCCAATCCGCTGGCTAATGCGAAAACCATTGACGTAGCGAGATTGGAGCGGCTCTAGAATCTGCAAAATTTCCTGGGTGCTCTGGGGGCGCTCCTCGGCGAGCTTAGCCATGCAGCCCATCACCAGGTCTTCGAGCAGCTTAGGAATTTTAATGTTGCTGGCCACCTCGCTCATCAGCTTAGGCGACTGGGTCTGGTGCACCTTGTACCAGCCGCCAAAGGTATGGCTGCTGGCCCGTAGGGGCAAATGGCCAGTCAGCATTTGAAACATCATGACCCCGAGGCTGTAGATGTCGGAGCGCCCGTCGAGCTCGCGGCCTTCCATTTGCTCAGGGGAAGCGTAGGCCAGAGTACCCATAAAGCAGTTGGTCTGATCGCTATCAACCTGCATGAGTTTGGCAATGCCAAAATCTAAGATTTTCGCCAGCTCCCCTAGGGTAGGATCTTGCACGATCATAATATTGCTAGGCTTGATGTCTCGGTGAATAATCGGCACCGGCTCAGGCTGGGTCTTGAGAATAATGCCTTCGTGGGCGGTCTGAAGACCCAGGCAAATTTGCCGAATCAGGCCCAAAAATCGAGGCATAGGCAGGGGCTGAAGATTGAGCAGATGGCTGAGACTTTGCCCCTGCAAATATTCCATGACGTAGAAAGGCACCCCTTCATCGCTGACGCCATAGTCGGTGACCCGCACTACGTGAATGCTTTTTTGACCCAGCTGGGCACAGGTCATGGCCTCCTGCATGAAGCGATCGCGCATTTTTTCACCGGGTAGGGTTTGGGAAAGCAGCTTGATGGCCACCTTCACACTGCCCAGCAGCAGGTCTTCGGCAAGATACACCCGACCCATCGAACCTTGGCCAAGAGGTTCTAATAATTCATAGCGATTTGCTAATTTACAGCCTAGGTTTGAGTCAGCCATAGAACGGTATTAGCCAGAAGGAAGGGAGGGGCAGGCAAGGCAAGGAGGATGCATTGAAGTAGGCTATAAGCCAGGAGCAGCAACGGATTTGAGGCCCAAGAGCAAACCGATTCACTCAGCTCTGTGAGCCATTCATTGGCAAGCGGGGCCACAAACCGCAGCTAGCCCAGTCGTGTGATCTATAGGGTTAGCCCAGGGTATGAGGGTGGCCCGCTCATATCCTGCTGCCTAACATCCAACCCAATTGTGCACCCTGCAATACTTCGGACTGGGCTCAGCCAGCAGCCAGAAACCATAGAGTTAATATGCCCAGCTACATCTCAAAGGTGTTGTTTTTACTGTAGTACATTCTCCTAAAAGCACTTATGGCGAGGCCGTTCACATTCCTGACACTGAGGCCCCTTGCAGATGCAAGGTTGCTTCCATCGCGCTGGTCAGGTAGTGCCCGGTCATAATGCCGCTAGAGAGGTGGTAGCGATCGTGGTCGAGGCGATATAGAGTCTCAAACCCCGTGCGGCGTTGGCGATCGCCCAAAGCCCAGTAGCGCTGAATGATCGAGTCAGGGGCCACCCAGCCCTCGCCTTCTACCCGACCCAGCAGGCTGTGCTGTAGCACAAATGTGTACTGGCAGTCGCCGCTGGTCAACCGACCCCGATACTGAAGCGCCATCTCGTTAGGTTGGGTATCGGGCAAAGCCAGCTTCATCACCATCGTGAACCAGTCGTCGCGACTCCACGCGACTAAAATTTTTCCTTTCACTGGCGTTGGCAGCCGATCGCGCTCCATCCAGCTGCCCTGGAGCGTCCACCGGCCAGGCTCAATTAAAAAGCTATGGTCCACACAATGCTCCCTCAGCCTTTGACGTAGCCTGGGACATCGGTTGTATCGCTGCTGATGTCCGGCATAGCCCGCTGTCCTCTGTCCCATGCTTCTCAAGCATACGCCCTATTGCTCAGACTGGGGTATGGGCCTCGACAACCCTTTATCTAGCGAGGCGGGGCAATCTCATTGCCGTGCCCAAGCACAACGGAGCGGATAGCTCCAGTGACGGTGGGCAGGTTGCCGGGGAAGCCCTGGCGATACCAGTAACCCAGTACGGCAAAGGCAATCGCTTCCTTATAGTTAGCCGATACTCCCACCGCGTCGGTAGTCTGCACCACCAGCTCGGGCAGCCGCGCCTGAAGACGCGCCATCAGCACTGGGTTTTGGCTGCCACCGCCGCACACTAGCAGGCGATCGGGCAGGGCAGGCAAAAAGGTGCGGTACTCGTGGGCTACCGAGGCGGCCGTGAACTCGGTCAGAGTCGCCACCAAATCCTGCGGCGCTAACCCCTCCCCCTGGGCATCTTGACGACAATGTTTGAAGAATTCCCAGCCAAACAGCTCGCGCCCGGTGGATTTTGGCGGCGGCTGAGTGAAGTAGGGGTGCTCCAGCCACCGACTGACCAGCGGTAGGCAGGGCGTCCCCTGCGCCGCCCAAGCGCCGTCAACATCGTAGGTGAGCGCCCCTGCCGATAAGCTGTGCACAGCTATATCAATCAGAGAATTGGCCGGCCCTGTATCCCAGCCCAGCACCTTGGGCGCGCTGTCCTGGCGATTCCAGGCGGGGAGGTAGGCGACATTGCCAATGCCGCCCAGGTTTTGCACGCAGCGCCGCTCGGTGGGGTGGCTGAGCAAGCAGAGATCGACGATCGGCGCGAGCGGTGCCCCTTCGCCCCCCGCTTCGATATCAGCTTGACGAAAGTTGCTGACGGTGGGCAGGCTGGTCTGCTGGGCGATCGCCACCCCGCGCCCCAGTTGCAGCGTATAGGCCAATCGTGTTGGCCCCTGGCCGGGCCGCGCCGGGCGACCCACTGGGCGGTGAAATACCGTCTGCCCATGGGAGGCAATCAGGTCGGCGGGGCCAGCCTGGGCGATCAGCGCCTGGGCGGCGGCGGCGAAGGTCTCCGCCACGGCATCATCGAGAGAGGCCAGCTGGTCGAGGGCGATCGCCTCCCCCGCACAGAGGGCCAAGATCCGCTGGCGCAGGTCGGCGGGGTAAGCATAGGCCAGCCCATCGACCAACGACACCGTCAAATTGTAGCCCTGCCCCTCTAGCTCCACCAGGGCGGCATCAATGCCATCAACCGAGGTGCCGCTGATTAAACCAATCACGCGCATGGGCTATACCGGTAGACGCTCTAGGCCTTTGTTGCTGCCGATCACCACCATCAGCCCCCCCGCTTTGAGCCGGGTGACGGGGCTGGGGTTGATCTCAAACTGCTCGGGCTCATTGTCTTG
This sequence comes from Phormidium sp. VAR_61_metabat_6, assembly GCA_031425055.1. Classification (GTDB taxonomy): domain Bacteria; phylum Cyanobacteriota; class Cyanobacteriia; order Phormidesmidales; family Phormidesmidaceae; genus Nodosilinea. Next base: position 15,612 of record JANPIO010000019.1, read on the forward strand.
ACTCACCGCCAGCAGGGTGAGTTCGTAGCGGTTGCGCAGGTCGAGGTCAACGATAGTTTTTTGGTCAAAGGCCTGGGGCACAATGATCTCGGCAATGCAGTGGTTGGGGTCAATCTCAAAGCGATCGAGAATGCCGGGGGAGGTCAGCGATCGCGCCAGATCGCAGCCCATTTCGTGTTCCGGGAACACGACGTGATCGGCACCAACGCGATCGAGCAGCTTGCCGTGGATCTCGGACGAGGCCTTGGCCACCACATTCTTTACCCCCGCCTCTTTTAGGTTGAGGGTGGTAATAATGCTTTCCTCGACATAGTTGCCAATCGCTACGATCACCGTATCAAAGTCGGTAATGCCCGCTTCGCGCAGAGCCGAAGGCTGGGTGGTATCGAGCTGGAGGGCATGGGCAGCAATTTGGTCGGTCATTGCCTGGCTAACATGGATCTCGTTGGTATCGACCGCCAGCACTTCATAACCCAGGTTGTGGAGGGTGGCGCAAACCGCTCGACCAAACCGCCCTAAACCAATCACGGCAAACTGGCGATTGGGCGATCGCATTTTGCGCAAAAACGTCAGCGATGACAAATTCACAACCGTATTTTTCCTCGTTAAAACTATCGCTCTGTGCCCAGACCGATCAGATCTTATCACTCACCACTGTATCCCTAGTGTCAGTGGGTTCAGCCCAATAGCTGTACGGCGAGAATTCTTTTTTGCTAGGCTAGCCTAATGGTTTTGGCCCAGAGGGTTAAGGAAGGACGTGAATATACAACTTGGTCGTGGCAAAGTAGTCCGTAGAGCGTACGGCATTGACGAAATTGCCCTGGTGCCTGGGCCTCGCACCCTAGACCCAAGCCTGGCCGACACCCGTTGGCAAATTGGCGGCATTGAGTGTGAGATTCCCATTATTGCCAGCGCCATGGATGGCGTAGTCGATGTGGGCATGGCCATTCGGCTTTCGGAACTGGGAGCACTGGGCGTGCTTAACCTAGAGGGCATTCAAACTCGCTACGACGACCCCAACCCCATCCTCGACAAAATTGCCTCGGTGGGCAAAGAGGAGTTTGTCGGCCTGATGCAGGCCCTTTACGCTGAACCGATTAAGCCCGAGCTGATTACTAAGCGTATTCAAGCCATCAAGGCTGGAGGCGGGGTGGCGGCAGTGAGCGTCACTCCCGCTGGAGCCTCCCGGTTTGGGGCCACCATTGCCGAAGCTGGTGCCGACCTAGTGTTTGTGCAAGCCACGGTGGTTTCCACTGCCCACTTGTCTCCGGCAGACATTAGCCCGCTCGATCTAGCCGCTTTCTGTGCTGAAATGCCCATGCCGGTGATTTTGGGCAACTGCGTCACCTACGAAGTCGCCCTCAATCTAATGAAGGCCGGCGCTGCCGCCGTCATGGTGGGCATTGGCCCGGGTGCCGCCTGCACCTCTCGTGGAGTGCTGGGCATTGGTATTCCCCAGGCAACCGCTGTGGCCGACTGCGCCGCCGCCCGCGACGACTTCTTTGCCGAAACCGGGCGCTACGTGGCGATCGTCGCCGATGGCGGCTTGGTCACCGGCGGCGACATCTGCAAGTGCATCGCCTGTGGAGCCGACGGGGTCATGATTGGCTCACCCTTTGCCCGCGCCGCCGAAGCCCCAGGACGCGGCTTCCACTGGGGCATGGCTACCCCCAGCCCGGTGCTGCCCCGGGGCACCCGCATTAAAGTCGGTACCACTGGCAGTCTGGAGCAAATTCTACGCGGCCCCGCCGGACTAGACGACGGCACTCACAACTTCTTAGGGGCGCTGCAAACCAGCATGGGCACCCTGGGGGCCAAAGACCTGAAGGAGATGCAGCAAGTGGAAGTGGTAATCGCCCCCTCGCTGCTAACGGAAGGTAAGGTGTACCAGAAAGCCCAGCAGTTAGGTATGGGTAAATAAGCAAACCTGGCAGAGTCTTAATGATTAGAGGGATGGCTTTTGAGACTCTAGAGTCTCAAAAGCCATTATTTTATTGGAGTTCTAGGGCATCTCTCTTTTTTGGTATCGGCAGCCGTGGCAGAATTGGTGAAACAGTTGGAGACAACCCATGGTTGACATGCAGCAAATCGAAGCGCTGGGTCGGCACATTGCTGAGCAGTTCAACCCTGACCGCATCATTCTGTTTGGCTCCTATGCCTACGGCGAGCCCACCGAAGACTCTGATGTGGATCTCTTAGTCGTTCTACCCTTTGAGGGGTATCCTGCTCGCAAAGCGGCGGAAATCCGATGTCGGGTAAAGCCTGGTTTTGCCCTTGATTTATTGGTGCGAACTCCTGAATATCTGGTTCAACGCCTGAAAATGCAGGATTTTTTTCTAAAAGACATTGTTCATAACGGCAAGGTGCTATATGCCAGCAACCATGCAAGAGTGGATTGACAAGAAGGCAGAAGCAGATTTTGGTACGGCAAGTCGAGAATTGCAGGTCAAACAAGCTGCTAACTACGATGCCGTTTGCTTTCACACTCAACAGTGTGTTGAAAATATCTCAAAGCAAAACTGTTAGTCGCTGGCATTTCCTTTCCCAAAATTCATGACTTAACGGCCCTGCTCACGTTGCTTAACCCTGTGGAGCCTGATTGGGAACGCTTTCGCCCAGCTTTAGCCTTATTAACTGATTTCTCTGTTAAAGTGCGCTATCCGGGTTTCTCAGCGGATCAGGAGGTCGCCGAAGAGATGTATGAGCTTCGTGCCGAGCTCAGAGAAGTGGTGCGGCAAAGCTTAGGGCTAGAGCCCGAGAGTTGACGCATTGGGGCAATCTCCCAGTGGGGACTCTGAGTTCTCGTACAAAAAAACTGGCTTTGACAAAGTATTGTCAAAGCCAGTCAGCTTAGGGGGTTAGAAAGAAACTGAGCGATCGCCCATTACCAGCTTCGAGTCGGAGCTAGTGCATGGCCGCGAATTAGGCTGCCCATGGTCTTGGCGGTGATTTTCATCTGCACCAGGGGGTTAGCGGGCACCACGGTTTTATAGAGGTAGCTGTCGAAGGTGAGCTTCTGCACATCAATGTCAGAGCACATTTCGACAAAGGCCTCGCGGGTGGCGTCGGAGCGGTAGAACACCGTTTGCAGCAGGTCGAGCACCTTGTAGGTAATGCCGTACTGCTTATCCCAGCGCTTCAGGTAGACCTTGAGGTCGGCTTCGGTGGGGATACGCTGGCCACCATTGGAAAATTCCACAATGGTTTCGGCGCACATGCGGGCCGACTTTGCCGCGAAGTAGATGCCCTCACCGGAGGACTTGGTGACCGTGCCCGCAGCATCGCCGACTAGAGCCACCCGACCCACCACGCGGCGGGGTCTGGGGTGCTCAGGGATGGGGTGCGCTTCTACTTTGATGATTTCGCCACCTTCTAGGCGTTTGGCGGCGCGGGCGCGAATACCCGCCTGGAGACCTTTGATCTTGGCCTGGTTGACCCGCATGGTGCCGGTGCCGACGGCGACGTGGTCATACTTGGGGAATACCCAGGCGTAGAAGTCGGGGGAAACGTCGTTGCCCACGTACATTTCGGCCAGGTCTTCGTAGTAGGCCATCTTGTCGTCGGGCAGGCGAATACGCTCTTGGAAGGCGATCGCATAGTTGTAGTCGCCAGCCTTGATGGCCTTAGCGACGCGGGAGTTAGCGCCATCGGCCCCAATCACCAGATCGACCTGGAGGGACTTGTTGTCGCCCACCAGACCGTCTTCGCGGTGCTCGGTGTAGTGCAGGGTATAGGCCCCAGTCTCGGTGGTGGGAATTTCGAGAGTGTGAACGGTGCCGTTGATGAGCTTAGCGCCGTGCTGGGCCGCGCGATCGCGCAAAAACCCGTCCATCACCTCGC
>JANPIO010000020.1:0-2717 GCA_031425055.1 Phormidium sp. VAR_61_metabat_6
TCAATGTGGAATTTACCCCAGACCCTGAGACTACTCTGGCGTTGGTGCGCGATCGCTATCCTGTGCCTCACAATCTACTGATCAAATTCCGTAGCGACACCATTGACCAAACCCGTCCCCTGTCGGAGGTGCTAGTGCAGCGGTTTCCCCAGTCCACTATCATTCAAATTTTGCAGGGTTCTCACACCACGCCCATTGCCCAAGAGTTGGGCTGGCAGCCAGGTGCAGCCTTTAGCCCCCTCGATGCTTTGGGGCAATTTATGCGCCAGGAGTTTTATCGAGACCTCACTCACCTACGCCACCATCTGCTGACTTGGCTCAATCCCCAAACTGTGACGGGGCGATAGGCGATGTAAAACTCTTGTCCTTAAGGCTTTTGACAGGGTGGGGTTAGGCCTATGATGCAAAGGTGAGCTATCTAGCCGTTGCCTGCTTTGACCTACCAGCACACTAGCCAGATTGAAACCCAAACCGACCCAACGGAGCTGAAGTCGTTACTGGCGTGGTTTGACCAGTTTCAGGCAACGCCTATTCCCCACAACATTTGGCTTCAGTGCCAGCTCGCTCTGATTGAAGGGTTCACCAATGCGGTGCGCCACGCCCACGCCGGGCTGCCCCTAGAAACCCCCGTTGGCATTGAAGTGTCGGTGAGCGATCGCACCATCGACATCCGCATCTGGGATCGCGGCCCCGGCTTTGATCTTGCCGCCGTGCTGAGGCACAAAATTAGCGTCAACAACCCTGACTCAGAGGGAGGCCGGGGCCTAAAAATCATGTACCTCGTTGCCGATCGCCTCACCTACGAACCAGCCCCCGACCAGGGGAACTGCCTGCATTTGCACAAGACCTTTGCCCTATAAGCTAAGAACAATGCCTCTGAGGTGATGCTATGGCTTTATCTGCGGTTTTCTCGGCGCTAAGCCCATCTATTCAAGGGTCTGGGCAGCTAACCGACTGGCTCGTAGGCGGGCTAGTAAATACCCTGCTGCTGGCGATCGCCTGGAAAATGCCCAAAAAGCTGCTAACTCCAGCGGGCTACGGCCATGCCTGGGCACTGGGAGTAATTGTTTGGGGCTGTCTGGGTTGGCGAGGCTACGCCGTGATCATGGCCTACTTTCTAGCCGGCACGGCGGTTACCCGCCTGGGTAAAAGCCGCAAGGAAGCCGCTGGCATTGCCGAGGGGCGATCGGGGGTCAGGGGGCCAGAGAATGTCTGGGGCTCTGCCCTAGCAGCAGCGGTCTGTGCCGGGGCGATCGCTATCCTTCGAGTCACCGCCCCCCCCCCCAGTCAAGCCCTCTGGCTGTCGTTGCTAGCGATAGCCTACGTCAGCAGCCTTAGCACCAAACTCTCCGATACCACCGCCAGTGAGGTGGGCAAAGCCTACGGCCGCAATACCTTTCTAATTACCTCGCTTAAGCCCGTACCGGCTGGGACTGAAGGGGCCATTAGCCTAGAGGGCACCCTGGCTGGAGTAGCCGGGTCAGTGGTGATGGCCCTAGCCGGCTGGGCCGTTGGACTCATTAACCTCTGGGGCATCGTCATTTGTCTGGTGGCGGCCTTTGTAGCGACCACCATAGAAAGTCTCATTGGAGCCACACTGCAAACCCGCGTACCGTGGTTGACCAACGAAGTCGTCAACGGCATGAACACAACGATAGGTGCCCTGGTTGGACTCTTACTGGGCCTAGCGATCGCACAACTAAATCAGTGAGAGCGAGCGCACCTAGAACCCCGTAGATTTACAGATGGTCAGTTCAGGCTTTTGTTGAAGGCACCAAATCAAGCCCCACCCTGCCCACTGCCATTTACCGAAATCCGGAAAGTTTTGTGGAATTTTATCCAATCCTCACAAATCCTTGCCTTCGGTATAAAAAGTTCGGTGAATACTCGCACTTCTAAGTTCCGTGGGTTCTCTGTCGATGGTCATTGCTAGCTTCAGCCTTAATAGATTTAGGCTGAGGCTACTGTGTAGAGCAGGCCTGGGTCGTCAATGTCGTTTAGGGAGCGTCTACCTTCAGGTCAAATTTATTTAGCCTGAGGACACAACGATAACTGTTATGCAAATTTCGCTAAAGCGCACGGTTCGTTCTCAGTACTCGGTTTTTGCCATTGGCATGCTATCGCTGGCTATATTGATTATTTTGCAGGCCTTTGACACAGGGTCAGTGGCGAGCGCCAACAGCCGAGACGAGTTTCCAGGCCGACGCCAAGGCGGTGGCACCCACTGGGTAAATCCCCTTCAACCTAGCAGGTACTAGTAAAGAACAATCGCCCCCTGCCGTCCCCAGCAGCGGCAGCAGTGCAGTCTCAATAAAGATATCGAAACCTAAATATCTAACCCAAGGCGGCAGTTCCAAAGCTAGGAGCAGCCGCCTTTAGCTTGTATTACAAAAGCCAAAGCCAGCATCGTTGCCAGCCTCAACTGTTAGGCTACAGGGGCAGATCCATAGCGCGAAGCCAGCAACTACCCGGCGAGAGTTGCACAACTCCATCTGGGCACCCTTAACAAACGTTTTTCGCATTGGTCAACGTTTCAAAGCTAGGGAACTGGGTCGGCTACCTGAGACATCTTTGTTATTTATAGCGGTTCTCATTCGGATGAGGTACAGTAGCAGTCATTTGCAAACCAGTTCCGAATGTCTTTCAAGGTAACTTGAGCATAGGCAAGTTCAATCGCTTCTTTTAAGGCTTGATACGTTTTTGCACCAACTGAATTC
>JANPIO010000021.1:0-2149 GCA_031425055.1 Phormidium sp. VAR_61_metabat_6
GCCCTGCTTGCCGCCCGCCGCAATAGCACCATGGTCGAGCAAGAAGACTTTGGTGAAGCGATCGAGCGCGTAGTGGCCGGTCTAGAGAAAAAGAGCCGCGTGCTCAACGAGAAAGAGAAGAAAATCGTCGCCTACCACGAAGTCGGCCACGCTCTCGTTGGGGCCATGATGCCCGGCACCGACGAGGTCGAAAAAATCTCCATCGTGCCGCGCGGTATGGCCGCTCTGGGCTATACCCTGCAACTGCCCACCGAAGATCGCTTTCTTAGAGATGAAGCGGAGCTAAAGGGGCAGATTGCTACCCTGCTGGGCGGGCGATCGGCTGAAGAAATTATCTTCGGCAGCATCACCACCGGAGCTTCCAACGACCTCCAGCGGGCTACCGACCTAGCCGAGCAAATGGTCACCACCTACGGCATGAGCCAGGTGCTCGGCCCCCTCGCCTACGATCGCGGCCAGCGCAACGCCTTCCTCGACGGCGGCATGCCCAACGCTCGCCGCCCGATCAGCGAAGAGACTGCCAAGGCGATCGATGAAGAGGTGAAGGCGATCGTCGAAGAAGGCCACCAGCGAGCGCTAGACATTCTCACGCAAAATCGCGAACTGCTTGAAACCCTGGCCCAGCAGCTCCTAGAGGCTGAAGTGATCGAAGGCCCGCCCCTGCGTGAACAGCTCAAGCAGGTGCAGGAACCCCAAGCGGTGGGGTAATACTGTCTGTCAACCCAGGGAAGTCAACTCCATGACTTCCCTGGGTTGATCACTAGGGCTAAAACTGGACTAGGGCATAGCCGTGACGCAGCACCTGCTCTGTTACAGTATTGATTGCCTTAATCCTAGAATTTTTGTAAATCTGTGGTTGCCGTTAACGACATCTACCTGCTGCGCAACATCTGGTACCACGCCATGCCCAGCCACGAGCTGAAGGCGGGCAAGATGGTGGCCAAAACCCTGCTCAACGAACCGATTTTGTTTGGCCGCACCGACCAGGGCAAAGCCTTTGCCATCCGCGACATTTGCCCCCACCGGGCGGTGCCCCTCAGCTGTGGACGCTTCGACGGCACCGAAGTCGAGTGCTGCTACCACGGCTGGCGCTTCAACGAAAACGGCCAGTGCACTGAGATTCCCTCGCTGATGCCCGACCAACAGATGGCTCTCAGCCGCTTTGACGTCAACCGCTACGAGGTCAAAGAGGTGCAGGGCAACCTGTGGGTCTATATCAGTGACCCTGCCAACCCCCAGCCCCCTAGTTTCGACGTGCCGCGCGTACCGGGCTTTGACGACGACGTGCGCCCCAAAGTTACCTACACCATGCGCTTTCCCTGCTATATCGACCACGCCGTAGTGGGGCTGATGGATCCGGCCCATTCCCCCTTTGTGCATCGTTCATGGTGGTGGCGGGGAGCAACTCTAAACGACGAGATTAAATGGTTTGACCCCTCCACCTACGGTTTCACCATGCGCAAACACCGCATGGGCGACAACATGGGCTACAGCTACTGGCTGATCGGGGGGGTACCCGACAACGAAATCATCTTTTACCTGCCCGGCGTACGCACCGAAGAAACCACCACTTCAAAACACCGGGTAGTGAACTTGACCACTGTCACGCCGCTAACTGACGACCAAACCGACGTCACCTTTGAGCTGTACTGGGATCTGCCCTGGGGTGCTTTGCTCAAGCCAATTTTACCTCTGATGATTCGCTCATTTTTGGGCCAAGACCGCGACGTGGTAATCAAGCAGCAGGAAGGTCTCAAGCATGAAACAGTGCTGCGGCTGATCAAAGACTCTGACACCCTGGCCCGGTGGTACTACCAGCTCAAAAAAGAGTTTCAGCGCTCCCAGGCCGAAGCCCGTGAGTTTGTTACCCCTGTCAAGACGCAGCTGCTCAAGTGGCGGGCCTGATTGGGTTTGGGTTTTGCCCTAGGCTAGACCGACTTGATTGGGTTATGCCTGAAGGCGATCGCCGTTAGCCGCCCCGTGACATCACAAAGGTCTGGGTGAGGCTGGTAACTCACGACTCCCACTCAGCCCTAAACCTGGCCATCCTCAACCTAGGGAAGTGCAGCGACGACATCAGAGCGCCAAGCCTGGGGAACTCCCGGTGCTAGAATCGTCGCCTGATAGGGAATTAACCCAACCTGAGCGC
>JANPIO010000022.1:0-20369 GCA_031425055.1 Phormidium sp. VAR_61_metabat_6
AGGTGCTATTGCTGAAGCAGTTTAGTCAAGGCTCCCATGGCTGCATCTCAACCATTTTCTATTCTTGTTGTTGACGATGAACCCAGCAATTTTGAGGTGATTGAAACCCTTCTATCCATAGAAGAAAAGGTTTTGGATGAGAATCAGGCCTATCAGCTGCACTATGCCGCCAGTGGGGCAGCCGCCCTGAAATTGCTAACGCTGTTTCAGCCCGATGTAATTTTATTAGATGTGATGATGCCGGGCATGAGTGGGCTAGAGGTCTGCCAGCGGATTAAAGCGATGCCGCAGTGGCAATCATTGCCCATTATTATGGTGACCTCGCTGACCGAAAAGGCCGATTTAGCTCGCTGCTTTGCCGCTGGGGCCGATGATTTTATCAGTAAGCCCGTTACCGGTCTCGAGTTAAAGGCCAGGGTGCGATCGATGCTCCTCATTCGTCAGCAGCATCAAGCCTTGGCCGACTTTAATCATCGCCTCGAAAAGACGGTGCAAGAGCGGACGGCCCAGCTCCAGGCGATGATCACCCAGGATGGTTTGACCCAGCTCTCTAGCCGCGCCTTTTTGCTCCAGCAGCTGGCTGAGCGGCTGCGGGCTCAAGACTTCTCCTTTGCGGTGGTCTATTTAGACTGCGACCAGTTTAAGCTGGTCAACAGCGCCTTTGGCCATGGGGTTGGCAATCAGCTGCTGGTGGCGATCGCCGGGCGTCTACAACAGCTGCAGCGGCCCGGCGATACCCTGGCGCGGGTGGGGGAAGATGAGTTTTGCTTCTTGCTGCACCAGATCGACGGCGAGAGCGCGCTTGAATCCTTTATCGAAGCGGTACTTCAGAGCTTTATCAGCTCCTTTGTGGTGGGTAACTGCGAGATTTTTATGACCGCCTGCATCGGCATTGCCCTGGGCGATCGGGCCTACCAACAGGCCGAAGAACCCCTGCAAGATGCCGACACGGCTATGTACAAAGCCAAACAGCGAGGCAAAAACGGCTGCCAAATCTTCGATCGCCAAATGTCGGTGGCTATGCTAAAGCGCCTCACTCTAGAGACCGAATTGCGGCGCGCCCTCAACCATCGAGAGTTTGTCACCTACTACCAGCCCATCGTCAATCTGCACACCGAAACCCTATGTGGGTTTGAAGCCCTGGTGCGCTGGCAGCACCCCAGTCGGGGCCTGGTGTCACCCAACGAATTTATCCCCTGTATGGAAGAGACCGGGCTAATTGTGCCCCTAGGCATTGCGATTTTGCAGCAGGCCTGCAAGCAATTGATGGCCTGGCACCAGCAGGGTCACACCGACCTCACCATGAGCGTCAACCTGTCGGTGCGCCAGTTTGCCTCGCCCACCCTGCTGGCCGATATCGACCAGGTTTTAGCCGAAACGGGCATTGACCCCGCCTACCTCAAGCTAGAAATTACCGAGAGCAGCCTGCTCGAAAATGCCGAGACGGCCATCGGCATTATGGCTGAGCTGCGATCGCGCCACATCCATATCAGCGTTGATGACTTTGGCACCGGGTATTCTTCTCTGAGTTCGCTGCACCGCTTTCCGTTGAGTGACTTAAAAATTGACCGCTCCTTTGTCAGCCAAATGCACGAGAGCCAGCGCAACTTTAAAATTGTCAGCACCGTTATTTCCCTAGGCGACCAGCTGGAGCTAACGGTTGTGGCCGAGGGCATTGAGACTCGCCAACAGCTTGAGCAGCTGCAACAGTTGGGCTGTCAACTGGGGCAGGGGTACTTGTTTAGCCCACCCCTCAGCGCCGATGCCGTTGAGAGCCACAGTCTTAGTCGTCGTTGGTAAGACCGCACCCGCCCCCATTGCCCCAATTTCACTGACTTCGTTAATAAGAGTTGCGGGCTGAGGGACGGGTACTCTATACCCAAGCGTGGGTAACCCGTTTACCGCCCCAGGTCGGTCTATCTTCGAGCGTTATTTATCAAAGACAAGATGGCTGAAGTCTTAACTATTTTAATCGTTGAAGATAGCGAAGACGACGCGTTACTGACCGTTGAGACGCTGCGTCGAGATGGCCTCGCAGTCACCTGGGAGCGGGTGCAAACCGCCGCCGCCCTAGAATCCATGCTCTCAACTTGCCGCTGGGATGCGATTATTGCTGACCACGACCTGCCGGGGTTCGACGCCCCAGCGGCGCTGGCCATCGTGCGCCAGCAGGGGCTAGATGTGCCCTTTATTGTCGTCTCTGGTGTTGTCTCTAGCCAACTTGGCGCACAGCAGGCCGTGGCCATGATGAAGGCCGGTGCCCAAGACTACATCGGCAAAGATAGCCTGGCTCGCCTGCCGGCGGTGCTGCGTCGCGAACTGCGGGCGGCCCAAGATTGCCGCGATCGCCAGCGGGCAGAGCGAGCCTTGCAGCTGAGCGAGACCCGGTTTCAAACCCTGGTAGAAACCCAGCCGGGGACTGTGTTTACGGCGATTTTGCGGAGCAATGGCGATCGCGCCCTGACCTACTTGAGCCAAGCTGGGGCTGACCTCTTCGAGGTTCCCGTTGAAACCGCCTTGCCTGACTTGAGCGCCCTTGCCGCCCTATTGATTCCCGAAGACCGCGCGAGGGTCGATGCGGCCCTGGCCCGCAGTGCTGCCACCCTCACCCCCCTGCACCACGAAGGGCGCATCGTTACCCCCTCGGGCAAGACCAAATGGGTTCGGATTCACGGCCAGCCCGAGAGACTGCCCAACGGCGATGTGCAGTGGATTGGCGTGGTGCAGGAGGTGACCGACCGCAAACAGGCCGAGCGCCTGCTGACCCAGCGCGAGGCCCATAGCTGGGCGATTCTTTCGGTCATGCCCGATCTGCTGATCCGCATGGGAGCCGATGGCCGCTACCGCGAAGTGCTGAGTCAAAATCACCCCCTAGATGTAGTTAGCTCCTCTCAAAGCCGGATTGGCCATCACGTATCAGAGTATTTGCCCACCAAGCTGGTTGAACTCAAGCTCCAGGCCATCCATCAGGCCCTGGTCACCCACGAGGTGCAAACCTACGAACAGGAGATTCGAGTGGGCGATCGCCTCCAGCAGGAAGAGCTGCGGGTGGTGCGGTGCGGCGACGACGAGGTGCTGTTTTTAATTCGCGACATCAGCGATCGCAAACGCGGCGAAGTCGAACGCCAGCGCACTGCGCTAGCCCTCCAGCGCAGCGAGGCCCATCAGCGGGCGCTGATCGAGGCCCTGCCCGATCTGCTGGTGCGGTTGAACAAAGACGGCATCTACCTGGAGTTTGTCGCCAGCCCCGAGTTTCATGTGGTGGGCAATCTGTCAGAGTTGGTCGGCACCCACGTGAGCGAGTCGCTGCCCCCGGTGGCGGCCCGGCAGCGGCTCGATGCGATCGCCCAGGCCCTAGCCACCCAAACCATCCAGTTCTATGAGCAGGATCTCTCTACGGCAGAGAAAATGCAGATCGAAGAAGTGCGGGTGGTGCCCTACCGGAACGATGAGGTGCTGGCCCTGGTGCGGGACATCAGCGATCAAAAGGCGGCTCTCCATGAACGCAACCGGGCCGAACAGCAGCTCAAAGAACTCAACCAATCGCTAGAGCGACAGGTGGCCGAGCGCACCGCTGCCCTAGAGGAGCGCGAAGTGCGCTACCGAGGCCTGATGGAAGGGGCGGGTGACGCCATTCTAGTAGCCAATGTGGAGGGCCATATTCTGGAGGTAAATCGCCGAACGGAGGAGCTGTTTGGCCGCTGTCGCAATCAGTTGACCCGGATGCACCAGTCCCAGCTGCATCCGCCAGACCAACGGGCAGAGCTGATTTCCCTCTTTAAAGGGTCGATTGATCAGCCCCATTTTCAGGCGTTGAACGTCCCCATCCTGCATGCCGATGGCCGACAGATTCCGGTGGATATTACCGCGACAACCATTGATTTAGGGACAACTCGGGTGGTGCAGGGCATTTTTCGCGATGTCAGCGATCGCCAGCGGATCGAAGCCGAAAACCAGCACCTGCGCGATCGCCTGAGCTTTTTGCTCGACTCTAGCCCCGCCATTATCTACAGCGTTGAGCCCACCGGCAGCTACCGACCCACGTTTATCAGCCAAAACCTGGCGGATATTTTGGGCTACGAGCCAGAGGCGTTTATCGCCAACTTTACCGACTGGCGTGAGTACTACCATCCCGACGAGGTTGACAGCCTTTGGGCCAGTATTCCCGCCATTATCGAGTGTGGCTTCTGTGCTATAGAGTATCGCTTTCGGCACCGAGATGGTCATTACCTGTGGCTACAGGATGGGGCCCGCGTGGCCTACGACACCAGCGGCCAGCCCCAGGAAATCATTGGCTACCTGGCCGATATCACCGATCGCAAGTGTGCCGAGGAGAAATTGCGGCAAACCAACGCCGAGCTGCTCCGTGCCACCCGCCTCAAGGACGAGTTTCTCGCCAACATGAGCCACGAGCTGCGCACGCCGCTCAACGCCATCTTGGGCATGACCGAGGGGCTGCAAGAGCAGGTGTTTGGCGCTATCAACGATCGCCAGCTCAAGGCGCTCACCACCGTTGAGATCAGCGCCTCCCACCTGCTGGCGCTGATCAACGACATTCTCGACGTGGCCAAAATTGAGTCGGGCCAGATTACCCTGCACCTGACCCCCACGGCGATCGCCCCCCTGTGCCATTCAAGCCTCACCCTTGTGCGGCAGCAGGCCTACAAAAAACGCATTCAGCTCCTAGACTGCATTCCCCCCCAGCTGCCTGACCTGCTGATTGACGAGCGCCGCGTGCGCCAGATTTTAATCAACCTGCTCACCAACGCGGTCAAATTCACCCCCGAGGGGGGCCGTGTCAGCCTGATGGTTACGCCAGAGGTGCGCCAAACCGGCGACGCAACCCAGGCTGTGGTGCGCTTTGCCATTAGAGATACGGGCATTGGCATCGCCCCCGACGACCGGCAAACGTTGTTTCAACCCTTTATGCAGATCGACAGCGCCCTCAATCGCCAGTATCAGGGCACGGGGCTGGGCCTCACTCTGGTGAAGCAGATCACCGAGCTGCACGGCGGCCAGGTGGAGTTGACCAGTGAGGTCGGCGTCGGCAGCTGTTTTACCATCGACCTGCCCTACGAGCTGGGGACAGGAGCAGAACCAGCCACCCCACAGGCCGCCGCGATTACCGATAGTTCCGTGGCCGCTGCGCCGCCCCAGACATTGCCCCTGATTCTGCTGGTGGACAACCAGGCGGCCACGATCAGCACCGTGGTCAACTACCTGACCGCCAAGGGCTATCGCCTGCTGGTGGCCCGCCAGGGCGAAGCGGCCATCGCGATGGCCCAGGCCGAAAATCCCGATCTGATTGTGATCGATATGCAGCTGCCGGGGGTAGATGGCCTGAATGTGATTCGCCGCATTCGCGACGATCCGCCCCTGGCCAATCGCCCGATCGTTGCGCTCTCTGATATCAGTGCAGCGAACGATCGCGATCCCTGCCTGGCGGCGGGGGCCAACCAGTCCCTGACCAAACCGCTGAAGCTCAAGCAGTTGTCCGCCGCCATTCAGCATCTGCTTGCCTCTCCTGCGCCATCGACCCCTTAACTCACCCACAATCTATGCCACCCGCCTCTATCTTGATCGTTGACGACGACCCCAATAACTTTGATGTGATCGATACCCTGCTCGACGCCGAGGGGTATCAACTGCACTACACCCGCACGGGGGAAGCGGCGATCGCCGCCCTCGACGCCCTGGCCCCCGACCTGGTTTTGCTCGACGTCATGATGCCTGGCCTCGACGGGTTTGAGGTTTGCCGCCGAATTAAGGCGTTGCCCACTGGGGCCACCCTGCCGGTGATTATGGTGACAGCCCTGAGCGAAAAACAGGATCTTGCCCGCTGCTTTAGCGCTGGGGCCAACGACTTTATCAGCAAGCCGATCAACCGGCTAGAGCTGATTGCCAGGGTGCGATCGATGCTGCTGCTGCGGCAGCAGTATCGGCAGCTCGAAACCTTTAACACCCAGCTCGAAGCCAAGGTGCTAGAGCGTACAGCCCAGCTCCAGGCGATCATCGCCCAAGATGCCTTAACCCAGTTGCCCAGCCGGGCCGCCCTCATCGAGACTCTGCGAGAGCTGCTTCAGGCTAAGAATTCGGCCTTTGCGGTGATCTACCTCGACTGCGATCAGTTCAAGCTGATCAACGGCTCCTTTGGCTATACCCTGAGCAACCAGCTGCTCAAGGCGATCGCCGAGCGGCTCCAGCCGCTGGTGCCCAGCGACGGCCTGCTGGCCTGTCTGGGGGGCAACGAGTTCTGTATTTTGCTGCGCCAGACCAGCGATCTAGAATCCGTTGAATGGCTGATTCAAACCGTCTTAGACAGCTTCAAGGCTGCTTTTGCCGTGTCAGGGCTGGACATTTTTATCACCGTCTGTCTGGGGGTCGTCCTCGGCCACAGCGACTACCCCGGCCCCGAGCAGCTCCTCCAGGATGCTGGCATTGCCATGTACCGGGCCAAGCAGCAGGGGGCTGGCAGCTATCAATTTTTTGACCCGCAAATGCACCAGACCATGGTGAATCGCCTAGCCCTCGAAAATGACCTGAAGCGCGCCCTCGATCGCCAGGAATTTGTGGTGTATTACCAGCCCATCGTCCACCTCAAAACCCTCAAAATTGTCGGTCTAGAGGCGCTGGTGCGCTGGCAGCACCCCAGCCGGGGCCTGGTCGCCCCCGGCGAGTTTATTCCCCTAATGGAAACTACCGGGCTGGTAGTGCCGGTGGGCTTGCTGATTCTTAAGCTGGCCTGTCAGCAGCTGTACCGCTGGCAGCAGCAGGGCTGGAGCGATCTGACCATAAGCGTCAACCTCTCGGTGCGGCAGTTTGCCTGCCCCACCCTGCTGGCCGATATTGATCAGATTTTGGCCGCCACCGGCATCAACCCTGCCCGGCTGAAACTAGAAATCACCGAAAGCGCCATTATGGACAATGCCGAAACCGCCATTGCCCTGGTGGAGGCGCTGCGATCGCGGCAGATTCAGATCAGCATCGACGACTTTGGCACGGGCTATTCATCCCTGGGCTATCTGCATCGGTTTTTGGTCAACGATCTCAAAATCGATCGCTCGTTTACCAGCCAAATTCAGGTCTTGACCTCCAAATACAAGGTCGTCGATACCATTATTAGCCTGGGCCAGCAGCTGGGTTTGACCGTCACCGCCGAAGGCATTGAGACTCAGCCCCAGCTGGCGCGGCTGCAACAGCTCAACTGTGAACTGGGGCAGGGCTATCTCTTTTCTAAGCCCCTGCCAGCGGCTGATATTGAGGCCCGCTTTCTCGACGGCAAAAACACTCCCCTCGTGGAGCTAGTCTAGGGATGCCCATCGTCCTTGAGACTCTGTAGGGACAAAGGGCAGCCAATCCTCCTTTCGCACAAAAAATACCCATAGATGCAGTGAGCGAGCATCCGACGGCCCTTCAGCACCCTTATCCGTATAATTAAGCCTAAAGATAGAAGTAACTGTTTTTGTTTTGTGATAAGACTCCTACCACATTTCTGGGGGGTGTCTTCACGCTAAAAAGAACGGCTGCCGTGTTTGCGTATTATTAATCATGCAGCGACCATCCCGCATCGTTCTAATAGTTGATGACTCTTCAGAAGACCGAGAACTTTACCGACGCTGTTTATTGAGCGATCGGGAGTATACCTACACCTTTTTCGAGGCATCCCTAGGACAGCAGGGGCTTGACCTATGGCAGCAGCACCGGCCCGATGTTGTTTTGCTCGATTACCGCTTGCCCGACCTAGATGGTCTAGACGTTCTGGCTCAACTGCAATCTCGGGTTATGCCAGCCTGTCTGCCGGTCGTGATGATCACAGGGCAAGGCAATGAGGCGATCGCCCTAGAAGCGATTAGAGCAGGCGCACAGGACTATTTGGTGAAAGAGGCGATCACCGCTGAGGGATTGCGCCTGGCCATCAGTAAGACCCTGACGGCGGTGCAACTCCAGCTCCAATTGCAACAGCAGCTTGAGCGAGACCAGTTGATTCGACACATCACTCAGCAAATTCACCAGTCGTTGGAGCTGGATGAAATTCTCTGCACCATGGTCACGGAGGTGCGTCAGTTTCTGCAAACCGATCGCGTCATTGTCTTTCGGCTCGAACCGAATGGGGATGGCAGGGTCGTGGCCGAATCGGTGGGTGCAGCGTGGCAGGCCATTCTCCATCGCGATATCCATGATCCTTGTTTTGCCGAAGAGTCTGTAGAACTCTATCGGCAAGGACACGTGATAGCACAGGCCGATATTTATGATGGTAGCCTTGCTCCTTGCCATGCTGAGTTTTTGGCGCAGTTTCAGGTGCGTGCCAATTTGGTGGTGCCCATTCTCCGCAGTGCCCAGTTGTGGGGGTTACTCATTGCCCATCACTGTGAAGCGCCGCGATCGTGGCGGGCTACAGAGATTGAATTGCTCCAACAGCTTGCCATTCATCTAGGCATTGGCTTGCAGCAGGCCTATACCTATGCCCAACTAGAGCAACAAAGTGAAGCTCGCTATCGTGCGATCGTTGAAGATCAGACCGATTTAATTGTTCGCTACTTGCCCGATACAACTGTTCAGTTTGCCAATGGGGCCTATTGTCGTTACTTTGGGGTGAATTTAGAAGAGCTTTTGGGTAAGAGCTATAACCCTGTGATCTTTGCAGCCGATCGAGAACGGGTGGCTCAGCTAATCAGCTCTATGAATGCCGAAAATCCTACCGTCACGATCGAGAACCGGGTCGTCGTCAATGGAGAGGTGCGCTGGACTCAGTGGATCAATCGCATGCTGTTTGATGACCAGGGACAATTTACTGAATTTCAGTCGGTCGGACGAGATATTACTTCGATGAAGGAAGCAGAAGCCCAGCTGCGTCACAGTAGTGAGCGGATCAGTTTGGCCAATGCAGAGTTAGCCAGAGCCGCCCGGCTCAAAGACGATTTTTTGGCGAACATGAGCCATGAACTGCGAACTCCTCTTAACTCAATTCTGGGACTATCTGAAATTTTATTAGAAGAAGTATTTGGCAGTTTGACCGATCGCCAGCGCCAGTTTTTACAAACGATTGAGCAGAGCGGATCACATTTGCTCGCCTTAATTAACGATATTTTAGACCTTTCCAAAATCGAGTCGGGCAAAGTTGCGATCGAGCTGGGTTCGGTTGCACTAGATTCAGTCTGTCAATCTAGCCTCAATTTTGTTAGGGAGCAAGCCAGGCACAAAGAAATTCGGCTAACCTACAGCCTGGATGAGAACCTTTCAGACATTGAGGCCGACGAACGGCGATTGATTCAACTGCTAGTCAATTTACTGAGTAATGCGGTGAAATTTACGCCCAATGGAGGGCACGTTCAGCTAGAGGTAAACATGAACCCGCTTCAGCAAGCGGTTGAATTTCAGGTGACAGATACCGGGATTGGCATTGCTCCAGAAAACCTGAACCAAATCTTTCAACCCTTCATTCAGGTAGACAGTTCGCTTTCTCGACACTATACCGGCACGGGACTGGGCCTATCGATCGCCCAGCGAATTGTTGAACTGCATGGCGGCAGCATTCGAGTTGAGAGCGAGGTGGGACGCGGCAGCTGCTTTACCGTACTGCTACCCTGGCACCCCGTATCGGCTCAGTCTGACCTTCCCGCTCTAGAACCCCTACAGAACATGGGCGAGATCCGCAATGTTTTGGTGATAGAAGATTCGGGGCCAGCCGCTAGCCAAATCAAACGATATTTAGCTGAAATGGGCGTAACCAGTGTTATTCATCCGATTGGTAGGGGTGCATTGGATGTGGCTTTACGCGTCAAACCCGATGTGATTGTATTAGATATTTTGCTGCCAGATTGTTCTGGGTGGAAAGTATTAAACGAATTCAAAGCTCATCCTGAGGCTCAATCGATTCCCATTGTTGTTATTTCAGTAGTGGATGATCGACCCCGTAGCCTAGATAGGGGAGCCATTGAGCATCTGCTCAAGCCCCTATCTCGCCAAAGTTTTCATCAGGCGTTGAACCGGCTATTTGTCAACGTTCACCCCCCCAATCCAGAGAGGGCTCTCATCATTGCTGCCGCAGAATTAGCCAGCCGCCCTAAAGTTTTATTAGCAGAAGACAATGAATCTAACATTGCCGTTTTTCTCAATTACCTGGAGGCCCGTGACTTCCAAGTCTTCCTGGCTCGCAATGGTATAGAAGCTGTTCAGATGGCAAAACAAAATCAGCCCGATGTGATTTTGATGGATATTCAAATGCCAGTCATGGATGGATTAGAAGCAATCCAACAAATTCGTGCCGACGGGCAAATCAGTTCTATTCCCATTATTGCTTTGACGGCTTTAGCCATGCCCGGCGATTTAGAGCGATGTTTAGAGGCAGGAGCCAATGATTACATGGCTAAACCGGTTAAGCTTAAGCAACTTCTAGACAAAATTGCGCAACAATTGCCTAGCCTCCTGCCTAGAAACCAAAGCTAACCCAGCCATGGGAGTGAATATTTCTAGTGGCGAACGGGGACAGGCCTAGCCTATGACCCGCCAGGATAGGCAGTGGTCTCTTAAGCGGTGATAAACCTCTAAAGCCCTTAGGCAGCGATAGTTTGAGGCGATTCAACCTAAAAACATGAAAACACTTGTCCAGCAAAGCTTTCAGCCATCCATCTCCTGTTAGCAAACCAGTGCCCAGCTGGCAAACATGGAGCTTACGAAATATCAATTAATGCTTTTTAGGGTGAACGATTCACTAAGCTATTAGCTAAAACAACTGATCGGTTGTTTTTTGTCCATCAACCTCAGGGCAGGCCCTTAGTTCCCCAATAAGAGTAGCTGGGCCGGATCGAGGTGCACAAACCAGGGAAAGGGCCGATCCTTCAGCTCAGCCCATCGGTCTTTGAAGACCTCCGCCTGGAGGTGGTAATCGTCGTGGTCAGCGGGGGGGCTGCCCAGCTTGAGGTAGAGGCTAATGCGGTGGGGCGTTTCGCTCGTCCAGGCAATCCAGGCGGGGAAGGTGTTGGGCTGGGCGGGCTGCTCTGGAAAGGTCAGGCGATGGGCGCGAATGCCCACATGGGTGTGGGTGGGCAGCACCGGCTCCAGGGTTTGCAGGGTGCAGCACCAGTCCTGCGCAGCTAGGGTGTGATCGCCCTGGCGTTGCAGCGCCGAGAGGTTTTTGCAGCCGGTGAGCTGAGCCACGGACAGGGTGCCGGGGTGGTCAAAAATGGCCTGCTTTGGCCCCTCGGCAACGACTCTGCCGCCCGAGAGCACCAGCAAGCGCTGACACACTCGGTAGGCTTCTTCTAAGTTGTGGCTGACGAATAGGGTGAGGCCTCGGTAGCGGCTTAAGGTCTTGAGCAGCTGCTTTTCGAGTTCGCTGCGCAGGTGGGCATCGAGGGCGGAGAAAGGCTCATCGAGCAGCAGAATGTCGGGGTTGGGGGCCAGGGCGCGGGCCAGGGCCACCCGCTGCTGCTGACCGCCCGAGAGCTGGTGGGGATAGCGATCGCCAAACCCGACCAGCTGCACCTGCTGAAGCTGCAGGGCCACCCGACGGGCGATCGCCGCTTTCGACTGGCCCTGCAGCCCGTAGGCAATGTTTTGGGCCACCGTCAGGTGGGGAAACAAAGCGTAGTGCTGGAAAAGATAGCCAACTCTGCGATCGCGGCTGGGTAGATTGATGCCCAAGGCCGAGTCAAACAGCACCCGCCCGTTCACAACAATACGCCCGCTGTGGGGCGTTTCTAGCCCTGCCAGACATCTCAAAATCAGGCTTTTACCCGCCCCCGAGGCCCCCAGCAGGCCCAGGGGATGGCAGTCAGTAGAAAAGACCACATCTAGGCTAAACCCAGGCAGGCGTCGGGTGAGGCTGACGGAGAGGTGGGGAGGCGTAAGGTCTAAACGGGGTAGCGCCTTGGGGCTGGCTGTGCCGACGCGGAGCGGCTGCCAAGCAGAACCCTTGAGGGTCGGGCGCAGGGTACGGCAAACGACAGCCCAGCCTCGTTCAATCCACCCCAACTGTGGCAGCCCAGCACCCTGGGATTGCCAGCGGTTCATCAGCACCAGTCCACCCAGGGAAATGCCCAAAATCACCCCGGTCCACAGGGCGGCTTCGCGCAAGGCCCCGGCTTCGACCGCGAAGAAAATCGCCATCGGCAGGGTCTGGGTTTTGCCCGGAATATTGCCCGCCAGCATCAGGGTGGCCCCAAACTCACCCAGGGCGCGGGTAAAGGCCAGCGCGGTTCCGGCCCCAATGCCGGGCAGGGCTAGGGGCAGCGTAATACACCAAAACAGCTGCCACTCCGTTGCGCCCAGGGTGCGGGCCGCCTGCTGCACCGAGCCATCGATCTGCTCCAGACCACCCAGCACGGTTTTGTACATCAGCGGAAACGCCACCACCGTGGCGGTGATCACCGCCGCATACCAGGTAAACACGACATTGACGCCGGCTGCCCCCATCAGCGGCCCCAGGGGGCCATTTTTACCCAAAAGCAGCAGCAGTAAAAAGCCCAGCACGGTAGGGGGCAGCACCATGGGGGCTAAAAACAGACTGTCTAGGAGCGATCGCCAGCGACCCCGGTAGCCCTGCATAAACTGCGCGGCGGCAATGCCCAGCCCAAACGCCAGCACAGTAGCGATCGCGGCAATGCGGAGCGAAATCCACAAGGGAGAGAGGTCAATCATGGTGGGTTTTGGGGCCGGAGAATGGGCAGGCCGTTACCGCTCAACAACCCCAAAGCCAAATTCTTTGAACTTAGTTTGGGCCGCAGGGGTCTGCAAAAACGCGATGTATGTCTTCGCCGCGTCAGGGTTGGGACTGTCGCCCACCACTGCGATCGGGTAAACAATGGGCTGGTGGGTCGCGGCTGGGGCCGTAGCCAACACCTTAATTCGCTCTGAGAGGGCCGCATCGGTGGCATAGACCACGCCCACATCGGCGTTGCCGCTTTCTACGGCGGCCAACACCCCCCGCACGTTGTTGCTAAATACCAGCTTTGACTGCAAAGACTCAAGCAAATTTAGCTTGGTCAACACTTGCTCGGCGTACTGCCCCGCCGGTACGCTGCGAAACTCACCTACCGCAACAACACCCACCTCAGCCTCTTTAAGTTGAGCAATATCTGCGATCGCAATTGGCGACTGAGCGGGGGCGATCAGCACCAGGCTATTGATCAACAGATTCTGGCGAGAATCCTTTAGAATTAACCCTTTCTCCGCGAGCACATCCATCTGTTTGGCCGCAGCAGAAAAGAAGATATCAGCCGGGGCACCCTGCTCAATTTGCTGCTGTAGGGCACCCGAAGCCCCAAAGTTATAGCTAACTGCGATCGCGGGGTAGGCGGCATGAAATTCAGGCGTAATGGCCTCTAGGGCATCTTGTAAGCTAGCCGCCGCCGATACGGTGAGTTCGAGTGTCTGCGCTTGAGCCGCGGGCTGGTTTGGCACTGAAATAGACGCGCCACAGCTAGCGGCAAGTAGGCCAATCGCTAGACCAACACAAACGTGCATCAAAAATCTACGGCTTTTTATTAAAGACACAAGACTCTCCCTAAAACTCGAGAAAACTAAACTCGAGAAAATTAGTCAGGTTATATAGCGGTTCCCAATTTAACAAGGTACACAATGACTGAGTTCTAGATCCTCCCCAGCTTCTAGCTGTCTAAGTTTCACTCCGTCTTCCCCTTGTTAAGGGGGCAGGGGGAGCATCGCGATGCGGCACTGGTCTAGTAGTGTTCAGTAATGGCTATGGCGTTGAATAACCCAGGAAATCCTGTGCATAAGAGGGTTTAGATGTATCTCCTTTTAGCAGACCAGTGCCGCCGAGGAGGGTATGGATTGCTGCTGCTGCCGCCTCCCCAGTTCGCACGGCACCATCGAAGAAACCCGGCCAGCGATCGGCCATTTCTGTACCCGCCCAGTGAATGCGCCCCACCGGAGCGGTCAGGGCTTCACCGTAGCTTGTCCATACCCCCGGTGGCATGAAGGCGGCATATCCTCCGCCAGCCCAGGGATTACTGGGCCAGTCCACTTCATCGTAGGTCGCTGGCGAAAGGGCCTCTGGCCCAAAGTAATTGGCAAGATCGGCCAGGATAGCTGCCCGGCGGTCGCCCTCTCCCAGCGCCTGCCAAGCTAGGTAGCGATCGCCCACAATAAAGGCAGCCATGACCCCAACGCCGGTTTCTGGGTCTGAGCTATCGGCACACAACTCAATCCACGGGCAGTTGCCGATGGCAAGACCCGCCAGCCCCCGCTCCCGCCAAAAAGGCCGATCATAGGAAACCAGCACCTTGGCGCAGCAGCCCATCGGCACTCGCTGGGTCAGCTGGGCCCGCATCGGTGGCAGGGGCGGATCGTAATAAATGCGACCGGCCAGATGTGGGGGCATGGCCACCACGGCATATTGGGCAGCGAAGCAACCCTTGGTGGTTTCAACCTCAATCCTGCTCTCATCTTGGTCAATGCGCAGGACGGGTTCCCCCAGGCGAATATTCTCGCTCAGCTCAGCCGCCAGTTTGGCTGGCATCTGGCCCGCCCCACCCTGAATCAGCTCAGCCTCCGGATACTCGGCCTGGGACGCACAGGTGTGGCCCCAGAGCACATGCAGCAGCGAGACCTGGCCAGGTTCTGCGGGGCCAAGAAAGCCGACCGTACGCGCCATATAGGCAAAGTACCAGTGCCCAAAAGCCGTTGTGGTATTCGCGTCAATCCACTGGGCGAAGGTCTGACTGTCTAGGGTTTGCGTGTGCTCGTTGCGGCGGGGATGGCCGGGGGGTAAGGTTTTAGCCAGCGCTTCAAACCGCTCCCAGGCCGTCATTGCATCCTGCCATTCTGCCTGACTTACCTGGGGAGGTTCCCCTTCGGGAAAACCCTCAAAGAATCCGTTAAACTCATAGCGATCGCCATCGAAGACCAGCACTTTCTTGCCCTCGACGGCAAAGGGAAACCGACGGACGCCATATTCATCTAGCAAAGCTAGAAACCGATTTTGGGTCGGCCCTACCCATTGCCCGCCAAAATCAATCCACTGGCCCGATGGCAACGACTTACCCGTCATTCGACCGCCGAGAGTCTTCTGCGCTTCGATCACCAAAACGCTGTGCCCAGTCCGATGGAGATTGCGGGCCGCGATCAGTCCAGACAACCCGGCTCCAACCACAATGCAATCATAGAGAATTGGCATACTGTCACCTCTGCTGCAGGAAGAGCCGACCCGGACAATCTGGAGACTACAGCGCTCTAGCCTGCCCCGGCCAAACTCAGCTCAACCAATTATGCCGCGATTGTCTAAGGGCGATCGCTCTTCGACAATTGGTGTATTTCAGCTTTAGCTAAAGTTAGTTTTTCCACTACAGCGAAAGCTGATGGGATGAGGGCGTAAATTTTGCATCGCTCTCGGTCGTGGATGGGGCGACCGTGGAACGGGCGACGCTTGACTTGTAGCATGCTGTATTATGTCGACATTATCGCTCAATCTCTTGCTACGCCAATGATTCGACCGACGACCCCCGACGATACAGCGGCTTTGATGGCCCTGGCCGATGCTACAGGGCTTTTTCCGCCTGATGGGCTAGAGTTTTTGCGTCAGCTATTGAGTGAATCGCTGGGCAAAACCGGCACTACAGACCCCTTTTGGCTAACGGATGAGGACGATGGGCTGGTGGGGGTTGCCTACTGCGAACCAGAGCGCCTGGCGGACAATACCTGGAATCTGCGATGGATTGCGATTCACCCCGATCGCCAGGGGCAAGGCAGGGGAACTCAGCTTCTCGACGCCGTAGAGCAGGCCTTAAAGCCGCGCGGCGGTCGCCTACTGCTGGTTGAAACTTCGGGTCTGCCAGAACTCGCGGGCACCCGAGCCTTCTATGAAACCTGTGGATTTGAGGCCGAGGCTCGCATTCGCGACTTCTACGCTCAGGGCGATGATAAAGTCGTGTTCCGCAAAGTGCTGAATGTCAGTTAGGTTGCTCACCTATGCTCACCGACGACGTGTTGCACTACATTGAGTGCAGCGTGCGGTACTGGTGGTAGGTACGTCAGACGGACGATTTTCTGCCTAATCACTCCCTAGAGGAGTATTAGACTGCCACATGGCTACCTATCTACCCTATAGAAGTGTTAGGCAGAAAATTTCTCTCTAATTATGAGTGCAGGGGCCACCCCTCGTAGCCCCGCTGAAGCTGCTCCGGGGGCAGGGGAACATCCCGTGAGCCGTAGCTGAGGGTGGCCCAGTAGAGAGCGCTCTCTAGGGAAAATGCGCCGCCGGGGTAGAACATGCGGTAAAAATCGGTGCTGCAAATCTGCGGGATTAGGGCCGACAACCCCGGATCGCTCTGGTCGGCCAGCACCCACTGGGTATAGCCAAAGTAGGAGCCGCCCCACATGCCGATGTGCCCGTCGTACCAGGGCTGCTGGGCAATCCATTGCAGGGTGGCCTGTCCGTCTTGCGCCTCATTCACAAAGGGAGGGTCGTAGCTGCCGCCCGACTCATAGCGGCCCCGAGTGCCCTGAATCACCGTGGTGTAGCCGTGGCTGGCCCAGAGATGGCCGATCGTGCGGGCAAATAGAATGTGTTTGATCTGTTTGGAGTAGGGAATGCGCACCAAAATCGTGGGAGTGGCCGCAGCCGTGCGGGGGCGGTCACGGTCACCCGGCGCTCTAGGCGAACGCCATAGCTGGCTGGCGGATAGTCTAGCTGGTGGCCCAGCCAGGCGGCAGCGATCGCACTGCCCCGCCCAATCACCAGCAGCAGCAGCGCAGTCAGCCCCGCCAGCAGCCACAGCCAGACCCCTAGATGCCGACTCGGCCCCAGGCCATTTAGACCATCAGTGGGGGTGGGCATAGGGCAGCGTCAGCTCATAGGTTTGCGCGATCGCCCCAATATCCAGCGGTAGGGGCTGTTGGGTGAGCACTGGCCATTTGTACTGTACTTCCCGCTGGCCCTGAGCGATCGCCCAGCGCTGGGCCGCCTCTGCCCAGCCCGGCTTCATGCGGTGGAGGCAGGGGGCATGCAGCCGCCGAGAAGCGCGTTTTTGGGCGTATTCGACGTTGTTCTGGGCCAGGGCTGTATCTAGAGCCGACAATAGGGACTCAGTCCAGCCCTGGCTGGGGAGATCTGGCGTTTCCCAGTACAGTTCGTAGCGCATGGCCTTGGCGTTGGCTACCAGCCGGTAGGGGTCGATCGGCTGACGAAACTGGCGCTGCAGAGCAGCGATCGCAGCCAGCACATGGTTCACATGCAGCTTTTCCCCAGTCAGGTTGCTCATGTCGCGCCCCTTGCGCAAAAAGGCAATCACGGGCGATCGGTGATAGAACCCCGTCACCTCCACCACATCGTTGATGTGATAGCGGTAGAGGCCGCCAGGGGTGGTCAACAAAATCTGGTAGCGCTGCCCGACTTCTAGCTCGTGGCTGAGCAAAATTGGCGGGAGGGCCTGGTCAGCACAGTCTTCGGGAATAAACTCGTAGAAATTTAAAGTCAGATCCAGCAGGCCAGCGGGAGTATTGTTCTGGTAAGGCAGGGTGACCCGAGCCTCACTGGCCAGATAACCCAGATCGCGAATTGGCAGGGGGCCATAGTCAGCGGTGAGCTGTCGAGCCTGCGCCCCTACCGAACCACCCGTCCAGCATCCTAAAAGGGCCAGGTGGGGCCAGCAGTCTTGAGGCCGCAGGGCTCCAGTGGTGGTGAAGATCTGCTCTAGTTGCTTGGCCCGCTCAGGCTGGGGCCGCTGGGCCGGTAAGTTCTCGCCCCCGGTGCCGTCGTGAATCGCCTGGATCAGCGATTCCGCCTGGTGCGTCATCACCGTCGCCAGCCGATTTAGGGTGCTGGGGTTGGGCGTACAGAGAAAAGACACCTGCCGAGCCAGGGCATAGCGGGCGATCGCCCAGTAGCGGCGATCGTAATCAGCAATCTCAAACACCGGGTAGGGAATGGCGTAGGTGCGGCGAATCAGGGCCGGAATCTGCTGGTAGATGCGCCCCGACAGACTGCCGTAGGGAATGCCGCCGGGGGTGTAGCCCTCAATCGCCGGGCTGACAATCCCCACCACGGCCCCGCTCAAAAACGTTGGGTGATCTTGCAGAATGCGGTAGAGCCACTGGCGCATCAGCCGTGACCCGCCCCGCTCTACCCCAGCGGTGACGGGAATATATTTGGGCTGCCCGGTGGTGCCGCTGGTCAGGGTGAACATCCGCACGGGCTCATTCACCAAAATCTTTTCCTGCCCCGCCATCATTTGCTGCACGTAGGGCCGAAAGCCTTCGTAGTCGCGAATGGACACCGCCCGGCGATAGTCGAGCGGGGTGCGAATGTAATCAAAGTGATGCTCGCGGCCAAACTGGGTATCGCTATGGCGGCTGAGCAATTGGCGCAACAGCTGCGCTTGGGCCAGCTCCGGCTCCTGGGTGGCGTCCTCCAGCCGTTGTTTTAGGGCTTGCCCCTGCCAGCGTAAACCGAGGGTATACAGACTGGTCATCGCCTCACACCACCTTGGTTGAGAGTGAAATGGTCTGCTGGGCGTATTTTTCTAGCAGGGCATCCTGAATCTCGACCCCCAGCCCTGGCCCCTTCAGCGGTTTCGCCAGGCCCTGATGGCCAAAGTGAATCGGGCGACGGCTGAGATCTTCCCGCAGCAGCAGGCTGCCGTAGGAACCTTCGCAAAAGCTGATCTCGGGCAAAGAGGCCGCCAGGTGCCGCCCCGCCGCTGAGAGAATCGCCGTCTCGCCTACCTGGCAGCCCACCTGCACCTGAAGGCCAACGGATTGGGCCAGTTCGGCGATCGCCAAAGTCGGCCCCAGCCCCCCACATTTCGACAACCGCAGATTAAAGCCTCGGCAGGCCCCAGCTTCAATCAGCAATCCGGCATCCGCCAGGGTAATCAGTGACTCATCGGCCATTTGGGCAATAGCGGTGGCCGCCTGCACCGTCGCTAACTCTTGGGGGTCGCCACGCGGAATCATTTGCTCGGCGCTGTCAATCTTGAATTCTGCCAGAGCCTCACAGGTGGCGATCGCACCCTCCACGCTATAAGCCCCATTGCCATCCACTCGCAGCGACACCTCTGGCCCCACCGCCGCCCGAATCGCCGCCAGCCGTTTGCGATCGGCCTCTCCGGTGATCTTCACCTTCAGGTGGGGCAGGCCAAATTGCTTAAAGCGCTTGGCGTATTTCACCGCGCCCTCTACACTGCTAGCCGTGATTACGCCGCTATAGATTACCGGGTGCCGAGGTGGCAGCAGTTCCCCCAATGAGACCCCGGCAGATTTGAGCAAACAATCGACCAGGGCTAGCTCAAAGCCGCAGCGGGCCGCATTCCAGGCCACTACACCGATATCGGCTTCAGTGGGGTCCCCAGAAGGCAGGGTCAGTGACCCCAACCAGGCGATCGCCCCCTGCCCCGTCCAGGGAGCATAGTCAGTGGCTTGCACCGCAGGCCACAGGGTGCGTTCCATAAACTGCAAACAGCCCGCCACTGTCTCCCCAGTGACGTAGGGGCGGGCCACCGTTTCGCCATAGCCGACGGTGCCGTCGTCAGCCCGCAGCCGCACCACAATGGAATCTGAACTGCTGCGCGATCGCACACTGTGGGCAAAGGCTTCGACAAAGGGAATTTGCAGGGCAAACAGGGTGGCGTCAACGATTCTCATGGGCAACTCCGGCGATCACAGGCAGGTCGGCGAAGTATCGCTTGATAACAATGTTTTCGCGGAAGGTAATGTCGAGAATCGTTTCTAGATCCTCGGACTCGATCTCGTAATAGGCCAGGTATTGCTCAACGCTGTCTAACCCCTCTTCGGCGTGGCGAATATCGACCTCAGAATGGTGATTAAACCAGAGCAAGCTCTCCACTGGCAGGCCTCGATGGGTTGCCAAGGCTTGACCCATTCGACCAGCTAAGCGAGAGAGCATCCATTCAAAGCAGGTCACCTCCAGCAGCACCGACAGGCCCAGTTCCTGCATGGTGCCAAACAGCAGCGGATCGGTGCAGAGCTGGCGAATTTGGGCCTGGGCCGCCTCAGCCAAGTTCGTCTGGCGATCGCGATCGAACCCCGCCGCCGTCGCCAGCACATATAGCAGATCGGGGTGGCAGATCGCCGCCTCATCCAGCCCCAGTTCTTCAAGCAAATTGTGTTTGATCTGGGGCGCAGCCTCGGGCGGTGCCACCGCGTAGAGAAAGGCCAAAATTTGCGGACTCTTCAGGTGGGTCTGACAGAGATTAAAGATAAAGGTATCGTACTCTTCAAGGGAGGCCTGCCCCTGCTCCAAGTGTTGAAACCAGGGGGAGTCTGCAAAGGCCTGCACCTGGCTAGCATATTGGATTTCAATCAGTGGACGAATCGCCTGCGCCATAGAAATCTTTTGATATAGAGGGTCAAAACCAAGCTGCTGCCGTCAATGTGCCCACGCCCATTGCCTT
>JANPIO010000023.1:0-6305 GCA_031425055.1 Phormidium sp. VAR_61_metabat_6
ACATTGACCATTTCAAGCGGTTTAACGACACCTTTGGTCACGACACTGGCGACACCGTGCTGAAGCTGGTCGGCACACTGCTCAAAGACAATGTGCGAACCTCTGATATCGCCTGCCGCTACGGCGGCGAAGAAATGACCCTGATTTTGCCGGAGGTTACCCTGGCAGAAACCGCCGCTCGGGCCGAAAAGATTCGCGCCGCGATTGGTCAGCTACGGGTGCCCCAAGCCAGCCAGGAAGGCCTCAGCGCGTCGCTGGGCGTGGCTTGTTTTCCCCAGCATGGCAGCACCGGCTCAGCCCTGATCAAAGCGGCAGATACCGCTCTCTACCGCGCTAAGCAGGCGGGTCGTAACCAAGTGCTCGTGGCCCTATAAGTTATTCATTTGTTGTGTGTCCTAGCTATGCAAACGCCTCCCTATCCAGCAAACGAAGCGACTCGGCTCAACACTCTGCGATCGCTCCATATTTTAGATACCAAGCCAGAGGAACGGTTTGACCGCATCACGCGCATCGCCCAGCGGCTGTTTGGAGTGCCGATTTCGCTGGTGAGTTTAATCGCTGCCGAACGCCAGTGGTTTAAGTCGTGCCAGGGGCTAGACGTTTGCGAAACCCCGCGCGACATCTCATTCTGCGGCCACGCCATTTTGGGTGACTCGCCCTTTGTCGTACCCGATGCCCTGCTCGATAAGCGCTTTCGCGACAATCCCTTGGTCACCGACGGCCCGAGAATTCGTTTCTATGCCGGAGCACCGCTGACTGTCAGCAATGGCAGCAACCTGGGCACGCTCTGCGTGATTGATCAGGTGCCCCATGTGTTTACCGACGAGGACCAGCAGCTATTGATTGATCTCGCCCGCATCGCCCAGCAGGAGCTATTGGCCATGCAGCTCGACACCCTCGATGAGCTCAAACAGCGCAACGTCGAAATGAAGCTGCTGAGCGAAATTAGCGAATTTTTGCAGGCTTGCTTAACCATTGAAGAAGCCTGTGCGACGATCGCCAGCCTGATCGCGCCCCTATTTCCAGGGTGTTCGGGGGGCATTTTTATCCTCAACACCGCGCCCAACCAGTTGGAAAATGCCGCTCGCTGGGGAAAAGATCTCTCATCTAAGCCTGATTTTTTGCTTCCAGAGTGCTGGGGGCTGCGTCGAGGCCGAGTGCACTTGATGAACGGGGCCCATCACCCCCGCTGTCACCATATTCTGGCAGACAGTGCGATCGCAGCATCGCTCAGTATTCCCATGGTGGCCCAGGGCGAAACCCTGGGGTTGTTTTACCTCAGCACCGACAATCCCCGGGTGCTCTCCGAGACCAAGCAGCAGTTGGCCCATATGCTGACGGAACGGGTGGGTATGGCGATCGCCAACCTAAATCTGCGCAAAACTCTCCAGCGGTAAAGTCTTTACGCTCCGTCCCCAGCTGTTTGCCGCAGGGCGCTATCCGGTTGGCTTGGTGCAGAGTGCTAAGGCTGTCTGTGCCCGGCTGCGGTGTGGAAGGCAAGCAGGTGGTTGGGCTGGGCTGGGTTGCGGTCCATCAGAGGCTGGTCTTTAGTGCTTGAGGCCTCCCGGTAATCAACTCCTGGCAGGTTACAGACCTCATGGCGTCACCGCCAGCGAGTCGGGGGAGGTGATCGGTGCCAACGTTGTCGTGGCCGCATCAGCCTCCACTACCGGTTGTGGTGCTGGGGTCGGCTCATGGAAGCCGAAGCCTTCAAATAGGTTGTTGTCAAGCTTGGCCGTAATACCGAAGAAAAATCCGCCTGAGGAGCGGCTGCCGCTAAAGTCGCGATCGCTGATGCTGCCAAGGCTGTACCCAGCAGACAGGCGCAGGTTGGTGTTGAGGTAGTAGCCAGCTTCCAGGGAAAAGGCGGTTTCGCTATATCCGGCAGAGGGTTGGCTGATCCAGCGGGCTTCGCCAGTAATGTCCCAGCGGTAGTCGAAGCGGTGGGTGGCCCGCAGCTGGGCCAGGGTAATGGTGCTAGAGCCCACCAGATCTGAAGCCAGGTAGGAGGTGCTGCTGCGCAGGGCGTATTTGCCGTAGAACTCCCAGTCCCAGGCGGGGGCATAAATCGCCTCTAGGGAAAGCACGTGATCGTTGGAGCCGGTGCCGGTGCCGAAGGCCAGGGTATCGGGGATGGTGGCGGGGTTTTGGCGGTATTCGTACTTCAGCAGCAGGTTGAGGCGATCGTCGTTGGGGTCGCGGTAGGCCAACCCCAGGCGCAGGTCGGTGCTGCTGCCCAGCCCTTCCAGTCCCGCATTGGCGCTGCTGGCCTGTTGATAGCGACCCAGTACGGTGATGGCCGGAGACAGCCGCCCCAGCACGTTGGCCGAAATGACGGTGTTTGACCCCTGGGCTGAGGTGCGATGCTCGTACCGGGCGCTGGCCTGAAGGTCAGGATTGCCGGTGTAGTCGATGCCCACGCCATAGCTGGTGCCGCTTTGCAGGCCCAGCGCCGAGGCACTCTGCCCCACCGCATAGGGCTGAGCGAACTGACTGCCCGTACCCAGAGCATTGTAGCCACTGCCGAAGACATGCTCAACATTGAGGCTGGCCCGCAGGCCCGGTGCCAGGGTAATGCCTTGCTCAAAGCCAAAGCTGCCGCTAAAGCTGCGGCCTTCGATCGCCGACACCCGCCCTCGCACCAGGGTATCGCTGCCAAACTGGTATTCGCCGTTGAGGTCTAGACTGGTGATGCCCAGGCCATCTAGCTCACCGCCAGCGAAGGTTTCGTGGTTAACGCTGAGGGTGAGGCCGGGGTAGAGTTGCCAGTCTAGCCCCAGCAGGCTGCGGTTGGGGTAGAGGGGGTCGCTCTGGCCGGAGAGGTTCATTTCATTCAGGGCGCGGAAGGTGAGGTTGGGGGCGATGGGAGCGCTGAGCTGCGATCGCAGCTGGTCTGAGGTGATTGTTGAGCCTGCTCCCAGGCGATCGACCCGGTTGCGGTGCACCCAATCAAAGGAGGTGACCACATCGCCAACCCGCTGCTGAATCCCGGCGCTGATCGTGGTTAGGGAATTGTCAACCTGGGTGCCCGGCACCGCACTCCGACCTGGATTAATCAGTTCCGTCAGATCGTCAAGGGGCCGGGGAGCCACGCCATAGTTGTCTTCGTGGTCGTACTGCAATCGAGCCGTAGTGGTGTCGGTGAGCTGGGCCTGGAGTTCAGCCCCGTAGCGAGTCTGCCCCGGCACAAAGCTGCTGGTAGCGTTGTTCGAGAACCCGGCATCGGTGGCACGAAAGTAGGCTCGGGCCGCCAGACTCTCGCCTAAGGAGCTGCCGATTTCAAAGCGGTAGGCCGAGCCCGTTACCTGGCCCACCCCATCCAGGCTGTTGCTGGAATGGGCATATTCAGCCAGCAGTTGACCATCGGTGCCGAAGGAGACCACGGCATTGGCTCCATAGAGGGCAAACTGGCGATCGCCCTGGTTTTCCTCAAAAAACGTGGCCGCCACCGAACTTTCCCGATTGAGCTCGCGGGAGAAGTGATACTCCAGCTGACCGCCGAGAACGTTGGTGTTGCCCTCATTGCTCTCGTATTGGTAGGTCGCGACAATTTGGCGAGCCTGGGTTTCTCCGTTGGGGCCAATGCTGGTGCGCAAAATTGGCTGGCGAAACAGCAGGGTGCCCCGGTCGTAGTCAATTTCGTAGTCGACTCCGCGGGTGAGGCGCTCCCGCTCTAGCACGGTGCCGGGGCGATTGAGTTCTGCCAGCTCCAGGTACACTTCTTCGCCGCCGGGTATCAGCAGGCGACGGGAGAGGAAGTAGTAGCCGCTGGTGCCATCGGGGGCAAGGGTGTCGCGCTGAAAGCCTTGGGCATCGTCGCTGTAGAAACCGGTAATCTGCAAATCTCCCAGGTTGTAGTTGCCGACAAAGCCGTGCAGCTGGCGGCTGACGCTGGTGTAGAGCTGGCTCGATTCTGCCAGCTCATCGGTGGCAAAGTCGCCCCACATGAAGTAGTCGCTGCCGGCGTTGGGCACCGGGGAGTTGCGCTCAAACCGCAGATATAGGCTGTCGGTAGACGGGGCGAGAATCTCTGAGGTGGAGTCGTCGCCGTAGACCGGGTAGGTGCGATCGCAGGGCTGCTGGTCGCGAAACAGGTTGGTGACCCCGCCGCAGTCTTCGTTCAAGGCCCGAGCCGTGTTGTAGGCGGCGGTGAAGCGCCATTCCCCCAAGGAGCCGACGGCAAAGGCGGCGCTGTCGAGGTCGAGCTGGTAGCCATTGTCGCCATCGGCGGGCAAAAAGTCGCGAAAGCTGCTGTAAAAGTCGGTGCCCCGTCGGCCCAGGTGCAAGTCCACGACCCCAGTCAGCAGGGTGGGCCGCAGTTCGGGCACAAACTCTAGCTGGGTGAAGGCCTCTAGCTGATTCGCCGTGGCCCGCAGCCGCACAGTCTGAGCGACAACTCCCGCTTTTAAGGTGGCCGTAAAGACACCGTCGGTGGCCTCCACCTGAAACCCGGGCTGAGCCTCATCGGCATCTGCGCCAATAAACTCTCCGGCACTGGTTTCCAGGGTAACGGTGGCGCTGCGGTTGGTGGCGTTGCCCTGGGCATCCAGCAGCTGACCTTGCACCGTGGCGGTCGATCGCCCATCGGCGGCGATGCGGCTTTCTACCGTAGCCAGATCAAGGGTTTGGGCCGCACCCCGCACGGTCACCTGGTGTTCGATCGTAGCCTGCAAGGCCCCGTTGTGGCTAACCTCGGCGGTGAGGGTGTTGTCGCCGTCCTGGAGCGCTACCCCGTACCAGGTCTGCACCACGGTACCGGCGGTGGTGTTGGTCTCAGTGCGGCCAATGCGATCGGCCGCCACCACTGCGCCATTGACCCGCAGCACCACCTCACTGCCGAGGGGAAATTGCAGGGTCACCGGAGTCGAGGGAATGTCGAGCACCGCCTCCGGGGCAGGACTTAAAAAGGCCGCTGGGGCTGACACCTGGGGCACCGCGCCAGGGGACGGATCAGCCATATCCTCGGCCACCGGAGCAGTGTCCCTGGGGCCATCCCCTGAGGGCATCGGCTGGTCTAGGGCAGGGGCCGGCGTTTGAAGCGGGCTGACGGGAACTGAGTCTGGCTCCGGCATGACCGGGCGGACCTGGGCCGACCTTGGAGTCGAAAACTCAGGGGTAGTCTGCTCCCCCGATCCCAGCGCCGCATTGGGAGCGGCAATACTGGCAGAGGGCGCGATCGCGGGTGTGGCCTGAGGTTGAACTCTTTGGGACGGCGGGGCAGCGGGAGCTAGATGGGGAAGCTCTGGCGCGATCGCTGGCGACATGAGATCATGGGCCGATGGATAGGCTAGGTCAACTATTTGGGCATTGACCGGCAGCGCCTGAACGCCCAGCAGACTCAGCAGGCTGAGGGAGCAGGCCGTGGTGGTTCGAGAGGCAAGCTTCCTCATGGGTTGACTTCCTGGGTGAATTGTTCAGCGGGGCGTTCGATGGGAGTAACCGCGAAGTTCATCCGCACCATGCCGCCAGGAGCCAGCTGCACCAGGCGAGAGGGGCTATTGGGCTCAATGAAGTTCTGATTGGGGGCCAGGGCGTAGCCGGGAACGCTGGTCAAATCCAGGGCGCCAGTGCGGTACCCTGGCAGCACGTTAGCCAAGGAGTAGAGACCACGCTCGTCGGTGGTGATGCGGTTACCGTCATCCATGAAAATCACGGCGTTGGCAATGCCCGGTTCATCGGGCTGCTGCTCGCCATCAAAATTGCGGTCCTCAAACACCCGCCCCAGGATGGTGCCGCAGTCAGCCACAATGCCGGGCTGAATTCTCAGGCGGTGCAGAGCTGGGCCATCCCTTACATCCCAACCGTTATCGGTGCGCTCGGCATTGGCGATCGCGGTGTTGGTGCCGTTTCCCCGCAGTGCGTCAGGGGTGAGCTGGGCCGCATAGGCAATGGTTAGCACCTCGCCCTGGGCCAGGGTGGCGGCCGAGCGAAATGTGATGGTGTTGCCCTGCTGGTCAGCCTCAATGGGCACTGGGTTTTGCCCCAGGGCGCTGCGGGGCGAACTGGCCACAAACTGGAACCCCAGGGGCAGGACATCGGTGACCGCAAGCTGCCTCAAAGGAGCAGTAGCCAGGTTGCGCACCGACAGGCGGTAGATGACGGTATCCCCCGGTTCTGCCGCCGCCCGGTCGGCGGTTTTGACGATTTGAATTGACTGGTCGTCGCAGATATCCGTAGCTAGATCAAAGACCGCCAGCACTAGGCCGACCTGGTTGGCATCACCAATCGTGATGGTGCCGTTGATGCCAGTGCTTCCAGCAGTCGAGCTGATCGAGCGACCATCTAACGCGGTCGCGGTGTAGGGG
>JANPIO010000024.1:0-7695 GCA_031425055.1 Phormidium sp. VAR_61_metabat_6
AGTTGACCATGTTGATCAAACACCGCACAGGAGAAATCTAATCGCTCTTTGATGTTGACCGAGTAGCTAGTATTTTGCAGCGTAACCCCCATTTCTTCGGCCACGGCGCGGAAGAGGTTGTTGAAAATTTCGAGCAGAACAGGGTCAGGGGGGGGAGGGGAGTAAGGGAGTGATGGGGTGAGGGCGTCAGTTTTGAATTTTGAGTTTTGAGTTTTGAATTGGGCGCTGCCTTTTGC
The DNA here is from genome assembly GCA_031425055.1 of Phormidium sp. VAR_61_metabat_6. Classification (GTDB taxonomy): domain Bacteria; phylum Cyanobacteriota; class Cyanobacteriia; order Phormidesmidales; family Phormidesmidaceae; genus Nodosilinea. Next base: position 237 of record JANPIO010000024.1, read on the forward strand.
CTTCAATATCAAATGGCCTTTGGTTGTTAGCGTTGCAGTCCAGCGGGGCTCTACGACGTTGGTGCCAGTTGCTTCGAGGATCAGGGCGGGGCCAGCGATCGCATCCCCCGGACACAGATCTTCGCGATGATAAACCGGCGTCTCGTGCCACGCATCAGCGGTGTAGACCGGGACAGTGGTTTTAGGAACCAGCGGCGTAGTACGAGTTTTTTGAATGTCGGGTTCGTCGGGGCTGTGGGTTTGGCCAATGGCTTCGACCGCAGCGGCATCGACAATGAGAGTTTTATTGTCCTGGGCAAAACCGTAGCGCTGACGATGCAGAGTGGTGAACTGCGATCGCATCTCCTCCACCCCGGCAAAATCTACCGTCAGCACCGAGTCTGTCCCTTCGTACTTAAGCAACAGACGAGGCAAAACCTGGGGCGATTCTGAGTTTTGAATTTTGAATTTTGAATTCTCCGGTTCCCCTAGCCCTCCGGGAGAGGGGCTAGGGGAGAGGGGGTCAAACCCTTGCCGCCCCAATTCCTCCAACCCCCGATCGGTCAGAGACTCCACCACCTGCTGAATCTGCGGCAGCGTAGCCTCATTCAGCGGCAGTTCTATAGATTGCTCATTGAGCGCCCTGACATCTGCCAGCCCCATACCGTAGGCCGACAGCACCCCCGCATAGGGATGCAGAAACACCTCGGTCATGCCCAGGGCGTCGGCAATCAGGCAGGCGTGCTGGCCCCCGGCCCCGCCAAAGCTGCACAGCACATACTCTGAGACATCGTAGCCCCGCTGTACCGAGATCTTTGTGATGGCGTTGGCCATTTTCTCCACCGCAATGGCCAGAAACCCGGCGGCGACCTGTTCAGGGCTGCGAGCATTCCCAGTGGTCGCGTGGATTTCCTCGGCTAGGGCCGCAAACTGCTCGCGCACCACCGCCGCATCCAGCGGCAGATTGCCCCCCGGCCCAAACACCTGAGGGAAAAACTCGGGCTGGAGCTTGCCGACCATGACGTTGCAGTCGGTCACCGCCAGCGGCCCACCGTGGCGATAGCAGGCCGGCCCCGGATAGGCCCCCGCCGACTCTGGCCCCACTCGATAGCGGCTACCGTCAAAGCTGACGAGCGAGCCGCCCCCCGCCGCCACGGTGTGAATCGCCATCATCGGTGCCCGTAGCCGCACCCCCGCCACCTCGGTTTCAAAGGTGCGCTCGTACTCGCCCCGATAGTGCGACACATCGGTGGAGGTGCCGCCCATGTCGAAGCCAATCATGCGATCGTACCCGGCCTGGCGACTGGTCTGCACCGCCCCCACTACGCCCCCGGCAGGGCCAGACAGAATGCTGTCTTTGCCCTGAAACAGCGCCGCGTCTGTCAGGCCACCGTTGGACTGCATGAACATTAGTCGCGGGTGAGACGCAATATGTTGCGTCTCACCTACATGATTTAACTGCCCCGCCACTCGATCGACATAGCGCCTCAAAATCGGCGACAAATACGCATCCACCACCGTCGTATCGCCTCGGCTGACCAGCTTGATCAGCGGGCTCACCTGGTGAGAGAGGGAGACCTGGGTAAAGCCGACCTGGCGGGCGAGGTCGCCCAGGCGCAGTTCGTGGGCAGGGTAGCGATAGCCATGCATCAGGGCGATCGCACAGGCCCGAATCCCGGCATCGTAGGCTTGCTGAAGTGCCTGGGTGAGTCGGGCTGCTTCCTCAGCACTTAGGGGAGCCAAAACTTCGCCCTGAGCACTGAGGCGTTCGTTGACCTCAATTACCTGCTCGTAGAGCATTTCGGGCAGCTCGATGTGGCGAGCAAAGATGTCGGGGCGGTTTTGGTAGCCGATGCGGAGGGCGTCGCGGAATCCTTTCGTGGTCAGGAGCAGGACGCGATCGCCCTTTCGCTCCAGCAGCGCATTGGTGGCTACGGTCGTGCCCATTTTTACCGCCTCGATCAGCTCAGCCGGAATCATTTCCCCTGGCCCTAGCCCCAGCAGATCGCGCATACCCTGAATGGGGGCGTCGGTGTAGCGATCGGGGTTTTCGGACAGCAGCTTATGGACGATAATTTGCCCATCGGGGCGGCGGGCCACAATGTCGGTAAACGTGCCACCGCGATCGATCCAAAATTGCCAGCGGTTGGGCAGGGGCGGTAGGGTCATAGCGTAAAGAAGTGGGAAACTTGAGACCGGCTTCAGTCTTCATTGTGAACTACCGCTAAACTCGGCGGGCGGGCAGTTGTCGTTGGCAGACTCCCGATGCCAAACTCGTGGCAATGGGGATAGGCCATCTATATTCAGTGCTGGTGTAATTTTTATCTGAGCTCAACCCTATGGATACTCAATCTAAAATCTATGTCGCCGGTTCCCGTGGCCTCGTGGGCAGTGCCCTGGTAAGAACCCTTAAAGCTCAGGGTTATGAAAATTTAGTACTACGCTCCAGCCAAGAGCTTGACCTGCGCAATCAGGCCGCCGTGGATGAATTTTTTGCCGCCGAAAAACCCAACTATGTCTTTTTGGCGGCGGCAAGGGTGGGCGGCATTCACGCCAACAACACCTACCGGGCCGAGTTTCTCTACGACAATTTGATGATTGAGGCCAACATCATCCACAGTGCCTACTGCCACGGAGCGCAAAAGCTGCTGTTCTTGGGGTCATCCTGCATTTACCCTAAGCTCTGCCCCCAGCCGATGAAAGAAGACTACTTGCTGACGGGGTTTTTAGAGCCAACCAATGAACCCTATGCGATCGCCAAAATTGCCGGCCTCAAGCTCTGCGAAAACTACTGCCGCCAGTACGGCGTGAGCTTTATCTCGGCGATGCCCACCAATCTCTACGGCCTCAACGACAACTTTGATCTGGCCAACTCCCACGTGCTGCCCGCGCTGATGCGTAAGTTCCACGAGGCCAAGGTGAATGGCGAGCCCACCGTTACCGTGTGGGGCACCGGCACCCCCCTACGCGAGTTTTTATATGTTGACGATCTAGCTGACGCCCTGGTGTTTTTGATGAACAACTACAGCGACGTAGATTTCGTCAACGTCGGCACCGGGCAAGAGGTTTCAATCAAAGAACTGGCCCTCACGATGAAAGCCGTGGTCGGTTATGAAGGTGAGCTGGTGTTTGACACCACCAAACCCGACGGCACCCCGCGCAAACTGCTCGACGTCTCGCGCCTCAATGCAGCGGGCTGGCAGGCCAAAACCGACCTCAAAACCGGTATTGAGCAGACCTACGCCTGGTTTTTGCAAAGCTACGACTCGCTGCGGGGCCGAACTGCTGCCTAGGGGCGCAGTGCCTTCTCAGGCAGGCTCACATTTGCCGCTGCGAATTAACCCCACCCGGCGGGTAATGGCTTCCTGCTGGGTGGCGTAGGGGCCCCACATGGGGCGATGCTCCTGAAGTCGCTCGCGGCTGATGCTCTCGGCAGACAGCACATTGCAGGTGCCGTCTGCAGCCTGCACTACGTACCACCCCTCATTTCTTTCTGACATTCACTCACTCCTAACCACGTCATGACGCTAACCTATTAAACTCGGTTTTGCTCCAAGTGGGGGGAGAGGTCAATAACAGAAGCGATCGTTGTCATTGGCTAGGGTATGCCCTTTGCCCTTGCGCATGGCCCCAATCATGGTAGAAACCACCACACAGCGGTGAGTCTGTTGGTTTCCGCCCATAGAGAACGTTACGGTGCTGACACGGGCTTTAACGTTGCCATACATATCAAACTTGACGTAGTAGGTGCCGCCTGAATTGATCATGGTGTTGTCAATGTCTGCAAAGACTACTCCATCAATCAAAGGAGTCCAAGCCACTGCCTGACTCGATAACGTCGTATCGGGATGGCTGGCCCACTCAATGCGGCCGTTGTGCTCGCGAATGCTGAAGCGGCGATCGTGGCGCTGCTGCATGGCATCGGCCTGGGTTGCCCTTAGCGCTTGATACACCATGTCTTGGGTAGTGTTGATTTTGCGCTGCTGCACAAAACTAAACCATGAGGGGGCTGCGATCGCCGCCATCAGCCCCGCGATCGCCACCACAATCAATCCTTCAATCAACGTGAACCCAGCAGAGTTAGCCTGTGCATAAAGCGGTCTGCGCGATCGCCGCAAGAGTTGAGTCATATAGATGCAGAAAGCCCAATGCGCTTAAGATGCCCATGGCCCAACCCAGGCAGGTGACCGTCTAGCCTCACATCGGTCATTGTGCCGAGCTATGTCAGAAAAAGCTGACAGATGGCCTAAGCGGCGCAAACTCGGTAAGCTGACTAAGGTGTTGCAACAGCTCAGTTGAATTGGTCTCAGACCCTTGCCCAACCCGCCAATTTCCAAATTGCCGATTCGGATTACATGCGCCGGTGTCGGGTACAACACCCCCTAGGGTGCTGCATCCGACACCAACGCCAAAATTTCAATTGACTATAAGGAGACTTCGCCCGTGGATGTTAGAGCCGCCGTTGCCCTTGGCCCTGGCCAACCCCTGACTATTGAAACCGTTCAGCTCGAGGGGCCCCGTGAGGGCGAAGTGCTAGTCGAAATCAAAGCCACTGGCATTTGCCACACCGACGCCTACACCCTCTCGGGCAAAGATCCCGAAGGGTTGTTTCCGGCTGTCTTGGGTCACGAAGGGGCTGGGGTGGTGGCCGAAGTCGGCCCTGGCGTCACCAGCCTCAAGCCCGGCGATCACGTGATTCCGCTATACGTGCCTGAGTGCCGTCAGTGCGAATACTGCCTCAGCTTTAAGACCAACCTCTGCCAGGCCATTCGCCTCACCCAGGGGCGGGGCCTGATGCCCGACGGCAGCAGTCGATTTTCTCTGGGTGGCGAGCCGCTGTTTCACTACATGGGCACCTCTACCTTCGCCAACTATACGGTGGTACCCGAGATTGCCCTGGCCAAAATTCGCCCCGATGCCCCCTTTGAGAAAGTTTGCTACATCGGCTGTGGCGTCACCACGGGGCTGGGCGCAGTGATCAACACGGCCAAAGTTGAACCCGGTGCCAACGTGGTGGTGTTTGGCCTCGGCGGCATTGGCCTCAACGTCATCCAGGGCTGTCGCCTGGTGGGGGCCAACAAAATCATTGGCGTTGACATCAACCCCAACCGTCAAGAATTGGCTACCAAGTTCGGCATGACCCACTTTGTCAACCCGAAGGAGGTCGAAGGCGACCTGGTGGCCCATCTGGTGGAGTTGACGGGCGGCGGGGCTGACTACAGCTTTGAGTGCGTAGGCAATGTGAATTTGATGCGCCAGGCGTTGGAGTGCTGCCACAAAGGCTGGGGTGTCAGTGTGATTGTGGGCGTCGCCGCCGCAGGTGAAGAAATTAGCACCCGCCCCTTTCAGCTAGTGACTGGGCGGGAGTGGAAGGGCACGGCCTTTGGTGGAGCCAGGGGGCGCACCGACGTTCCCAAAATTGTGGACTGGTATATGGACGGCAAGATCAACATCGACGATTTGATCACCCACGTCATGCCGCTAGATGAGATCAATACCGCCTTCGACCTCATGCACCGAGGCGAGAGCATTCGCAGCGTGGTGACATTTTAGGCCGTCTTGAAGGATCTTTTCCGTAGAAAAAGGGTCTCGTGCCATGGCGTCTTTAGTGGTGGGCAGTGCCCACCCTACAAGTCCTTAAGTTAAATACTCTCCTTGCTTGATGCGGGGCAGACACATGGGTTGGCCCTCACCCATTCACTCCTTTGCCCATTCACCCCCTACCCATCTCCCCATGTCTTCCCTCACCCTCCACAACCAGCACGCCTGCTTCGGTGGCACAGTTGGTTACTACAGCCATCCGTCGGCTGTCTGCAACTGCGAGATGCGATTCGCGGTGTTTGTGCCGCCCCAGGCGCAGACTGGCCCAGTGCCGGTGCTGTTTTACCTGTCGGGCTTAACCTGCACCGAAGACAATTTCACCTCCAAAGCAGGGGCGCAGCGCTACGCTGCCGAGCACGGGCTGATGCTGGTAGCCCCCGACACCAGCCCTCGCGGCGAAGGGGTGCCCGATGAACCGGAGGCTTGGGACTTTGGGATTGGAGCTGGGTTTTACGTAGATGCTACAGAAGCGCCCTGGAGCAAAAACTACTCTATGTACAGCTATGTGGTGCAGGAACTGCCGGATCTGATCGCCCAGAACTTTTCGGTGCGGCGCGATCGCATGGGCATTTTTGGCCACTCCATGGGCGGCCACGGAGCGCTGGTATGCGGTTTGCGCAATCCCGATCGATTCAAATCGATCTCGGCTTTTGCGCCGATCGCCGCCCCTTCCCAATGCCCCTGGGGGCAGAAGGCATTCTCAGGCTACCTAGGGGCAGAGTCTAATAGCTGGCAGGCCTACGACGCAACGGAGCTGGTGAAGGTTCACCCGCAGCGCGATCGCACCATCTTGATTGACCAGGGCACCGCCGACAATTTTTTGGCCCAGGGCCAGCTGCGGCCCGACGTTTTGGCAGACGCTTGCAAAGAGGCCGGACAACCCCTAGTTTTACGCATGCAGCCGGGCTACGATCACAGCTACTTTTTTATGGCGTCCTTTATGGCCGACCATCTGCGTCACCATGCCGATGTGCTAACAAAGGGCTAGGCTAAGGAAGATTGTCCAGGCCGACATTTCGCGTTATCAGGAGACCCCGCTATGGTGAGATATTGTGTTGCTGTTCTACTAATGGTGCTGGCGTGGCTGACCCCAGGGGCCGCTTGGGCCAGCCCATCCGCCCCGCTGCTCGCCCAGGCTACTGTGGTAGAAGTGCCTCAGGTTGATGCCAGTGCGCCCCTCAGCGATAGCGATATTGCCACCTTTGCCAAGGTCTACCAGCAGGTGCAAACCCTGCGCCTCCAGGCTGAGCGAGAGATGGCCAAGGCCGTAGAATCCGAAGGGCTGACGATTGAGCGGTTTAACGCGATCGCAGAGACCCAACTCGCCGGTGCTGCCGATAGCCCCGATGACATGGCCAAAATCGTCGCAAAAGCCAAAATTTCTCAAAAAGACGACAAAAAGTTTAAAGCGGCCGTAGATCGCATCATCGCCATTCGCCAGAGCACCGAAGGCGATATGGAAAAAGCCATCGAAGCTGACGGGCTTTCGATCGATACGTTCAACGGCATTCTGGAGCGCTCCGCCGACGATACCGCCCTCCAGCGGCAGATTAGCGATGCGATCGTGAAGCAGACCTTGGCCAACGCTGAACCGGCTGCTTAGTTATGGGGATATGGGCCAAGCCCTAATCACCGCCCTTAAGCGTAGTTATCTCAGGTTTTATGAGGTTATGTGAACCCGGCCCCAGCCTTTGGGGTAATAGGGTCACAATGGGCCACAGAAGCCGATCTGTGCTTACTCTTGAGGGCTTTTGTGATGGTGCCTTTCTTCAAAGCCGCCCCTGCGGAAACCGATACGGAGACTAAGATTTTAAAGGCGGCCCTAAAGCTGTTTGCTAAGCACGGCTACGGAGGCACAACTACCCGTGAGCTGGCCCAG
>JANPIO010000025.1:0-1929 GCA_031425055.1 Phormidium sp. VAR_61_metabat_6
CAAAATCTCGCCCTGAATATCTTGCACGGAGAGATCCCAGCGGTCGCTGCCCGGTGACGGAAACAGCCTCAAATCCAAGCACTTACGCACCATCCAGCCCAATTCGGCAGCGGTGTCGGTGGGGGCAATGCCCACCAGCAAATTCAGCCCCCGCCCAATTTTGCCAACAATTTCGCCATCTACGGTGACGCTGGAGGCCGTCACCCGCTGCACTACGACTCGCATTCGACCGCAGCCTGGGAGGCAAATTTTTGCTGCCACACCGTGCGGATGCGATCGGCGGCCTCGGCCATCTCTGCCTCGCTGTGAGGCTTACCCAGGGTGCGAAACACCTGTAGCTCCAGACCCTTAAGCCCCAGTTCTTCAGGGTGGTGACCATCGGGATAGCGGGGTTGCAGCACAAAGTGAACGTGGTAAGGCGGCTGATCAACCCAGAGGCTGACATAGACCCGCTCAGCTCCCATTGCCAGGGCGATCGCCTCTGACATCTGCTGCAAAAACGGCCCCATCGAGGCCGACTCAGCCATCGACAGATCCCACAGGTTTTCGCGATGGGTGCGGGTTTTGATCACCACCGACCCCAGACCGTAGGGGCCAACGCAGTGGTCAGCGACCCACCAGGGGTTCTCGGCGATGGTGCCACCGGGCACCGGCTGAGCGCCCGCCAAGATCTGGCAGGCGAGACAGTCGGTATGCAGTTGCGCTCCTTTGTCGGTCATAGCCTAAGCCTCCTGCTGACGGGGAATGAGGCAACAAAAAAAGAGGGCAAAGGCGCAAAGTTTGGGTTAGCCCCTCAACCCCAAACCAAACACCTAAACCTTGACCAACACCTGATCGCCCTCAACCTTGACCTCAAAGGTCTCCAGAGGCTTCCGCGTGGGGCCGGAGTCAACGGTGCCGTCTGGGTTGAAGTTGCTGCCGTGGCAGGGGCAGGCAAACAGGCTTTGTTCGCCATTCCAGGCTACGGTGCAACCCGCGTGGGTACAGACCGCACTCACGGCGATCAGCGTATCGGGAGCGTTGGGGTCACGGATGACCGCCAGGTTTTTGCCCTGCAAATTCTCATTGGCCAGGCTGCCCTGAGCATCGAGGTCAGCAACCGTGCCCAGGGGAACAAACCCACCATCGGCTCCAGCCCCCGCTTCAGAGGCGGAGTCAGACTGGCAGGCGGCGATCGCCACCGGCAGCGAGCTAGCTAGCAGGCCCAGCGCCAGCAGATTGTTAAACTCTCGACGCTTCATAGGCTCTGTTTTCCTCTATTTACCAAACCCCTGGCCCCGCTTTGGCGAAGGAATTCCCAGACAGGCGTTGAGCTGTTCGCGCAGGGTGTCGTGGTCAAGCCCCTGGCCAATCAGCACTAGCTGGTTCTTAGGTTCGCCCTTCCACTGGTCATCGTCTAGCGAAAAGCGCTTGCCGCTGAGGTGAAAGATGTGGCGCTTGGGGCTTTCGTCAAACCAGAGAATGCCCTTGGCGCGAAACACCGACTCGGGCAGCAGGTTATCGAGAAAGTGCTGAAACTTGCGAATGGCAAAGGGGCGATCGCTGGCAAAGGACAGCGACGTAAACCCATCGATTGCCAGGTGGTCAGAGTGATGCCCGTGGGCATGACCGTGATTGTCGTGGTCGTGATCACAGTGGCCATGGTCGTGATCACAGTTGGTGTGATCGTGGGCCTCGTGATCGTGGGCTTCATGGTCGTGGTGATCGTGCCCGTGATGGTCGTGGTCGTGCTCGGCCTCAGCGCTGTCCCCGCCAAAATATTTATCTGACTCAAACAGCCCTACGCTGAGAATCAGCGGCAGGGGCACCTGCGATTTCGTGGTGCGGAGAATTCTAGCGCCCTCTTTGACGTCGCGAATTTTGACCTCCAGCAGATCGAGATCGGCGTCATCGACCAGGTCGGCCTTGTTGAGCAAAATAATGTCGCCG
>JANPIO010000026.1:0-4181 GCA_031425055.1 Phormidium sp. VAR_61_metabat_6
ATTTTTAGGGCAAATCCGATTTAGTAAACCCTGATTCATAATCAGGAACCCCGTAGGGGCGTAGCATGCTACGCCCCTACAAATCGGGGGTAGTCATGCGGGATTTGGTATTAGACCGATCTAAAAGAATCTTTGGTCATAGTCCGGGTTATCCAGTTGGTCGTTGGTTTGAGTCTAGAGCTGCATGTTCAGAATCAGGGTTACATCGTCCTCGAGTGGCAGAAATTAGCGGGACAGAAGACGAAGGAGCCGACTCAATAGCTGATGATCTATCTTTAATAGGAATAGAAGGTAGCTTAACCCTCGCGAATGGTCATTACCTCTGTTCGGCTAATCTGCGTTATCACAGAGAGCATTATTTCTTAGAAAGCTAGGTTTACCCGATGAAGCTCGACCGCATTACCAGCAATCCCTCTCGCATGAATGGTCAGCCCTGCATTCGTAATCTTCGACTTACTGTGCGTCGGGTAATTGAGTTGTTGGCAACTTATTCCGACAGAAACGAGCTACACCAGGAATTTCCAGAGCTGGAGGACGAAGACATTCAGCAAGCTTTGATCTTTGCTGCCTCCTATATAGACGATCGCATTATTGAAATTTCCGATCGCTATGAAACTGTTGCTTGATCAGGGGTTCCCTCGCTCAGCAGCGGGGCTATTACGCGCTGCTGGTGTAGACACCGTTCACGTAGGCGAAATCGGCATGGCTGAAGCAGATGATGCCGCTATTATCCTGACGGCAAAGTTAGAAGACCGGGTTATAGCCACACTGGACGCAGATTTTCATGCCCTGCTAGCTTTGAGTGAAGCCCTGTCTCCTTCAGTGATTCGAATTCGCATCGAAAGGCTCCGCGCCCAAGCCCTCACAGATTTGTTGCTGATGACAATGGCTGAGTGCAGTGGGGAGTTGGAACAGGGAGCAGCTATTACAGTTGAGCCAGGCCGAATTCGGACTCGCCACCTACCTTTGGTACCTAAAATCTAGCCTGTCTGATGGGGTGATAGTTTAATCTCTCACAGACTTGTGCCGATTAGGATGATATTGATCCTTGCCAGAGGATAAAAGCCCAACTTTGAACCCACAACCTCGCTCACAACCCATGGTGTCGCCAAAACTTGACCAGCTCAAAGCCCTATTCGCCGCGATGGATCGGGCGCTGATCGCCTACTCCGGTGGCATCGATAGCACCCTGGTGGCCAAGGTCGCCTACGACGTGCTGGGCGATCGCGCCCTTGCCGTTACCGCCAACTCCCCGTCGCTGATGCCCGCCGATCTCGAAGAAGCCCAGGTGCAGGCAGCGGCGATCGGCATGGCCCACGAAGTTGTCGCCACCCACGAGCTAGACAACCCCAACTACGCCGCCAACCCCGTCAACCGCTGCTACTTCTGCAAGAGCGAGCTGCACGACACCCTCAAGCCCCTGGCCCTAGAGCGGGGCTACCCCTACGTGGTGGATGGCGTCAATGCCGACGACCTGGGCGACTACCGCCCCGGCATTCAGGCGGCGCAGGAGCGCGGTGCCAGATCGCCCCTGGCTGAAGTGGGGATCACCAAATTTGAGGTGCGCGAGATCTCGCGCCTGCTGGGTCTGCCCTGGTGGGATAAACCAGCGCAACCCTGCCTCAGCTCACGCTTTCCCTACGGTGAGGCCATCACCCTAGAGAAGCTGCGGCGGGTGGGACAGGCAGAGCTGTACCTGCGGCATTTGGGGCTGCGGCAGCTCAGGGTGCGATCGCAGGCCGACACCGCCCGCATTGAAATTCCTGCCGAAAATATTAAGGATTTTGTAGCGGCCACCGATCTTGAAGCCCTGGTGAAGGCGCTACAAGACTACGGTTTCACCTACGTCACCCTCGATCTAGAGGGCTTTCGCAGCGGTAAGCTAAACCAGGATCTGCCCGCAACTGTCGTTAGCCCCTCAGAACGTTCCAGCCATGACCTATCTGCTTGCCGGTGATATTGGTGGCACCAAAACCATTCTGCGCCTGGTCGAAGCCAGCGAACCCAGTCCATCGACCCCGGTGATTCTCAAAAACGAGTTTGAGCACACTTACTCCAGCCAGGCCTACCCCGACCTGGTGCCAATGGTCAAAGAATTTTTGCACCAGGCCGCCATTGACGCCGGGCATACCTACACGCCTGAGCGAGCCTGCTTTGCGATCGCCGGGCCAGTCGTGGACAACACCTCCAGCCTGACCAACCTGGCCTGGTCGCTAGAGGGCGATCGCCTCCAAGTCGAACTCGACCTCGACCGAGTAGAGCTGATCAACGACTTTGAAGCCGTCGGCTATGGGGTCTTTGGCCTCGCTGCCGAAGACATCCACACCCTGCAAGCGGGTGACCCCGACGGCAATGCCCCAGTGGCCATCATCGGCGCGGGCACCGGACTGGGGCAGGGGTTTGCCCTGGCCACGGGCGGGCGACCCCTGGTATTCCCCTCGGAGGGAGGGCACGTCGACTTTGCGCCCCGCTCAGAGCTAGAGTTTCAGCTGATGCGCTATCTGCTCGATAAGCACCAGATCGCTCGCGTGTCGGTGGAGCGGGTGGTGTCGGGCCAGGGCATTGTGGCGATCTACCAATTTTTGCGCGATCGCGAGTTTGCCGCCGAAACTCCAGAGATTGCTGAAGCGATCACCGCTTGGGAACGCCAAACCGGCCTCTCTACCAAAACCGTTGACCCCGCCGCCGTCATTGCCCAGGCCGCCGTAGACTGCCGCGATCGCCTCTCCCACAAAGCCATGGAAATTTTTGTCTCTGCCTACGGGGCCGAGGCGGGCAACCTCGCCCTTAAGCTGCTGCCCTACGGCGGCCTCTACGTGGCCGGGGGCATCGCCGCCAAAAACCTCGACGCCATGACCGCCGGAGCTTTCCTCGATGCCTTTACCCACAAGGGCCGGGTCAGCCCCCTGCTCGATCGAGTGCCCGTGCATATCGTGCTCAACCCCCAGGTCGGCCTGATCGGGGCAGCTCTGCGCGCCGCCGCCCCGTTAGTCGATCTGTGAGGTTGACCCTGGGGCGATAAAATCAAGCATGCAGTGCACCAGTTGTTGAGGTATGGCAGGTCATAGCAAGTGGGCCAACATCAAGCGCCAAAAAGCGCGGGTTGATGCCGTAAGAGGCAAAGTCTTCGCCAAGATGTCGCGAGAAATTATCGTGGCGGCGCGCCAGGGGGGTGACCCGGCGGGCAACTTTCAGCTGCGCACCGCCATTGATAAGGCCAAGGCAGCCGGGGTGCCCAACGACAATATCGATCGCGCGATCGCCAAAGGTTCTGGCAACCTCAGTGCCGACAACAGCTTCGAGGCCATCCGCTACGAGGGCTACGGCCCCGGCGGCGTCGCCATCTTGATCGAAGCCCTCACCGACAACCGCAATCGCACCGCTGCCGACCTGCGCGCCGCCTTTAGCAAGAGCAACGGCAACCTGGGCGAAACCGGCTGCGTCGGCTGGATGTTTGAGCAAAAAGGCGTCGTCACCATCGTTCACCCCGGCGACGAAGAAACCCTGCTCGAAGCCGCCATGGAGGCCGGAGCCGAAACCTACGAACTCACCACGGTGCTCGGTCGTCGCGATGAAGAAATTCCCGCCGCCGAGCTATTTTGCACTCCTGCCGATCTGGAGACCTTCGACACCGGCCTCAAGGCCCAGGGGTTAACCGTCCAACAGGCGGAACTCCGCTGGCTGCCCAGCAATACTCTGGTTGTCGATGACCCCGACCAGGCCCGCCTGCTGATCAAATTGATGGATGCCCTGGAAGACCTTGACGACGTGCAGTCGGTCACCGCCAACTTTGATATGGCTGAGGAGTTGATGGATGCGATCGCGGCTTAGCCCAGCCCGACTGCGTTCCCTAGCCTCGACACAGCGCGTAAAAGCTCTACTGGTAGAGGGTTTTGCGGAGTTTTAGGTTGGCGATTACCATACCCACCTGTTCCGTCAGCGTCCGCGCCAGCTGCTGCTTGGCCTCTGACAACACCTGGGGATTGTCGGTGCTGAGGTAAAACAGCCCCAAGGTTTCGCCCTGGGCCATCATAGGAATACAAAGGGATGCCGCGATCGCACTGTCTGCCAGAATATGGTGACAGCGGGGGTGATGGGCCCCGTTCATCAAGTGCACTCGGCCTCGACGCAGCCCCCAGCACTCTGGAAGCAAAAAATCAGGCTTAGATGAGAGATCTTTT
>JANPIO010000027.1:0-9832 GCA_031425055.1 Phormidium sp. VAR_61_metabat_6
TCGCCGAGGCCGAACCCGATCCGGCTGAGACAGCCACCGAGATCCCTGCCCCCGCCGAGGCCGAACCCCCAGAGCCAGCACCCTCACCCGAGGGCAGTGCCGCAACCCTGGCCGAAGTGCCCGAAGACCTGCGCCCCTATGTACAAAACTGGCTAGCCCTGGGGATTGTCGAGTCAGCGCGTCCAACGGCCAACAGCACCGCAGTAAAGCCCGAGTTCGCCCCTAACCAAGCCATTACGCGGGGTGAGTTTGCCCACTGGCTGCTCACTGCCAACAACAGGTTTTATCAAGATGTACCGGCCAAGCGCATGCGCCCCGCCGCCGCCGGCACCGCCCCCGCTTTTCAGGATGTGCCCGCTTCGCACCCCTACTTTGCCGCCATTCAAGGGTTAGCCGAAGCGGGGATTATTCCCAGCGCCAAGACCGGCAATGCCACCGCCGTTACCTTTCGACCCGATGCGCCCCTCACCCGCGAAACCCTGGTGCTGTGGAAGGTGCCCCTCGATTCTCGCGCGCCGCTGCCGACTGCTGCGGCCGACACAGTTGCCACCACCTGGGGCTTTCAGGATGCCGCTAAGATTGAGCCGCTGGCGATGCGGGCGGTGCTGGCCGACTACCAAAACGGCGATTTTGCCAACATTCGCCGTGCCTTTGGCTATACCACCCTGTTTCAGCCCCAGAAAGGCGTTACTCAGGCTGAGGCCGCTGCCGCTCTGTGGCGATTTGGCAACCAAACCGAAGGGGTTTCTGCTGAAGACCTGCTGAGACGACCGACCGCCCCGTCAGGTTCCCAAGAGTCGCCCAAATCTACAAACTCTCTTTAAATTCCGCGAAATTACTGACAGGTTGAATAAGAGATATCCAGGACACAGGCCCAGCCCTCCGATCGCCTAGATAACGCCAACTAGAGATAGCCCCATACCCACGAATGCCAGCACCCCCGCCACAATCATGATGGCGGCGGGCATGGCTTTGCGGGTCTGCATCCAGCGGCGAACGAAAATAAACACTAGGGCCGCTGTAACGCCCATCGCCATTCCCGCTCCGCCGGCCGAGCCAGCCTGCCACAGCCAGGCTCCGGTCAGCAGCAGGACGGCGCTCACCACACCGGTAACCAACGACACCTGACTGCGGGCTTGGGCATAACCCATCAGGCCGCCGATCGCAGAGAGAGCAGCATAGGCGATCGCACAGAGGGCTCCAGTGGGCATGGCGGTTTGCACAGTCAGAACAGTCTCAGGCTAGCGAGGTTTTTGCCATCGCACAACCTTGTTTGACAGAGTGTGCTGGGGGAGCGATCGCAACCATTACAGCTAAGACATCGAGAACCAAACATGTATTGAGCAACACATCTTTTTTGTATTAATGAATACCTGAAGCCTCATCCTGGAACAATTCACACGTTTTTTAGTCTCGATTTTGCCATCTCTCCAAAGATAGATATTGAGATAATTTCCTAGCGGAGAAATAACTATAAAGACATCGTAAAGATGAGAATTTTTTCATGATTCCGGCAAAATAGCCGTGATAACTTCTCTACCATAGAGCGCTTTAAACTTCCTGTAAGCCCATACAAAGTAAGCTTTCTAGATTTTCCTGAAATCGTTTTAGATCGCTAAAAGGCATTTATTTTCGCTAAATAGATGCCCCCTATTTCAAGAATAGTTAGCAGATTAGTTACTTGCACAGTCACCTTTTTGTGCAGAACTCAGCACTTGTTCTTAGGAATATTTGGTTCATGAATTTCAGTCCAGGTCATACATCAAGACCCAGTATTTCTGTCATTATTCCTGTGCACAATGGTGGCGACAGCTTTCGCCGCTGCCTCGATAGCCTGAGCCAATCTAGCCGCCAGCCCGACGAGGTGATTGTGGTGGCCGACGGCGACACCGATGGCTCATGGGAAGTGGCCAAAGCAGTTGGAGCTAAGGTGTTTCGCTACGACTCGGCGGGTGGGCCGGCCCGCGCCCGCAACCGAGGGGCAGCGATGGCTCAGGGAGAAATTCTGTTCTTTGTCGATGCCGATGTCACCGTCGCTCAAGACACCATTCTCAATGTCGAAACGGCCTTTCAAAAAGATGTCAACCTAGCAGCGCTGATTGGCTCCTACGACGACGAGCCTGGGGCCGCTAATTTTCTCTCGCAGTACAAAAATCTGTTGCACCATTACACCCACCAGGCAGCATCCGAAAAGGCTTCGACCTTTTGGGGAGCCTGCGGGGCCATTCGCGCTGAGGCATTTCATGCCGTGGGCGGCTTTGACGAGCGCTATCTCAAGCCCTGCGTCGAAGACATTGAGCTGGGCTACCGACTGCGGCGGGCGGGCTACACCATTCGTCTGTGTAAGCACATTCAGGTCAAGCACCTGAAATGTTGGGAGCCGGTCTCACTGCTGCGGGCCGAGATTTTCTACCGTGCCCTGCCCTGGGCAGAGCTAATTCTCAGCCAGGGGCAACCGATGAATGACCTCAACCTCGATCGCACCAACCGCCTCAGCGTAGTGCTCGCCTTTGCGGCCCTAGCCTGCCTGGTGGGCGGATTAATTGAGCCCTTTTTGTGGATTGTTGCGATCGCCATCATGGTCGGGCTGCTGATCATTAATCAGCGGGTTTATCGCTTCTTTTGGTATAAGCGGGGGCCGCTGTTTGCCCTGCGCGTGATTCCCTGGCACTGGCTTTATTTTCTCTACGGCGGTGCCGCCTTTGCCTACGGTTTTGTGACCTATCAGTTTCGGCAACTTTCTACCTTTGCCGACTAGCCAACAATCTTTCCCAATTTGTCAGTGCAGTTACCCAGCTTTTGGAGTTGAATCAATGCAATCTTTACCTGTAGTTATCATTGGTGGCGGGCCAGCAGGTCTGACCGCAGGCTACGAACTCATGAAGCAAGGCCAAAAGTCGGTGGTGCTCGAAAAAGCCGACAAAGTGGGTGGTATTTCTCGTACTGAAACCTATAAAGGCTATCGCTTTGACATCGGTGGCCACCGCTTTTTTACCAAAGTCAGCGAAGTGCAGGCGGTGTGGAAAGAGATTTTGGGCGACGACTTTATTCAGACGCCGCGACTGTCGCGGATTTATTACGACAACAAGTTTTACGACTATCCGCTGTCGTTGATGAAGACGCTCAAAAATCTTGGTCCTGTCACCAGCGCCTTGATTCTCTTTAGCTATCTCAAAGCCAAAGGGCAAAAGTATGTGAACCCAGACTTTGAGGCCGAGACCTTTGAAGAATGGGTAATTGACTGCTTTGGCGAGCGGCTCTACCGGATTTTCTTTAAAACCTATACCGAAAAGGTTTGGGGCATTCCGTGCAGCCAAATTCGTGCCGATTGGGCGGCCCAGCGCATTCAAAACATGTCGCTCAAGCAGGCGGTGATCAACGCTATTTTTGGTAGCCAAAATGCCAAGAGCCTAATCAAAAAGTTTGACTACCCCCGGCTTGGCCCCGGCATGATGTGGGAGCGCTGCCAGGAGTTGCTCGATAGGCATGGTTCGCCAGTCCACCTCAACACTGAAGTAGTGCGGGTGGAGCGCGAGGGCAAGCGCATCACTAAGGTGGTCGCCAAAAAGGGCGATCAAACCTTTGACCTTGTGGGCGAGCATTTTATCAACTCCATGCCCATTTCTCTGTTGCTCAATCGCCTCGATCCGCTGCCCCCCGAAGAGGTGCTGGCGGCGGCGCGGGGGCTCAAGTATCGCGACTTTTTGATTGTGTCGCTGATTATTGACAACCCCGATCTCTTCCCCGACAACTGGCTCTATATTCACAGCCCTGAGTTTAAGGTAGGGCGCATTCAAAACTTCAAGAACTGGAGCCCTGAAATGGTGCCCGACCCCAGCAAAACCTGCCTGGGTATGGAGTATTTTTGCAGCGAAGGGGATGATCTGTGGGAAATGCCCAACGAGCAGTTGATCGAGCTAGCGTCGGCAGAAATTACCCGCCTGGGCCTGGGGGTCAAACGCGAGGATGTAGAAGACGGCTGCGTGATTCGCCAGTTTAAGGCCTACCCGGTGTACGACGGCGAGTATCGGCAGCACCTTAAGGTACTTGAAGACTACATTCGCGGCTTTGAGAATCTGCAAACCGTGGGCCGCAACGGCATGCACCGCTACAACAACCAGGATCACTCAATGCTGTCGGCGCTGCTGGCCGCCAAAAACATCGTGGGCGAAAACCACGACATTTGGAATATCAACGTCGAGCGCTCGTATCACGAGAACTTTACCGACCAGGAATGGTCAAAGCTGCGTGGGGGCAAGTTGGTGCCCGCTGGTCAGTCGCTTCCCCAAGCCGTTTAGCCAGCGCCCTGGAGGCAAACGGCGGTTTGCCTCCACAAGAAGTGCTGAACTGTTGATTTGTACTTGTGGTGGGCAACCCCCTCGAAAAGTCTCCTAATGAAGGATGGTTGATCTATGACAGTGCCAAACGTGACCCTGGTGGTCTCGCCCCGAGAGCGCTTTAGCTACACCCAAACCAACCTGGAGAGCATCTATGAACACACCCAGATGCCCTTTAAGCTGGTGTATGTAGATGGCAACTCGCCTAAGCCCGTGGCCGAATATTTAACGACCCAGGCCCGTCAGAAGGGGTTTGAGCTGGTGCGGGTTGACCACTTTCTCACGCCTAACCAGGCCAGAAATGTCGGGTTGGCGAGGGTCGATACGCCCTACGTGGTGTTTGTCGATAACGATGTGGTGGTGTCGCCGGGCTGGCTGGAGGCGCTAGTGCAGTGCGCCGACGAAACCGGGGCCGCCATTGTGGGGCCGCTCACCTGCCAGGATGAGCCGCTGCATGAGACCATTCACTTTGCCAACGGCGAGGCCCGCATTATTGTCGATGTCAAGGGGCGGCGGCGACTGCGGGAAAAAATGTGTCGCCAGGGGCAGCGAGTCGCCCAGGTGGCCCACAAGCTAGAGCGCACTCCAGCGGAGCTGGTGGAGTTTCACTGCATGCTCGTTCGCACCAGCGTGTTTGAGCAGCTGGGGCCGCTGGACGAAGGGTTTCTCAACACTAAAGAGCATGTGGATCTGTGTCTGGGGGTGGCCCAGACGGGGGGCACCATTTATTTTGAGCCGACCTCGGTGATTACCTACGTGCCGGGCATTGCCTGGAGCTGGGCTGATCTGCACCTCTATATGCTGCGCTGGAGCGACGCCTGGGAACGGGAGAGCTTAGTTCGCCTACGCCAGAAGTGGAACTTGCCTGAGGATGTCTACTTTAGCCAGAAGCTCAAAGCCCTGGGCTGGCGGCGGCGCAGAATGATTTTGTCGCCGCTGCTGCACCGCATGACCTTTGGGCTGGTGAAAAATCGGTTGGTGGAAAAGGTGCTGATGTACGGGGCGCTGGCACCGGTTGATCGGGTGCTAAACCGCTATTTGACCAGTCGCCATGCTCGCCTGTGGCTCCAGCCGCAGCAAGCGTCCGCCGTAGAGTCACCTCGATTCTCTGCTGAACTACCGGCGCGATCGCCCCAGGGGAAGGTAAATGAAAATTCTTCTGCTGCATGATTACGGCACCGCCAGTGGTGGAGCCGAGCTACAAATGCTGTCGCTGCGCCAGGGGTTGAGCGATCGCGGTCACCAGGTGCGGCTGTTTGCCAGCGACGCCATGCCCGTAGCGGGCCATCCCCAGTTGGCGAACGACACCTGCTTTGGCACCACCTCGCGGCTTCAGGTGCTGAGTCAGACGGCTAACCCCTCAGCCTATTGGCGGCTGCGGCAGGTGCTGCGCGAGTTTCAGCCCGACGTGGTGCACATTCGCATGTTTATGTGGCAGCTGTCGCCGCTGATTTTGCCGCTGCTGCGATCGCGGCCCTGCATCTATCAAACGGCGGTATATAAGGCCATTTGCCCGGCAGGGACAAAAGTCTTGCCAGATGGCAGCCCCTGCCAGGAGGCTCCAGGGCGGGTGTGCCTAACCGAAGGCTGTCTCACCCCGCAAACCTGGGCCACGCTGATGGTTCAGCACCAGCTCTGGCAGCGCTGGCGAGGGGTCATTGACCGGGTAGTAGCCCTCAGTCAGGGGATGAAAGCCCAGCTAGAGCAGGCCGGACTGAGCCCGGTGGAGGTGATCTACAACGGCGTGCCGGTGCGCGATCCCCGACCACCCTTGAGCGGCCCACCCACGGTGGTTTTTGCCGGGCGGCTGGTGCCCGAGAAGGGGGTGGACGTACTGCTGAAGGCGTTTGCTGTGGCGCGATCGCAGGTGCCCAACGCCCAGTTACTAGTGGCCGGTCAAGGCCCTGAGGGCGAGGCGCTAAAGACTTTAGCCCAGCAAATAGGCTTGGGAGACAGCGTTACCTGGTTGGGACATGTGACGCGATCGCAGCTAGAGGCCCACTTTGATCGCGCCTGGGTGCAGGCGGTGCCCTCCCAGTGGGAGGAGCCCTTTGGCAATGTCACCACCGAGGCGATGATGCGAGGCACGGCGGTGGTGGCCAGCGCCGTCGGTGCCCAGCCTGAGATTATTCACGCCGATCGCACCGGATTTTTGGTGGCCCCCAGCGATGGGGCGGCCTGGGGCGATCGCCTCACCCAACTGCTGCAAGACCGGGAGCTGGCGGAGGCGATGGGCAGGGCGGGGCGCGATCGCGCCCTAGTGCACTTTAGCGAAGCCAGCCGTACCGACCAGTTTTTAGCTTTTTATCGCCAAATTCAGGCCCATTACCTCACCAATCCTGCATATCTTGCCAATCCTAACCTCAGCTCGCTATGACTAGCCCTCAGCTTACCATCATCATTCCTACCCACAACCGGCCCGAGCTGCTGCGCCGCGCCGTGGCCAGCGCCCTGGGTCAAACCATCAATGACCTGGAAGTGGTTGTAGTCGATGACGGCTCCACCCCAGCAGTAGATCTCCCTCCCCAGGAGCGACTGCGAGTGATTCGCCTAGAGCCAAATCAGGGAGGGGCCATGGCCCGCAACCAGGGTGCCCTGGCCGCCAACGCTCAGTGGATCACCTACCTCGACGACGACGATGTCTTGCAGCCCGATATGGCCGAAAAAGCTCTGGGAGCAATTCAGCGTATTCCCTCAGACCTACCCACTCCAGTGGGGTTGCTGTTTGGCCTCAGCATTGTCAACAGCCGGGGACAGATCCTCGAAACCCACCTGCCCCCTACCCTGCCGAAAGGATCGCACTTCTGCCTGGAGAAAATTCCCCCCAGCACGTCCTTTTTTACTAAGCAAAGTTTGGTGGTGGAGCGCGCGGTGCTGCTGGGCATGGGGGGCTTTGACCCCGGCTTTAGCTCGCGGGTGCACACCGAACTCTTTTTGCGACTCAACCCGGTGTGCTCGCTGTGGGGCATTCCCGAAGTGACGTACCACCTGTCAGCCCACGAGGGCAATCGGGTGTCGTCGAACCCCTGGCGGCGGCAGCAGAGTTTTGAGCAGCTCTTGACCAAACACCGGGATGTGTTTGCCCGCCAACCCCGCCAAACTGTAGCCGATTTTGTTTTTAACCACGCCGTCATGCTCCAGCGCAGCGGTCAGCGGTGGTTGGCGGCTCGGGCCTGGGGTAGGGCGTTTGCTATTCATCCGGTGCAGGCGATCGCCCGGCTGGGCTCCCCTTACAAACGGCGGGCGATCAAAACCTTGGCTACCCTCAGGGCCAGCGTTCCCTCGCCCCTGTCAGACGTCCGTTGAGAACGACGTTGAGATTGCAGTTTTCACCATCAGCGGAGGTTCAATGATTACCGACATTTTAGATATGGGCGAGCAGACCCAACTGCAAGCGCAAGTGGTGGTGATCGGCTCGGGCATCGCCGGGGCCGAGGTCGCGACGCACCTGGCCCGCCACGGTCGCGAGGTGGTGCTGGTGGAAAGCGGTCGTCAACAGTTTGATCCGGCGATTCAGGCGCTGAATGACGTGGTGTTTTTGGGCAAGCGCCACCGCGAACTCAACCCCGACTCCTACTACCACCGCTACCTGCCGCCCGAGCTGCGGGGGGTGAGCCGGGTGCGCCAGTTTGGCGGCACCAGCAACGTCTGGACGGGCAAATGGAAGTACCTGCAACCCTCTGACTTTGAGCCCCGCCCCTGGGTGGAGAACAGCAGTTGGCCGATCGCCTTTACCGACTTGCTCGCCCACTACCGCTCGGCGGCTAAAGACTACGGTTTTGGCGATTTAGAGGCCGAAGCTGAACGGGCCGAGATTCAATCGCTGCGGGGCAAAATTGGGGCGGGTGGTCTCAAAATGAGCAGCTTTTACTGGGAAGAAAGCCCCACCCGCACGGCCCACCGCTTTGGCGATGAAATGCGGCGATCGCCCCATCTGCGCGTAGTGCTGGGGGCCACCGTCACCGAACTCACCCTCGACGATCGCTGCCAGCGAGTCACAGGTGTAGTTTGCAAATCGCTAGAAGGGCGCGAGATCACCGTCGCAGGCCAAACCGTGGTGCTAGCCACGGGTGCCCTCGAAACCGCCCGCCTGCTGCTGGCCTCAGATCGACAGCTGCCAGGAGGCATTGGCAACGGCCACGACCTGGTGGGCCGCTTCTACACCGACCACCCCAAGCACCACACTGGCAAGCTGCACCCCGGCCCCCTGGCCCAAGATTTTGCCAACGAGTTGCAGTACGGCCCCAAGCCCCGCTTCTGCATTTGCTTTGCCCTCGACGATGACACCCAGGAGCAGCACCAGCTGCTCGAGCACGTGCTGTATCTGCAACCCATCTACGAACGGCTAGCCAGCCGGGTGTGGCGCACGGTGCAGGGACGGGCAGTCTGCCGAGATCGCAACGGAGCTGTAGCCCACTACCGGGTCAAGTTTGTCACCGAGCAGGCCCCCCATAGAGCCAGCCGCCTCACCTTAGGGAGCGATCGCGATGCCCTGGGTCAGCGACAGCTCCAGGTGGACTGGTGCTTTACCGGCCACGATCACCGCTCCATGGCCAAAACGCTGGCACTGCTGACCGAGCGGTTTGCCCAATTGGGCATGGGTCGCTTTGACTTTAGCGACGACCCACCGACCCTCGAGACCATGACCGACGCCGCCCATCAGATGGGCACCACCCGCATGGCCCTGCGGCCCGACGAGGGGGTAGTTGACACCGACTGCCGCGTGTTTGGCACCGAAAACCTATATGTGGCCGGGTCGGCGGTGTTTCCCACGGGGCCATCCTACTCGCCGACATTTACTATTTTGGCCCTGGCCCGGCGGCTGGGCGAGCATCTGCTGCAAACCAGCCCCACCCCCGCCGAACTCTGCGTTTAGTCAGCATCACCCTAGGGCAACCGCTATGACTAAATCTGATCACCATTTCGAAACCACGGCGCTCCAGGCCAACTTGACCCAACGATCGGTGCAGTCGGGCGTGGTCGCCATAGCGGCCCAGCCGATCAAGCTGGTGATTGGCCTTGTGGGCACGGCGGTGCTGGCCCGTCTGCTGGTGCCCGCCGATTTTGGTCTGCTGGCTATGACGCAGCCCCTGCTCAGTATGGTCGATAGCCTCAGCAACCTGGGTATGGAAACGGCCACCGTGCAGCGGCAGGAACTCAACCAGGAGCAGGCCAGCGCCATTTTCTGGCTGTCGCTGAAGATCAATGCCCTGGTGATTGGCGGCATGGTGCTGTGCGGCCCGCTGCTGTCGCGGTTTTATGGCCAGCCGGAGCTGATGGCGATGGTGCTCTGTCTGGCGATCGGGGCCAGCAGCCTGTGTCTGTCGTTTCAGCACATGTCGCTGCTAAAGCGGCAGATGAAGTTTGAGCTGTTGACCACCGTAGAGGTGGTGGCGCTGGGGCTGAGTACGGCGGTGGCGATCGCCGCCGCCTGGTACGGTCTGGGCTACTGGGCCTTGGTGCTACAGCTCACCGTGCTTCAGGTAGTGAAAGGT
>JANPIO010000028.1:0-22878 GCA_031425055.1 Phormidium sp. VAR_61_metabat_6
TGTGGGGGGGTGGGGTGGGTGGTGGTCATGGGGAGTGAGGGGTAGGGGAGGTGGGGAAGATGGGGGAGTGAGGGGATAGGGGATTACTGTAGCGGTGCATTCGCGAAGCAATGCACCGCCACCCCATCACCCGCGCGCGGCCAGTTCTTCGAGAGCAGCAGCTTCCAGGCGGCTAACGGTCTCGGGGGGCAGGCCGAGCAAATTCAGCAGTTTTTGGTAGACCACGGCCTCGGTTTGGTTGATCTGGTTAGAGCTAATTACCTCGTAGCTGAGCATGAGGGCTTCTTCGCGCTGGGCCTGAGTGGTGAGGTGGGGCACCAGATCTTCTAGCGGGATTTCGGTAGCCAGCAGGTTTTTGAGATCGTCTCGCAGTTCGGCTTGCTCTTCAGGGGCGTGGGCAAACTTGCGGCTGAGGCGATCGAGAATCACCGCCTGCTGCACATCGGCGAAGTTGTCGTCGGCCCAGGCCATGGTGGCGGCAATGCGCAGCAGCAGCATTTGCTCAGGGGTGAGGCCGGTTTCTTTGCCCAGGTAGACCTCAATCACCTTGGGGTCGGTCTGCACCTGATCCATGGTGCCTTCAAAGAGCACGCTGCCCTGGTGCAGCACGGTAACCTGACGGGCGATCTGGCGCACAAATTCCATATCGTGCTCGATCACCACAATGGAGTGGCTTTCGGCCAGCGACATCAGCAGCTTGCCGGTCTGCTCGGTTTCTTCGTCGGTGAGGCCTGCTACTGGCTCATCCACCAGCAGCAGATCGGGTGACTGGGCCACCAGCATGCCGATCTCAAGCCACTGCTTCTCGCCGTGGGAAAGCAGCGCGGCGGGGATGTCGGCTTTGTGGTCGAGGCCAATGGTTTCGAGCAGGCCGCCCACGGTGCGTTTTTCGGCGGGCGGGGCTTTTTTGAACAGCGTGGAGAAGACGTTTTTATTGCGATTGCAGGAGAGATCGAGGTTTTCGCGGGGGGTGAGGTTGAGGTAGACGCGGGGGGTTTGAAACTTGCGACCAATGCCTAGGCGCGAAATTTCGTGCTCTTTGTATTTGCGCAGATCTTGGCCTTTGAAGTAGGCCGCGCCCTCGGTGGGTTTGGTTTTGCCGCTGATGACGTCTAGGAAGGTGGTTTTGCCCGCGCCGTTGGGGCCAATAATTACCCGCAGTTCGCCCTCATCCATGCTGAAGTTGAGGTTATTGATGGCCTTAAACCCATCAAAGCTGACGGTGACGTCTTTGATCTCTAGGACTTTGGTGCTCATGGGGGAGTGATAGAGTGATGGGGTAGGGTGGGCACCGCCCACCATTAAACCGTGGGCTGATGAGGTTTTTGCTGAGTTACGTGAGCAATGCCCACGTAAGGGGCTATTGCCTTAGCTAGGCTGTGAAAGGCTTAATTAAGAAGCCTTAATTAAATGGTGGGCAATGCCCACCCTACTTTTCAGCAGACTACTTTTCGGCAAACTCGGGGATAGGTTCAACTACCGAATCACTATCGCTGGCGTAGGGCACATCTGTAGGGGTAAGGCCCAGAGCCGAGCTGACCGCAGAGCCAAACTGGCGACGACCCCAGCCAATAATGCCGTCGGGCAAAGCCGTAACCACAATCAGGAACAACGCCCCCTGAAAGAACAGCCACACGTCCGGGAAGCGCTCGCTGAGCAGGCTGCGGGCCATGTTCACCAGCACGGCACCCAGCACGGCACCGACTAGGGTGGCGCGCCCGCCTACAGCAACCCAGATCACCATCTCGATGGAGAAGGCGATATCCATCACCTGGGGCGAGATGATGCCCGATTGCACCGTATAGAGGGCACCGGCAATGCCCGCGATCGCCCCTGAGACCGCAAACACCAGCACCTTAAAGGCGGTCGGGTCATAGCCCGAAAAGCGCACCCGGTTTTCGTCATCGCGAATAGCCACCAGCATGCGGCCAAAGCGCCCACTGGTGAGCCAGCGGCAGAGGGCATACATGGCGATCAGAGCAATGACGGTGCTGATGTAAAAGAACATCCGCATGCCGTCGCTGCCTACCTGCTGACCCATAAACATCGAGGTGGAGGTTTTGAGACCGTTGGTACCATTGATCAGCTTTTGCTGACCGTTAAACAGGTTAAAAAACACCACCAGGGCAGCCTGGGTCAAAATTGAGAAGTAGACCCCGCGAATGCGGTTGCGGAACACCAGATAGCCCAGCAGCCCCGCTACGATCGCCGGAATGGTGAAAATCGCCACCAGCGTAAACGGCAAGGAGTTAAAGGGTTGCCAAAACAGGGGCAGCTCTGTTACCCCGTAGAGGCCAAAGAACTCTGGCAGCTGGCCTTCGCCCAGGGTATTCAGCTCCAGATACATGGCAAAGGCGTAGCCCCCCAGGGCAAAAAAGATGCCGTGGCCCAGACTCAGCAGGCCGGTAAAGCCCCAGATCAAGTCAATGCCCAGGGCCACAATGGCCAGGGCCAAAAAGCGACCCACTAGGTTAAGCCGAAACCCCGACAGCAGCATGGGGAGAATTAGGATCAAGAAAAGGGCGATCGCAATCACTGCGACGACCTCAATCATTAGCTTGCGCTTTTCGCTAGCCTTGGCAGCGCGGCGCGGTTGAACGGCAACATTTGTAGTCATAGCCCTATAGCTCCACCGAACGACCCTTCGGCGGGAACAGCCCAGCGGGCCGCACCTGCAAAAAGGCAATAATTAGTGCAAAAACCAGTACCTTGGCCATGCTCGTGGTGGCGAAAAAGGTAAAGAAACCAATCATGGGTTGGAAAAAGTCCGTTGATGGAAACAGCAGCGCCATGGTGCCCGAGCCCAACAGATAAGTAGTAATACCGATTACCATAGCCGCGACAATACTGCCCACTAGCTTGCCAACTCCGCCGACCACCACCACCATGAAGGCATCCACAATGTAGTTGCCTCCCAAGTTAGGGCCGACCGAACCCAGCAGCGTTACCGCAAACCCGGCAATGCCCGCCAGTCCAGACCCTAGAGCAAAGGTAATTGCATCAACCTGACCAGTAGGAATACCCAAACAGGCACTCATACCGCGATTTTGGGTCACCGAGCGAATCCGCAGACCCCAAGCAGTGCCGTTAAGGAACCAGTAGACCGCCACCAGACAGATGATGGTGAGAGCAATAATGAATAATCGCGCTGAGGGAAACTGCAGCGTGTTGCCCAGGGTAATGCCGCCTCGCAGCCAACTCGGCGGTGTTACATCCACGTTGCGGGCACCAAACCAGGGGCGGGCAAACTGAGCGCTGCCAGAGCTTTGGGTCAAAAACCAGGTGAGCGCTGCGATCGCGCCACTCAGCCCCAAAAACACCGGATTCGCCCAGCCAGATATCCGATCCCAGTCGGTGTAGCGGGTCAGCACCCAGCGACCGATAAAAAACAGCCCCGCGAACACAACCAGGCCAATCACCATGGGCCAGCTGACGCTGCGAATAAACTGAATCAAAATTAGGCTCACCCCCCAGGTAGCCAGCAGCGTTTCTAGGGGCCGACCATACAGGTAGCGAATCACCGTTCGCTCTAGCAGCAAGCCCAGCAGAGCTGCCACCAAAAATGCCAGGGGTAGGGCAGCAAAAATATATAGATCGGGCGCAATTCCCCCCATGCTTTTAGCCGCATTTTGCACCACAAAGGTGGTGTAGGCCCCAAACATCATCAGTTCTCCGTGGGCCAGATTAATGACCCCCATCAAGCCAAATACAATGGCTAAGCCCAAGGCCACAATCAACAGCACTGCACCGATGCTAATGCCATTAAAAAGGCCACCAATTAAGCCTTCCAACACAGTCTTTACCGATTTAAGAACAACGCGCTACTTAACAAACGTCAATTGACTTACCCAACCAATGGGGCACAATCTCAGTGAAATACTACGGTGACCCTAAGCGAAGAAATGTTCACCTTTTACAGTTTTTGCCCGTTTAAAGGTTTGATTTATACACATCACCCAGGGGTGTTTTATCCCTGCCTTTCTAGCCAAAGATTTGGGCCAGAGAACAGCCTAGCTACGGCAAAATGCCCAAAGCTCAAGTTGAGAGGTCACATCTTCTAGCAACCTAACCAACGGCAAGTACAGATGCTGATCTGAGCATGTGACCTAGGGTATATGGGGCTATACGAAGAGCGGGGATACAGCCTGCTGCATCCCCGCCAAACCGTTGTTCGACAGCACCGCGATCGCGGCTACAGCCTAGACCTAGATTTCGAACTTGCCGCCTTTGGCCGGGTCAGACCAGTCGCAGGCAAAGCCGATGGTGTCAGGCACAAACTGGTTCCAGGGCTCAGGGTCAATTGGGCCGTCGGTTTCCCAAACGATTTCGAACAGGCCATCATCCATAACTTCCCCAAGTCGTACCGTCTTAGACAAGTGGTGGTTGGCATTCATGGTCACGGGGCCTTCGGGAGCAGCCAGTTCTTGGCCGTAGGCCGCTGTCCGCACCTCAGGAATATCGAAAGTTCCGGCGGCCTCCACGGCCTGCTTCCACAGGTAAACCATGATGTAGGCAGCTTCCATGGGGTCGTTGGTAACTCGGTCTTCACCAAATTCGGCCTTAAAATCGGCCACCCACTTTTCGTTTTCAGGGGTTTCTACGGTTTGGAAGTAGTTCCACGAAGCCAGGTGGCCCACCAGAAACTCTGGGCCAATCTGACGAACTTCTTCTTCAGCCACGCTCACCGACATTACAGGATAGAGATCCGGCCCCATGCCCGCGCCCTGAAGCTGCTTAAAGAAGGCCACATTGCTGTCGCCGTTAAGGCTGTTAAAGATCACGCCACCATCGGGCAAAGCGGCCTTGATTTTGGTGATGATCGGAGTCACTTCGGTGTTGCCCAGGGGCAGATAGTCTTCACCCACCGTGTTGCCGCCCTTGGCCTTGAGCTGCTCTTTAATAATGGTGTTGGCTGTCCGGGGAAAGACATAGTCAGAGCCAACCAGGAAGAAATCCTTACCCTTGTTTTCGAGCAGCCAGTCTACAGCGGGCTCAATCTGCTGGTTAGGTGCTGCCCCCGTGTAAAAAATATTCTTCGAGCACTCTTGGCCTTCGTACTGGAGCGGGTACCACAGCATGTGGTCTTTAGACTCAAACACGGGCAGCATGGCCTTACGGCTAGCAGAAGTCCAGCCGCCAAACACCACCGCCACCTGGTCTTGGTCGATCAGCTTCTCGGCCTTCTCAGCAAAGGTAGGCCAGTCAGACGCACCGTCCTCGACTACGGCCTCGATTTGCTTGCCCAGCACTCCGCCAGCGGCGTTAATTTCTTTGATCGCTAGCTGTTCAGCATCGACTACCGTGGTTTCACTGATGGCCATGGTGCCGCTGAGGGAGTGAAGAATGCCCACCTTAATGGTTTCGCCATCGGCGGCGGCAGTATCGGT
This sequence comes from Phormidium sp. VAR_61_metabat_6, assembly GCA_031425055.1. Classification (GTDB taxonomy): domain Bacteria; phylum Cyanobacteriota; class Cyanobacteriia; order Phormidesmidales; family Phormidesmidaceae; genus Nodosilinea. The sequence goes on from JANPIO010000028.1 coordinate 5,388, forward strand.
GCCGGCGTCGGTGGAACCGGTATCAGTGGTGCCGCCGCCGCCACCACAGGCTTTGAGCAGCATAGAAGTACCGAGGGTCGCAGACCCGTACACCAAAAACTTCCGTCGATTAAATCGAGTTACCATTCAACCTCGCTCCTGACTCTTTAATGGAAGACTTGTCTTATTCGAAAATTCACGTAGACCGTCAGAGTGGATATTAGGGGCTGTGATTGGCAGCAAATGTAGCGTAGCGTACAAAACCTTCCCTTTCTTGTAACGTTTCCGAGACGTACGCTTCCCAATGACCTCTTTCTAAGGGCTGATTTTGGGCGATCGCAGCGACCAAGCCGATCCCCTGGCTGCGCCAAAGCCGCTGCGATCGTCTTCCTCGATACGCCCAAACCGTTTCCAGCTAAGGAATTGAGGCCACAGGCTCAGCCGCAGCGTGGTAGCTAATAAAGTCGATAATGGTGGTCAAACCCGCCTGGGTTTTGAGGTTAGTGAAGCCGAAGGGGCGATCGCCCCGCATCTTGAGCGCGTCTCGCTCCATCACCTCTAGGCTGGCCCCCACCATGGGAGCCAGATCGATTTTGTTAATCACCAAAAAGTCAGATTTAGTGATCCCCGGCCCGCCCTTGCGGGGAATTTTGTCTCCCGCCGCCACATCGATCACGTAGAGGGTTAAATCGACCAGTTCGGGGCTAAAGGTGCTGGCCAGGTTGTCGCCGCCGCTCTCCACAAACACCAGATCAAGGGGATTGAACCGCGCTTCGAGATCTTCGATCGCCACCAGGTTCATAGAGGCGTCTTCGCGAATGGCGGTGTGGGGGCAGCCGCCAGTCTCTACCCCGACAATGCGATCGGGGCTGAGCGCCTGGCTGCGCACCAAAAACTGGGCGTCTTCCTGGGTATAGATGTCGTTAGTGACCACAGCGATTGAGTAGCGATCGCGCAGCGCCTTACACAGGCTATCCACTAATGCTGTCTTGCCCGAGCCCACCGGGCCTGCCACACCAATACGAAAAGGAGTTGCCATGTACGCTCAAGCCAACATCAGGATGCTAGGTATATTACACCGCCTATGCAGCTTGAATTCCCTGCCGAAATGCTCGAGCAGCCTCTAGGCGAGATGTTTCGGCCATCAACACACAGCGGCAAAACAACTCAATATCCAGGCCCGACAACTCAGCAATCTGGCTGCGATCAACCGGTCGGTACTCGCTACCCTCTAGGTGATACAGACTCAGCAACCCATCTTCCCAAAACCAAACTTCTGGCACGCCGAGCAAGCGATACCGTGCCAATTTGGTGATGTTGCCGCTGGTGAAAGTCACTTCAATAGAGAGGTCGGGGATCGCCTTGGGACCACCCATGCAGTACGACTCGTCGGCTTGGGCAAAGGCCTTACCCTCCTGCTCTTGATCCATCGACCCGGTGGGGTAAAAGTCGATCCCTTGGTCGACGAAAAACAGCTCTAGCAAGAACCCGATCACCGACTTAAAAAACTCGTGATCGCGCCCTGGCATCAGCACCTCCACAGTGCGGTCGTAGTAAAACAGACGCACCCCAGGGCAGTCTTCTAAGCCCTGTTGGATCAGCTTGAACTGTGCCCAGGTGCGATCGCCATAGGCTACCCGTTGATCGGTTGAAGCGCTGAGAACTGTTGGCATAGTCATGGATTGAGCCTGCTCCTCAATCCTACTGTACGCAAAAGTCCTCAGGGATTTTGAAAATCCCTGAGGATTGGGTTATCTCTGCCAGAGAAACCTAGATTCTGAAGCCTCGCTAGCTGTACTTCTCGTTGGAGGTGGTCTCCAGGTCAAACAGCACCTGTAGGGTCTGCATCGCCCGTTTGCGGGCCTCAATGTCGCGCTGGGCGCGCAGCTGCACCATCGGGTCGTGGAGAATCTTGTTGACAATGCCCCGAGTCAGCGCTTCAATCACTTCCTGATGCTTTTCGGCGAACTCGCTGCCCAGGCGCGACAGAGCCTTCTCTAGCTCCTGCTCACGGATGGTTTCGACCTTGCTGCGCAGGCTGCTGATCGTGCCCACGGTGTCGAGCGATCGCCACCAGTCCATAAAGCTCTCCACCTCCTGGTCGAGCAGCACCTGGGCCTCCATGGCCATGCGGCGACGGCTGGCCTGGTTCTGAGCCACTACCGCTTTGAGATCGTCCACGTTAAAGGCGTGGACGTTGTCAAGCTCGTTGGCGTTGGTGTGGACGTTGAGGGGAACCGCAATATCAAACAGCATCAGGGTGCGGTTGGACGATACCAGCGGCTCCAGATTTTCGCGGTGCAGCAGCGGCTCAGTAGCCGAGGTGCAGGTAAACACCACATCACAGGCCTGAACCGTCTCCAGCATGGCATCGAGGGTGCCGGTGCGAATGTTGGCATCAGGGAACTGCTTGGCCAGCTCGTTGGCCCGATCGATGGTGCGGTTGAGAATGGTGATCGTGCAGGAGTCTTTGGAAATTAGATGCTGCACCAGCAGGCGAGCCATTTTGCCTGCGCCCAGAATGCTGACGTGGCAGCCATTCAGGTGGGGCACCTTCATGCGAGCGAGTTCTACTGCGGCGGAGCTGATAGAGACGGCCCCGGTGCCGATGCTGGTCTCGCTGCGCACGCGCTTGCCTGCGGTGAGGGATTGCTTCAGCAGGCGATCGAGCACCCGACCGATGCTTTTGTGCTGCTGGGCTAGCTGGTGAGCGTGCTTGACCTGGGCGAGAATTTGCCCTTCGCCCAGCACCAGGCTGTCGAGGCCCGCTGCTACCCGCATCAGGTGGTTGACCGCATCCTGATGCAGCAGGATGAACAGGTGCTGTCGCAGCTCGTGGAGTGGCAGGCCGCTGTGCTCAGAGAGAAACTGGGTTACTTCGCGAATGCCCTGCTCGGTTTCCTCGGTGACGATGTGAATTTCGAGGCGGTTACAGGTACTGAGGATAGAGACTTCGTCGATGTGGGGACAGTGGGTGAGATGGGCGATCGCGTCACCTGTCTGAGCCGTCGGAATGCTAAGTTTTTCGCGAATTTGCACCGGGGCGGTTTTGTGGCTCAGGCCAATTACGGCGATATTCATTCTTCCTCCACGCGTTTAGTAGTCGCCTAATTTAGGGTATCGACAGCGCCTTGATGGGGGCCAGGTCACCGTGAGAATGGCCACGCCAAAGGTTGCTGCGTACACAATTGCCAATATGTTTGAACTTAGAGATAAATAGGGCCTGACTCAAGGAAACTCAACAAAAGTCCATCAAAAACTGTGAACAAGACCCAAAAAAAGAGATGCAGGATCCCCGCATCTCTAGGCTAACGAATTTAACCCATACTCAAAGACGTTTTTTGCTGCCCGTCAATGTTTATTTGAAGGCTAGATCCCCCCAGATTCATGCTGTTTAAGGCAGCCTCTTTGCCTTCCTTAATAAGGAGGGCAGGGGGGATCAAATTGAGAATCCGCTATGCCCAAGATCGCCTAGTGCAGTTGGAGAGCCTTGGGCTGGTCAACCATGTGGATGGTGTCCACAAAGCGAGCGGTCTTGGACTGGCTAGAGATGACCAGCGACTGGGTTCGCATGCCGCCGTGGAAGAAGCGCACCCCTTCCATCAATTCACCGGGGGTGATGCCGGTGGCGGCAAACAGTACGGTCTCGCCCGAGGCCAGCTCGTGGGCGTCGTACACTTTGTCGATGTCGGTGATGCCCATTTCGTTGAGGCGAGCAATATTGGCTTCCTTGCTCTCGCCGATCAAACCGGTCTTAACCACGGCGGGGTCGTAGATCAGCTGCCCCTGGAAGTGGCCCCCCAGGCAGCGCATGGCGGCGGCGCTAATCACTCCTTCGGGCGCGGCACCGATGCCCATCAGCGCGTGGGTGTTGGTGCCTGAGAAGGCACAGGAGATAGCCGCACCAACGTCGCCATCGGCAATTAGCTTGACGCGGGCACCCGCATCACGGATCTCTTTGATCAAGTCGGTGTGGCGATCGCGCTTCATCACCACCACCACCAGCTCGTCAATGCCGCGATCGAGGCACTCGCCCAAAATTTTCAGGTTTTCGGTGGCCGACTTGTTGATGTCAACCCTGCCTTTGGCCTGGGCCGGAGCCGCCAGCTTCTTCATGTAGAAGTCGGGCGCAGCAAACAGACCACCTTTTTCAGAAATTGCCAGCACGGCCATAGAGCCATTTTGGCCGTAGGCCACCAGGTTGGTGCCTTCGCAGGGGTCAACCGCAATGTCAATTTCGAGCAGTTCGTCGGGGTTGCAGTAGTCAGTGGCGTTAGGCTGGGTGCAAATGCCCACCTCTTCACCGATATAGAGCATCGGCGCATCGTCCCGCTCACCCTCGCCAATCACGATGCGACCGCGCATGTGAATTTTGTTCATGCGCTCCCGCATGGCTTCTACCGCCACCTGGTCAGCGATGTTTTTTTCGCCTTTGCCCATCCAGCGGGCCGATGCGATCGCAGCCTGTTCGACAACCTCAATAATCTCAAGACCGAGGGTACTTTCCACGGGATCAATCCTCCAAACTGCCTATATTTAGTGGGTTTCGCGTTCCCCATCTCGATTTCCCAGTCTATCAGACGGTGGGATCAAGGCATAGAAAATTGTGCTACGGCACCGTGTACTCCGACTCCACCGCCGGTAGCTCACCCTGCTGCACCAGAGCCTGGTGAATCATCGCCACAATCTCGGCGCGGGTAGCCGCTTGGGCTGGCTTGAGCTGATCGCGGTTGGGGTAGTTCACCACCAGGGCATTTTCAGCGGCGGCAGCCACCTTGGGCCGGGCCCAGGCGGGCAGCGGGACGAGGTCAACAAAGGCTTGCAGCGTTTGGTCTGGTGCGGGCGGGTCAGCCAGTCCCAGACCCGAGGCCAGGGAGACCAGCACCTCGTAGCGGGGCACCGCCTGATCGGGGCGAAAGTCACCTTCGGGATAGCCGTTCATAAAGTCCTGGGAGATGGCGCTGTCGATCGCAGGGGCAGCCCAGTAGTTGCTGGGTACATCGACAAAATCTCGCACTGAGCCCTCCCGGGGGACATCACCAAAAGCCTGGCTGAGGAGGGCTGCTAGCTCAGCTCGGGTCAGGGGTTGATCTGGCTGAAAGCTGCTCTCAGGAAAGTCGGGCAGGTATCCGCCATCAAACATGGGCTTGATGAAGGGGTAGGCCCAGTGGGTAGTCGGTACGTCAGAAATATCAAGAGGCTGCGTGTTACCTACGACCTCGGGTGAGAAGTCGCTCGGCACCGCATTGGGATTGACTGGAAGCACGACGCCCGACGTAGATTCCCGCGGAACCACCGAAGAGCGCTGATCTTCAGGACCAAAGCCCGGTAACCCACCGGCCCCAGCGGCGGGATCTTGGCGGGGTCGTTCGCCCTGTTCAAAGGTGCGCGGTTCAAAATTTTCCTCTGCCCTCTCCAGAGCTGACGGGGCGAGGGCAGACGGCTCTTCAGCGCGGCGCGACAGCAGATCTGGGTCGGCCAATAGCCCCTGGCTGCGGGTCAGGCCCCACCACAAGATGGAGCCTATACCCAAGAAGGCCAGCACCACCGCCAGCAGCTCGTCAGGCTCAAGGGTGCGACGGGTTCGGGGCGCGGTATCGCCGACACGGGGGCTAGCGTCGGCTGAGTTGGGCTGGTCGGGGGGCAGATTCACCATGGTTCGGCAGGCTGGCAGCAACGTCCAGCGTCATCCTACCAGAGCTGGCTGTCGTTGGGGGGTAACAACGGGGTTACCGGCCTCGTCAATGTCGAGGTGGCCGCGATCGCCTTCTTCCAACATGCCAGACAAAATCGCCTCGGCCAAAGTGTCTTCGACTAGGCGCGCGATCGCCCGGCGCATGGGGCGAGCCCCGTAGCGCTGGTCATAGCCCTCGCCCGCCAGCCGCGTACGGAAGGCGTCGGACAGGGTGACTGCCATTTGGCGATCGGCGAGGCGTTTGTTGACCTGCTCTAGCATGAGATCGGCGATCTGGTTGACCTCATCGCGGGTGAGCTGACGGAAGACGATGATCTCATCGATTCGATTCAGCATTTCCGGACGGAAGTACTGCTTCATCTCTTCGTTGACCAGGTTGCGGATGTTGTTGTACTGGCTGGTAGCCGCATCGGTGGTAGCAAAGTCAAAGCCCAGGCCAGCGCCGCCCTTCTCAATCACTTGGGAGCCGATGTTTGAGGTCATGATGATCAGGGTGTTCTTAAAACTCACCACCCGCCCCTTGGCGTCGGTCAGTCGGCCATCATCGAGCACCTGCAAGAGCACGTTAAAGACCTCGGGGTGAGCCTTCTCAATCTCATCCATCAAAATGACGCTGTAGGGCTGGCGGCGCACCGCCTCGGTCAGCTGACCGCCTTCGTCATAGCCCACGAAGCCCGGCGGCGAACCAATCAGCTTCGATACCGTGTGGCTCTCCATAAACTCCGACATGTCGAGGCGAATCATCGCTTCTTCGGAGCCAAACAGCGCCACGGCTAAAGCCTTAGATAGCTCAGTTTTGCCGACCCCGGTAGGGCCAGAAAACACCAGGCTGGCAATGGGGCGATCGCCGCTGGCCAGACCCGAGCGCGCCCGCCGGATCGACTTAGCAGCAGCCATCACGGCCTCGTGCTGGCCAATCACCCGCTCGTGGAGCACATCTTCGAGGTGCAGCAGGCGCACGGCCTCGGTTTCAGTCATCCGGTTCACCGGAATACCCGTCCAGGCGGCTACAATGTCGGCGATGTTGTCTTCATCAACATTGGGCAGCGCGGGCTGGCTGTCGGCCACCGCCTCGCCGTACTCAGGAATATCGGCCTGGAGTTGCTGAATCAGCGCTTGCCGCTGCTCCCGCAGGGTTTTAGCTTTAGGAAATTCTTGCAGCTGAATGGCTTCATCCAGCTCTTTATTCACCTGGCGCAGCTGCTGCTTGAGTTCCTTAGAGGGATACTTGGGCATGAACCGCAGCTTCACCTGGGAACCCGCTTCATCGATCAAGTCGATGGCTTTGTCGGGCAGGTGGCGATCGCTAATGTAGCGATCCGACAGCTTAGCAGCCGCTTCAAGCGCCGCATCGGTGAAGTTTACCTGGTGAAACTGCTCGTAGCGGCTGCGCACCCCCTGGAGAATTTCAATGGTCTCGCTCACCGAGGGCGGGCTCACGGTGACAGGCTGAAAGCGCCGCTCTAGAGCGGCATCGCGCTCAATATATTTGCGGAACTCATCAATGGTGGTGGCCCCAATACACTGCATCTCGCCCCGCGCTAGGGCAGGCTTGAGCATGTTGGCGGCGTCGAGGCCCCCCTCAAGGGAACCAGCCCCAATTAGAGTGTGAATTTCGTCGATCACCAGCACCACATCGGGGTCTTCGCGCACCTCCTGCACGAGCTGGGTGATGCGCTCTTCGAAGTCGCCCCGGAAGCGCGTACCTGAGACCAGGGAACCCATGTCGAGGCTAATAACGCGCTTGGTGATCAGCGCTTCGGGCACATCCTGGTTAACGATGCGCTGGGCTAGGCCCTCGGCGATCGCCGTTTTGCCCACCCCTGGCTCACCGACCAGAATAGGGTTGTTTTTAGTGCGACGACCAAGAATTTGCACGACGCGCTCAATTTCCTTGGCGCGACCCACTACGGGGTCAATCTTGCCAGCGGCGGCTAGGGCCGTCAGGTCGTGGCCAAACTCAGCGAGAATCTTGCCGGTCTTGCGGGAGCCGTCGCGATCGTTCTCCCGGCGACCACCAGCGGGCATAGCAGCCACTTCGCCAATATCTTGAATGATACGGGTGCGCACCTTGGCCGGGTCAACCCCTAGATTGGTAAGGACGCGGTAGGCGACGCTCTCGGTATTTTGGCAAAGGCTGAGCAGCAGATGCTCGGGCTCAATGTAGGGAGAGTCCATTTTGCGGGCCTCTTGAAAGGCCTGCTCAAACACCTGCTTGACCTTGGGAGTGAAGGGGATTTCGGGCGGCACGCTGCCGCTGCCGCGGCCAATAATGGCTTCGACTTCGGCGCGGGCATCGTTGATGTTGACGCCAAACTCGCCCAGCACTTTAGCCGATAGGGTCGATTCTTCTTTGATTAGGCCCAGCAGCAGTTGCTCGGTGCCGACAAAGTTGTGACGTAGCCGACGGGCCTCTTCCTGGGCCTTCATGATGACGGCGATCGCGGTATTCGTGAAATGTTCAAACATGGCAGTTAAATCAGTACCAATGGCGTGAGGAGTGACAGAGGGCCGAAATTGACTGGGCAAGAACGGGCTGCGACTGTAGCTAATATCGGGGCCATGGATCCCCAAAGCATGAATATGAGCCTACTGAGTTATTAATACTTTACGTAGATGCGCACATACTCCGCAGTGGGGAGAACCGTAGGAAACGGGTCGGGTGAGGCGTTTGTTGGCTAAATCGGCTTTATGGGCGAAATGAACCACCAGGGGCAAAAATTACAAGCAATAGTTTTTCCTTAGAGATTATTTACATTACTTAATCTTATCTTATAGTCTAGAATCCAGTTCGGCAAATTGCTGGGGCTGACCCGCAAAATAGCGGAACCGCTTTAAAAAAATCGCTCTATCATTGCAGCACTGTTGCAGAATCAACCTGTTAACAGCTAAGTGTTCTAGCGATTTTCGATCCCAAGACCAGATCTCGCTTTAGTATTGGTACATAAGAACTATAATTCTCTGGACTGACCGTGACCGTTGCCCTAGAGCTTGCCAATGCAGAAGACCTTCGAACCGCGCTAGGGCGCTGGCTAGAAGACTATGGCCACAGCGTTCACTACCAGGTGCCCTGCCCCGACGAGGGCAATGTAGACCTGCTTACGCCGGCCTATGCTATCTATTGTCCTCCTACCCTCACACCCCCCGACCTATGGGCGACAGCCGACAAAATTCAGCTCCACCAGCCGCACTTCCCTGATCAGCGATCGGTGATTGCGGGGCTCACTCCCGAGACCGACTGGGAATCTGCCCAGGCCATTGCTGAGCAAATTCAGCCCCAGGGCATTGAGATTTGGTTTCTCGATCAGATGCCTCAGTTCGTGAATTACTACCGGCAGATCAACACCGAGCCACTGCCCAAACTGTCGGGGCGTTTGACCCGGCGCAACCCCCTGGCTGGCTGCTTAATTTCCCTAGGTATGACGGCAATCTTGAGCGCCAGCTTTTGGTTGGCCTACCGCATTTTGGATCGCTACCAGCTCCAGACAGCTTCTAGTAGCCAGGAAAACCGCCTGTGGGAACAGCTGCACAACTCCGTAGAAGTCTGGGATATGGACACGACCCTGGCCACCCTAGAGCGCCTGAGTACCAGCCGCAGTCCCTGTGCATCGCAGTTCGCCGAACGGTTTAAAACCAGCCTGCAGCAGCAGGGAGCGGAAGGGTTTAGAGACATTAACCCAATTAAGCGTGCCCTCAACCTACAGGATGGCTGTCGCCTGGAGATTCGGGAGTACGACTTTTCCCAATAGTTGGTCTCAATAGCGCGATGGGGGCGATCGCCCCTGCCTCCGTTGTGTAGAAGCCAAGTTAGGTGAGGGCGATCGCCCTAGCCAAGTTTATTGCAGCTAAAAATCAATAGATTCTTCCCTTCTGATTGCCACAGCTGGCTCAAGGCCTTGACTGGCGACAAGAATTTGCCTGCATCGCTCTTTACACCAGGCTTTAAGACCTATCCGCCTGAGCAGATGCAACAAAACTTAACCCTTTACTATTGAGAACGATTCCGATCTATGGTCAAATCTCCTTATTGAGTTTTTTTCTCAATAGGCGCTGTGTTAATTCTGACTTTAATGAGGACTCGTTAGCTATGCAAACCTATGGCAATCCCGAAGTGAGCTATGACTGGTGGGCCGGCAATGCCCATTTTATTCTGGCGTTCCTCGTCTTGCAGGGCCATCTGTGGCAGGCTCTGCACGCCATTGGGTTTGACTTTCGTCGGGTAGAAAAGGCCCTGAGCGTCGTCGAGTCCTAACTTCAGCGTTGGGTTAACTTCTCCTCTCTTGGGGGGCGCATATAGGGCTCCAACATCCTGCCCCCCTTTCCTCTTGTCCAGAAATTGTGGATCCCATGACTGTACCTACCTGCCCCGATGCCATATGGCTCAACGTCAGCCCCAGTTTTGAGCGATTTGACCAAAAGCTGTTGGGCTGCCTAACTCGCCATGTTGAAGTTGCTCACTGGGCCTACCGTCAAACCCCCGATGAGCCCAGCTCCCTCGATGTTGCTGTCACCCTACTGCACGACTACCTCAAAGGTCACAATCGGCCGGTGCACCTGATGGGCCATGGCCTAGGCGGGCTGGTGGGGCTGCTCTACAGCCGCCAAAATCCCCATCGGGTCAAGTCGCTAACGCTGCTCTCGGTAGGCGTTAACCCGATGGTCGATTGGCAAGCCCACTACTACGCTCAACTCGAACAACTGCCCTGCCAGCGTCGGCAGGTACTCACCCAAATGGTCTTTAGCCTATTTGGCCATCAATCCCGGCCTTTGTTACGGGGCTGGATCAACCTGTTAGAGCAGGACTTGCTACACTCGGTATCGCCCCACTCGCTGCTAAAGCGGGTGAGCCTCTGCCCCGGCAGCGTAGCGGTGCCGCTGCTCGTCTGCGGTGGCGAAGCCGATTCTATCGTTGACCCGACCCAAATTCAGGGATGGCAGCCCTGGCTCAAGGGGAGCGATCGCACCGCTCTATTTCCAGGCCGTCACTTTTTTCATGCCGTGCATCCCCATCCTGTAGCTAGCCAAATTTTGAGTTTTTGGGGAACGACTGACAACTTACTAGTCGCACCTCAGAGCCTCAGGACGGTTTCCTAACTTCCGCCACTGCTTTCAGGTTAGTTTCGCAGGAGATCGCGGCTGAGGGCGGGGGTAGCAGGGGACTCGATGGTCTCAGCCTCAAACACTTCGGGTACGCCGCCATTGACGATTGTGAGCACCTGGGGCGGAGTGGCATCGGGAGGATAGACCAGATCAACCTCTAGATCTTGGCGGGCTTCTGCGGGAATGTTGAGCCTGAGCAGGGCTTCAGCCTCCTGCCCCCGGCGCTGCACGAGGTGAACGTAGTGGGTGCGCTCTAGCCCCATTTGATTTCTAAACTTGAGCCGCACCGTGCCTCTAAAGAACACTCGGTCTTCGGGGGGCCGACGAAAGCGCAGCCCTTGAACCAGCTCCTCATCGCGTATAGGGGTTTGAAACTTGAGGGTAATGGCTTGCTCGACGCCCTGATTGTTGTAGAAAGGAAGCTTGAGGCTATAGCGCACGCCGTAGTTGCCGTGGGCGCGGTAGGCGGTGTCGGGGTAGCGGGCCACCATGGGAGCACTCTGAATTTGACCGGTGCCAAAGGTGTTGCGATCGACGGAGCTAATCACGTAGGAGAAAGCATTGCCGGGGGCCGGAATCGTCAACACGTCGGTGTCAGGGGAGTCGGTGAGGGTAGCCTTCCAGTTGGCACCCTTGGCGACCCCAGCCACTCGACCGTAGTAAAACCGCCCAAACCGATAGGTTTCGGGGTCAGAGGGGGGAATATCGCGGGGGCCTGCTAGGTTGCCCTGCTTGAGCACCTGAAGCCAGTCTTGCAGGGTGGGCACGCGCTCATTGCCGTTGGGCATCACGTCGGCGTAACGGGCTAGGCTGGCCACATGCACCGGGCCGCTGCTGGAGAGATACATCATGGCCGTGCGACCATTGCTGGGAATCGGGCGCGGGGCTATGGGTCGCGGTGGCCCAGCAGTGCCGTTTTCGACAGTTTCAGGGTTGATTTGAGCATCGGCGGCGGTCAACGTAACGGGGCGCACGGGCGGCTTAGGAATCATGCTTCCCTGAGGATAGCTGCCGTTGACCGGTACAGTGAGCTGCCGCAGCGGAATGGGGGTATTCATCAGCAGTTGCACATGGCCGGGGGGCACCGTGATGCGATCGGGCCAGTGGGACTGATTGGCCCCGCGCAAAATGTCGGTGGTGGTGCGGCTACCGGGGCCGGCGTAGACATTGCCGTTAGAGCTGAGGCGGGCATCAGGCAGATTGATGAAGGGGGCCTCCTGGCTGAGGTAGCTGACTCCCTGGTGAATGGTGATGTCGATCGGTTCGCTGCCGGGGTTGTACACCACAACGCCCATAAACAGAGTGCGGCGATCGTCGGCATTGACGCCCCGAGCGATGTGGTGGGCAAAGAGATCGAAGCGGCCGTTAAAAGCGTAATTGAGATGGGCATCGGGGGATGCCATACCGTCTTTAGGAAAAGTAGACAGCAAAATGCCGTTCTGCTGCACAACTTCGGGGCTATTGCTGTTGAACACAGGAGTTTCGTCCAGGCTGCCGGGGAGGGGACGCACTTCCTGGTAACGAATCACCTCGGCATAGCTGCCATCGCGCGGGATGACGACGGTTTTAGCCTCGGGAGCTGGGGTAGTTTCACCCGGCGGTAGTTGAGCAAACAGCGGGGAAAGAGTGAAAGCGACTAACGCACTCAGCATGGATAACCCGTGGAACGACCAAAATACTAGTGAATTCAGTGTGCCCAGGTAAAACAGGCCTGAAGCAGTAGACGACGACCCTGGCAATGGTCACATTGGTGATGGTGGAGGGCAGTGTAGCCAGCGCTGAAGTTGCCGGGAGCCTAGGCAAAGGACAACGATCTACAGCCAACGATGACAACACCTATATTGCCCGATCCACAATAGCACCTCGGGGGACAGGGTATTTCGCCACGTTTTAGGGAAAATCATTGAATCTTCACAGCCGCAAGGATTTGGTTTATTGGCCTCGCAGGGGGGCATCGAGCACCTTGGCAATGCGATCGCCCGCATCTTCGAGATAGGCCAGGGTCGCTATGTCAAGCCGCTGACCCTGGCGACCGAGCTGATGGGCGATCGCCTCCTGAAGCTGCCGCAGATGATAGCGGGCCAGCACTCGGGCTTCTTCAGGGGCACCAAAGGTGGCCTCTTGGGCAACAAAGCCCAAAAAGTCGGTGACGCCTTCGCCGGAGCCGTGATTGCGCAGCACCAGACTGGTGAGGGTGTTGAGGTGGTGGCGCTGCAGCCCCTGCCGCAGGCTAGAAATGGGCGTCGCCTCGGCATGCAGATTTAGCACCTCGGCCCAAACTGCCTGGCTCAGGGTGTCGAATAGCTCGGCTAGGGTAAAGGGATCTGGCCCTGGTTGTTTAAATTCGCCGTCGCGCAGGCGCAGCAGCCGATCGCCCTCCAGCAGGTTGCTGAGGGTGAAGGCCTGGGTCGACACGATACGATCGTAAATCGGATAGTCGATGCGATCGCTAAACGGATCTTCTCCCCAGTGCCACCAGCGATCGGGAGCCAGGCGGTTGACCAACTCGGGCGACAGGCTGAGGGCGTTGGGGGCAAAGACTTGCTGGTTCAGAGTAGCCAAGGCCCGCCGCTGTTCTGCCGCCGCTATCGGCTCAAACGGAGGTTGCCCCCGCGAACTCCAGGGGTCGGTGCGGGTAAAGCGTTGGCCGCCGATGTAGTTGGCAATAGTATCGGCCTGGCTACCGTAGTAGAAAAACACTAAATCCACCCGCTGACGCAGCTGACCGTAGCCCTCGCCCGGGTTCACCGAGAACCAGTCGAGGCGATCCCAGATCGCTTTGGCGATCGCCATCTGCCCTTCGGCGTAGCCCAGAGGGTCACTGCTCATATCCCAGGCGTTGGCCTTGGGGTCGACCATGGTGTAGGCGTCTTCATCAGTAGCGTAGGCCAGGGCCGGGTCTGCCGCACGATCGGCAATGGACTGAAGCTCACGCTGGGCCGTGGCCCGGCTGGTGACTGGGCGGTAACCATACTCAATGGCCCAGCGATCGTAGGGGCCGAGCCGAGTCGGGAAGTAGTCGCCCTGGGGCTGACCGATGGAGGCCAAGTTGGGGGGCAGATAGTCCATGATGGAGCTGGTCATGCCCTGGGCTTGGGTGAGGGCTGGGTTGTTGAGGTCGGCGGGAGACAGCAGAGTGCTGCCCACAAAGTTGTGCCGCAGCCCCAGCACGTGGCCTACTTCGTGGGCAGTTAGCACGCGCAGATATTGGGCGAGGTAAGCCGCCTTGGCTTCACGAGTCGAAAACGGTGGCGCTAGGGTAGCGATCGCCAGAGGCCCAAAGGCATTGGTCTGGGAGGCTCGCAGGCCGGCGCAGTAGTCGAGGGTGCCAAACTGGGGTGAGGCGGATCGTCCGACGGCCTGGGTGGCGAGCCGAGCCATCAGGCGATCGCCCAGGGGATGGCCACACAGCGCCATTTCGCCACCGGCAATTGCCCCCCGATCGGCCAGGGTGTCGTACTCCAGGGTCAGGTCGCGCACAACGCTGGCGTCCAGCACAACGTCAGCGTCGAGAATTTCGCCGGTCAGGGGATTGACCCGCGAAGGCCCAAACCCGCTAGCCCAGGGGTAGAGCGAGTCTGACCAGCGAATCACGTTGTAGCGCACATCAGCAGGGTCCCAATCGGCGTTGGCGGGCATCTGGCGCACCTCGATCGCCTGGTTAAAGCCAGCCTGCTCGAAGGCAGCATTCCACCACTCGATGCCGTCGCGAATGGCCGCTCGGTATTCCTCGGGGGTAGTGTTCTCAATCCAGAAAACCAGCGGCGTTTTAGGCAGCGAGAGGGCAGCGGTAGGGTCTTGTTTTTCTAACTGCCAGCGCTGAATGTAGCGGACAAAGGGGTCTGAGCTACCGGGTCGGGTCGGAGCCCGGTAGGCGGTAATGAAATAGCCGACTCGTTCGTCGGCCAGCCGGGGCTGAAAGGCGGGGTGAGCAGGGATGGCCGACAGGCTGTAGCGCACCCGCAGGTTGAACCCCCGACCGTCGGGAATGCTGCTGAGGGCCAGCGCAAAGGGGTCTGCACCGCTGCTGCCGCCTGAGAACCCCAACACGGTCTCTAGCTCGACATTTTCGGGAAAGGATTTGACCGGCCCTAGGTAAGAGGCCTCGGCGTTGAGGGCGTAGCTGCCCAGCACCCAAGGAAATTGGCCTGCCAGGTTGGCGGGGTCGCGAGTGATGAGCCAGTCTTTGAGGTCAATGAGTAGTTCGCCCGTCTCGCCATTGATGGCCTGAATGGGTAATGTCGTCAGCACCGAATCGCTAAAGGATTCTCGCAGCAGCTGCTGGGCCTGGGGCTGCGGATTGCGAAAAAACGCATTGGGAATCGCCACCTGCAAGCGGTTGTCGGGAATCTGGCGAAACTGCACCATAAAATCGTTTACAGGCCAGCCGCGAAACAGCCCGGCCTCGCCCACTCCTGACTCTAGAGTGGCAATGAACAGCAGGTTTTGGTTGAGCTGGCTGGGCTTTAGCCCTAAAAAAGCTCGATTGAGCTGGAGGTCGTGGTAGACCGTAAACAACCCTTGGGAGACGGCCAGCCCCTTGATTGTCTCTTCAAAGGACTTGAGGCTAACGGGTTCTGACCCATCACTAGGAGCTGACTCCTCGGCGGGGGGCTCGCTGACCTGGGCCGAAAGAACGCCAGGAGCCGGCCCCACCGCTGGAGCAGTCTGGGGTGTTGCCCCCTGACTGCTGGGGCTGAGGGAGAAGGTCAACGCGATCGCCAGGCCACAGAGAAAAACCAGTCCTAGCCGTATGCTCTGCTTTACCAACTGCGCTCCTTAGCCCCTTAAATAGGGGTTTTTATGTTGTCATATGATATACCTCATTTCCCCGTTTCTCGATGCTATGCCAGAGACTACTCCCACCCTGATTTCGCCGCCGCTGCCCGACCCCTGGCCCCGGTTTGAGCCACCCCTCAGACTTGGGGTGATGGCCTCGGGCAACGGCAGCAACCTAGAGGCGATCGCCCAGGCCATCGATCGGGGCGATCTGCATGCTCAAGTTCAGGTAGTGGTATACAACAATCCTAAGGCTGGGGTGGCCGAACGGGCCTTGCGGTTGGGACTGCCCGCCGTGCTGCTCAACCACCGTCAGTACCCCAGCCGCGAAGCCCTAGACAACGATATTGTGGAAACTCTCCGCGTCCACGACGCTGACTGGGTGATTATGGCGGGCTGGATGCGCTGTGTGACATCGGTATTAATCGACGCGTTTCCCCGGCGGGTGCTGAACATTCACCCCAGTCTACTGCCCAGCTTTCCAGGGTTGCGCGCGGCAGAGCAGGCGCTGGTGGCGGGGGTGAAGGTGGCGGGCTGCACGGTGCACCAGGTCGAGCTGGCGGTAGACAGCGGCCCAGTGATCATGCAGGCGGTGGTGCCGATACAGCTCGGCGATACGCCCGCGATGCTTCAGACCCGTATTCAGCAGCAGGAGCACCGCATCTACCCAGCGGCGATCGCCCTAGCGGCCCTGGGATGCGATCGCCCCTAATTCTGCCTAGCCGTTGGGGCAAATTCGCCGGGTGCTTGCCCTAGAAGCGCTGCACCATGGGGTTTAGGAGCTGATTCGCCGGGAACCGAGGGTCGAGTTGGAGCACGATCTGGCGCTGGTCAATAGTCAGCCAGCCTTCGACCTTAAAGTCTTTCAGCAGGCGCGTCACGGTGACGCGGGTAGTGCCAATAGCAGTGGCCAGCTGGTGGTGGGTCAGCCGCATGGGAATCCGAATGCCGCTGGGTTCGACATGGCCAAAGTCTTTGGCCAGCATCAGCAAAAAGTGCTTGAGGCGATCGGCCACCAGGCGCTTACCCGAGAGTGCCAGCCAGGCTTCGGTCTGCTGCATTCTCAACGTCAAATTGCGAAACATGCCCGCCATTAGCACCGATGAGCCCTCGATTTCGACCATGGGCAGCGACAGCACATCGACATCGGTGAGGGCGGTGGCCCAGTAGGGGTCAACGGTGGTGAGGGGTAGGCCGACAGGCATCGATGGCCCGGCTAGGCCCAGCAGCGTTTCGCTGCCGTCGTGCTGAATGGTGAACAGCTGCACAATCCCCCGACAGACAACTAGCACCTCATCGCTGCGCAGGGGAATGGGCCGCCCTGCCGCAAAGGGCACTAGGGCTCGCTCGCGGTAGAGCTGCTCCAGAAGCTGAATAAAGGTTTGATGGCTGCGAATGCCAACGGTGGCATCGCGGAGAGCGGAGGTTGCGATTGCAGACACGGGGGTACCTAGAGTTCGCCCGGGTAGGTGCTAGCGAGGGTACGGGGGTGAGAACGGCCCTGAGGGGCGATCGCAGCCCTATCCTCAAGACAAGGGTTTCCCAACAGTTGAATCCTAGCCAACGCTATCAACCTGCCCAGCCCCATCTTCGACCGCCTAAATTAAGGAATCCGTCAGACGAGGTTAAGTCCAGGGAAATAGTTCATTAACGTTTGTGATTTACCGCACTAAACAGGACAAATTTAGCTATCTGCAATACCTGGTAACGGCTGTACCCCCCTGAGTAAGGCCAGCCCTAGTGGGTGGGCAGGTAGTCGCGCACGTCCGTTACCTGCCCGGCCAGGGCCGCCGCCGCCACCATTGCTGGGCTCATGAGCAAGGTGCGGCCCGAGGCCGACCCCTGGCGTCCCTTAAAGTTGCGGTTAGAAGATGAAGCGCTGATCTGTCGGCCCTGAAGTTTGTCAGGGTTCATGGCCAGACACATCGAGCAGCCCGG
>JANPIO010000029.1:0-4814 GCA_031425055.1 Phormidium sp. VAR_61_metabat_6
CTGAGTTGAGCAATTACGAAAGAACTATTGGCCGACTACCTGCCCTATTGCAACGTCGTACCCATGCCACCGGAGCTGCCAGCGGTTTCCGACTGTCGAGATCCGTTTGATGTGCCGTTTTTGCAGTTGGCGTTGGTGGGTCGAGCAGATTATTTGGTTACGGGCGATCGCGATCTGCTCAGCCTAACAGCTCTGTTTAAAATAGCTATCGTAAATGCTGAGCAGTTCTTGGCAATCCTCTCTCAATAACGTTTACTAAGCCTGCCACCAGCCTAAACATGGGCCCAAATCCAACACAATCTTCGAATATGACTGGTGCAGCCGACTCCCCAGCTTTCTTGCCCAGCTTTCTGAAGCTGGCAGTGGCCAATATTATCTCGAATCTGATGGTGCCCCTGGCTGCCCTGGTCGATACCGCCTTTCTCGGCCACCTAGATGACATTCGTCACCTGGGTGGGGTGGCCCTGGCCACGGTGATTTTTAACGTGGCTTACTGGAGCTTCGGCTTTTTGCGCATGGGTACGACGGGTACGACGGCCCAAGCGCGGGGGCGTGGCGATGCCGAGGAGCTTTGGCTGATCTTGCTGCGCAATGGGGCGATCGCCCTCATTTTTGGTCTGCTCATTCTGCTACTGCAAGCCCCGATCCGCGACCTGGGCTTTGCCCTCCTCAGCGGTGAACCGGCGGTGAGGGCAGCGGGCATTGAGTTCTACAACGCTCGTATTTGGGACGCCCCAGCGGTGTTGCTCAACTTGGTGCTGATGGGCTGGTTTTTGGGCCGCGAAAAGGGTAGTCGGGTGATTGCCCTGTCGATGGTGGGTAACGGCAGCAACGTGGTGTTTAACACCATTTTTATCTATCAACTGGGCTGGGCAAGTACCGGTGCTGGGCTGGGCACAGCGCTCAGTCAGTACGTTACCCTGGTGGTGGGACTGAGTCTGCTGGCTAGGGAAGGCGGCCTGCAAAAGCTCTGGGCAGTGGTGCCTCAAGGGTGGAATCCCCAGGCGATTAAAGGGCTATTTTTGCTGAACCGCGACATTTTAGTGCGCACCTTTGCCCTGGTGCTCAGCTTTGCGCTGTTTACCAATTTCAGCTCGGCCCTGGGCAGAGAAACCTTAGCGGCGAATACGCTGCTGCTGCAGGTGGTGACGCTCTCGGCCTACTTTATCGACGGCATTGCCTTTGCTACAGAAAGCTTTGCGGGCCGGTATTATGGCAGCGGCGACAGAACCCATCTTCGCCGTTTGCTCAAGGTTGGCGGCGGCACTAGCATTCTCTTGGGGCTGACCTTTGCCCTGGCCTTCATGCTATTTCCAAGCCCGCTGTTTGGGCTGCTGACAGGCCATCAAGAGGTGATCGCGATCGTAAAAATCTACGTGGGGTGGTTGATGCCTATTTTGGGATTGGGGGCGATCGCCTATATGCTCGACGGCTATTTTCTCGGCCTCACCGCTGGCTCGGTGCTGCGCAACGCCACAGTATTAGCTGCTGGGGTTGGCTTTTTGCCCCTAGCCCTAATCGCCCAATCTGCAGGCAGTGCCCACCTACTCTGGCTGGCCCTGGTGGGCCTGATGGCCGCCCGCGCCCTCACCCTACTCTGGGCAGTGCCCAAATCGTTGGCCTGACCGCCGCCTGCATCCCTACCGCTTCCTGACCACGTTTAGCCACAAGAGAAACCCGTTTACGCTTCGCAGGCTTATCCCCGGTTGGCCACTGAGCTGCGCTGGCTAAGAATCGCCTGGTGGGCCTGCTCCCAGTGGTGAGCCGCAATGCGAATTTGGCTGGGATCGGCCATGCCCTGGGCGCGGTATTCGCGCACGGCTTCGAGGGCGGCCTGGTTGCTGAGTAGGGCCAAGTCGGCACCATTCCAGCCATCGGTGCGGGTAGACCAGTTGTTGA
The DNA here is from genome assembly GCA_031425055.1 of Phormidium sp. VAR_61_metabat_6. Lineage (GTDB taxonomy): Bacteria > Cyanobacteriota > Cyanobacteriia > Phormidesmidales > Phormidesmidaceae > Nodosilinea. The sequence continues at coordinate 1,900 of JANPIO010000029.1, forward strand.
GATCGACGGCGTCGAGGGGGCGATCGCTGTTGTGCACCTGCAAAATAGACAGCCGTCCCGCCGCATCGGGTAGGCCAATCTCGAGCTGAAGGTCGATGCGTCCAGCGCGCAGAATGGCGGGGTCAAGGGCACTGGGGCGGTTGGTCGCCCCAATCAACAGCACATTGGTGCAGCCCTGGAGACCATCGAGCTCGGTCAAAAGCTGGCCGACGACGCGATCGCTCACCCCAGAGTCTCCCTGATATTGGCCTCGGGCGGGCACTAGGGTATCAATTTCATCGATAAATACCACGCAGGGCGCGGCTTGGCGGGCCTTGGCAAAAAGTTCGCGCACGGCCTGCTCGGCGGCACCGACCCAGCGGCTCAGCAGCTCAGGGCCGTTGACGGCGATAAAGTTGGCGCGGGCCTGGGCGGCGACGGCCTTGGCCAGTAAGGTTTTGCCGGTGCCGGGCGGCCCCCACAGCAGCAGCCCACGCGGTGCTTTGGCCCCGGTTTGGGCGTAGAGTTCGGGGTAGAGCAGCGCCCCCTCAACCGACTCTTGCAGGGTTTGCTTGACGGAGTCTAAGCCGCCGATGTCCTCCCAGGCGATCGCAGGCGACTCCACCTCGACCGATCGCAGCACCGAGGGCTTGATTGCTTTGATCGCCTGGAGAAAGTCGGCGTGCACCAGGGTCATGGTGTCGGGGACGGGGCCAGCCAGATCGGGCACCTGGCGGCGCAGGGCAAAGTAGGCGGCTTTTTGGCAGAGCGCTTTGAGGTCAGCCCCCACCATGCCGACCGCCAAATCGGCGATCGCCTCTAAATCCACGCCATCCAGCGGCATGTCGCGGGTTTGAATGCACAAAATCTCGCACCGACCCTGGCGATCGGGCACCCGGAACTGCACCTCGCGATCGAAGCGACCAGGGCGGCGCAGCGCCGGGTCAAGGTGGTCGGGTCGGTTAGTGGCAGCGAGCACGATCACGCCCTTGGTTTGGGCAAAACCATCCATCAGGCCCAGTAGAGTGGCAACTAGGCGCTTTTCGACTTCGCCTTCAACCTTGCTGCGATCGGGGGCCAGGCTGTCGATTTCGTCGATAAACACCAGGCAGGGGGCGGCTGTTTTGGCCTTCTCAAAAATGGCCCGCAGGCGCTGCTCGGCCTCGCCGTAGTATTTGCCCATCACCTCGGGGCCGACGATCGCAATGTAGTTGACGCCCAGGTCTTCGGCCAGGGATCGGGCGGTGAGGGTTTTGCCCGTGCCGGGAGGGCCAACTAACAGCACGCCGCGCGTGGGCTCTAGACCCAGCTTGGCCAGCACATCGGGGCGCTTGAGGGGAATTTCCACCAGTTCGCGCAGCTCTTGCAAGGTGGGGGAGAGGCCGCCGACATCGGCCATGGTGGGCTGGTGGGGAGATGAGGGGGATGGGGAAGATGGAGAAGGTGAGGGGGAGGGAGAGTCACCGCTGGCGGGGGGTGGGGTGATGATGATTTCTTCGACGGCGGGATCGTTGAGGGGGGCGCTGTCTCCAGTTTGGCGGTTCATGCGGCTGACGCCGATGTTGGGAATGTTACCCTGGCGGGGAATGCTGCCCATGCTCCGGGCGTTGATCTGCACGTTGGTTTTGAGTTCGCCACTTTCGGCTTTTTCTTCTAGCGCTTTAGCCAGTTCGAGCAGTTGTTCAAAGCCTTTAAAGAAGTCATTCATGGGCGTTACTTATCACAGGTTGGGGCTGACAGCGAGGGGATGGGTGCCGCTTAGCGTTCCCCAGATCTAGGGTTCACTCCCGCTCGGCCAAACTGCTTTTCTTTGCCTGAGTCGTTAATAAAAATTGAGAAATAACGTTGAGGAATCATGCCGTCCTAGAGGCTCAGGGCGCTGTAGCCGCCCAGAAATACCAGCCATACCATCACCACCAGCCAGTGCATGGCTGCGACCACCCACCAGGAGCCCGACTTCCAGTAGACGATGGTGCAGATCAGGCCTAACAGGGCGGCTGACAACAAAAACACCGGGTTGCTAAAGGTGGCAAAGGCCACGGGGTAAAGGGTCATAGCGTTGAGGGGGTGCATGACGACAAACAGGCCCAGAATGGGCAGGCCCAGTCGCCAGCGGCGGCGATCGCTCATGATCTCTGTCGGGTGAGGCAGCAGCAGCACTCGCCAAAACCCCTCTTCGAGCAGAGCGGGCACCAGCAGCACCCGCGCCGCCAGCCGCAGCCCGTCGCCCCAGGTAATGTCGGCCAGGGTGGGGGCCAAAAAATGGTTGCTCAACCCCAGGGGAATGGTGACTAAACCAAAGGTCACCGTTAGCCCCGCCGCCAGCACCCAGTCTTGGGCTGGGGGCCAAGTAGTCGCGGCCTGGCGCAGCCGGTGCAGGGTGAGCCGGAGGGTAATGTAGGCGCTAAGGCGAAGGTGTGGCAACGGTACCAATGGGTAGTGGCAGCAAACAGTTGCAGCCTCTTTGGGCAAGTCGGCAACTTGACTAGGGCAGCTTCGACGCGCTCTAGGGTGACGATCCCCTAGACAATCTGTTTCTATAGTAAACAGATTGTTTAAGGGGGTGGTGTGACGGTGGCGGCCATCTCTAGCGGCGGCTCTGAAATCGGTGGCACCTCGTTTAGACTGCGTAGAGAAAAAATAGGAAAACCAGTCTACTTTTAAGGAGATTTGAGAACGACTAGATTTAAGCATCCGTCAGGATTGGGGCATGCTAACTAAAGACAATCCTGTGATTTGACGTGGGTTGTTCCGATGGGTGTCGCCTGCTCACTCTGGCAAGGTCAGAAATTATTAAGATGAAGTCGCTAGCCACATCATGCCTTTGCCCGCAGAGTCAGAGCCCCCCGCAGAGTTGGAAGTATCCCCGCTAAATCTTGACGGGGACAGTGCTAGCGCGCACAGGGCAGGAGCTAGTCCGCAGCTAGACTCAACCT
>JANPIO010000030.1:0-11059 GCA_031425055.1 Phormidium sp. VAR_61_metabat_6
ATGCTATCGAAGCCGACCTCGCTCTGCATGGCATCGACTAGCTCGGTCTTGCGCGACTGAAGCCACTGCTGAATAGGCTTTTGGTTGCCCTGCAAGTCTGCCAGCAAGTTGCGGGTGCAGGCCAGCAGAATGTCCGTATACTGCGCGTCTTCAGGGTCAATGTCGGCCTCTTCGGCGGCAAAATAGACGACCCGGTAGCCGTCTTGTTCTAGGGCTTCTTTGAGCCGCAGCAACTCAGTCGATTTGCCTGCGCCGCGATGGCCAGTGTAGAGCTGGTGGGTGATGCGATCGCTGTAGGTAATTTGCCGCCCCACATCCACCAAGATATTCTCCTCGCCCCGCACCGCGCTGCAATTGACATACACCGGGTCGCCGGGGAGCAGCGGCTCAAAGGGGTCGAAAGCGTTGTAAATGCTGCGCAGAATCTCGAAGTCGCTAGGCATTGCCGGGGCCGAAACAGGGCTAGCCCCTATGGTAATGCCATAGCAACGGCTGGTTTCGCTATATCCACCGCCTGCAATGCTATGTCATCTGGTGGTATTGGCATATCATCGCCCTGCATTGTTATGTCACCGCCCTGCAATGCCGTATCACTGGGTGGTTACGCTATGTCACCCCGCTGCAATGCCATGTCATTGGGTGGTTATGGCAAGTCAAGCCGCTGCTATGCCAATGCGACCGCCGACAATAGAATGCAGCCTACCGACTCAGCCTTATTCTGCCGCCAAAAACGCCAAATAGTCGCTAGTGAGTTCTTTCACCGCCGCCTCGTAGAGCTGCTGCCCATGCTCGGGAGTGGCCAGCGCTGGGTTCGAGCCCATGCGGCCATCGGGATAGCGCTGCCGAAAGTCCGTCGGGCTGTAGATCGCGTGGCCCGACGGAGCCACCTGCGGCTCCAGCGGTGCCTGCTTAATGAAATCGGGGTAAGCGTATTGAGTCAGAGCTACCTCGCTGGGTGTCGCGTGAGAGCCTTCTTGATCGCCGTAGAGTTCCTTCGCCAAGGTGTAGACCGATCGCGCCATGAACCAGTTGGCCGTCTTGCAGCGCACCCGCTCGGCGTTGGGAATGTGGTCATGGGCCAAAGCTGTATAGGCTTCGGCAAAAGCCGCCTTGAGGGTGGCAATGTTGCCGCCATGGCCATTGACAAAAAAGAAGCGGGTAAAGCCGTGGCGCACCAGGGGTGTGAGGTAGTCCTGAATGACGGCAATGAGCGTGCTGGGGCGCAGGGTCATAGAGCCGGGGAAGGCGGTGTGGTGCAGCGCCATACCCACATTGATGGTGGGGCCAACCAGGGCATTGGCGGCTTCTCCTACACCCTTAGCTACTACCTCGGCGCAGATGGCGTCGGTGCCAATCAGGCCGGTGGGGCCGTGCTGCTCTGTAGAGCCAATCGGCAAAATAATCCCCGACGACTGAGTCAGGTAGGCCTCAACTTCGGGCCAGGTGCAGAGGTGCAGCAACATAGGACAAGACCGAGAACAGGGCTGATTTCTCACTATAGCGTTCGCCCTCAGCCCCTTGTGGGCAAGCGAACGTAAGGCTTGTTACACTACAGTCTCCGCTTCATTGATATGAGAAGAACGAATGACTCGGGGAATGTTAAGGTACAGAACCAGGATCAGCTACAGCCGGTAGCTGCTGGTCATCTACCCAAACTGCTGACGCGTAGTTTAGCCAGAGCGAGGCTACAGCCTTTGATATAGGCAACCCCGTTTCAGCTGGGTGAGCGCTCCCCTCCGCTAGTGAAGCGATATGAGCGTTGATGTTACCTGTGAAGGAGCCGCGATTATGCTACACCGCAAGATCTATCAACTCTGTTGTGATGGTCAAGATGTGTGGATTTTTCTACGGGATCAACAGCGTTGGATTGAGCGGGCGAAGATTTTAGATGTCGAAGGCGATCTAGTCACCTTTCGCTACGAAACTGAGGAAGAAGACGAGATTTGCTCTTGGGAAGAAATGGTGCGAATAGAGAGCATCGGCGCAGTCACCAAGCGCCTCGCCGCTGTCCCCCGAGGCGATGTTGAGATCAATGTCTCTGACGACTGCCCCGAAACTGAGCAGTTGAGCGACCCCTATCCAGAGTCGAGCGCTGATTAGACCCGTCATTTTGATCGAAATCTTGAGAGGATGACTAGATAGAAAGCCTATTCATCCTCTTTTTGTTTAATCTACTGGCCCACCCGGGTCTGAGAACGTGTTGATATAACCGTTGCCGGTGTAAACGCCGGGGGGCCTCGGGGCGGAGAAGGGGGCGGGTTCTGGCTGAGGTGGTGAGCTAGGAGTATTGCTTGGCACACCAGACGGCGGCTGCGCTGTTAATCCCGCAGACGGTGCGGTGGCGGGAGTGCCAAAGTTTAGGTTAAGCGCCGCTGGGGCCACTGGAGCGACTGCTGCTGGGCTAGGCGCTAGCGTTGGCGGCAGTGTGTAACCGGTCGTGCCTGGCGGTGGCGACATTTGTGGGGTGGTGCGAATAAACCGCTGGTCTACCCCAGGCAGCCTGCCTTCGACCATCCAGGGAGAGGGCGTCAGATTGTCGGTAGGGGTGGCTTCAGCCACCGGAGTGCGATCTGTAGACATTGCCTCGGAAGGGGCGGCGGCACTGGCGCTGAAACGCTGGTTGAGCGCTTGTTGCAGCGCACTGGGTTGTGGTGCGTTCTCACTAGACATCGCCGGGTCGGCTAACGACTGGCCAAGCGATTGGGTGGCGTTTAGGAAATCGGCTTCGCTGCCGCTGGCCAGGGGGCTGAACCGAAAGCGGCTGCGCTCTAAATAGTTAGCAAAGGGGCTAGTAGGGATCTGCTGCTCGTCTGTAGCGGTGGGCAGCGCTAGTGGGTCAGTATTAGGCGATCGCCCCGCCTCCTCTAAAGCAGTTGCTGTGGTGGGCTGCATCTGGTCGAGCAGCACGGCCAGATTGTCGATTTCGGCCAGGTCGGCCAAATCGTCGCTCGATAAAGTGCCCAGGTTAGTGTTGGGGTCTACGGCGGCACTGTCAACGGCGGGGTTGTATTGACTGCGCCACTCGGGGTGTCGCAAGTACTGAGGCACGGCCACGGCTAGCAACCCCAGCAGGCCAAGGCCACCCCACACCGTCGGGCGATTGAGCGATCGCCCCAAAGATTGCAGGCGTACCAGGCGATAGCGGAGGGCGGGGGGTAAGTTCATGGGTTGGCCCGCGCAGACAGGGTGAATCGAACTACTGCCATTCTAGAACCTCCACCATCCCATGCTGTAGCCTTACACAGCACAGGCTGGCTTTAGCACCAGCCAGTCACCGTCTACCACGGCCACCCACCCACCGGGGAAGGGATCGCTTTGGCTACCCTGGGGGGCGACGAGCAGGGCGACGAGTTTCTCGACATGCTCGAAGCTGATCTGGGCTAGGGTCACCTGCTGGAGCACCCGCCGCAGCACCCGCCGCTGGAGGGCCAGGGGGGCGGTCTTGAGGGGCGATCGCTGAATTTTCCACGCTTCGCCATCTCCATCGGGGGATAAGACCGATGCCCCATACAACTCGCCTGCCATCGTCTCTAGCAGCTCCACCTCAGCCGTCAGTAGCTCCGCTGTATTGGCCAAGGTCACGTCTACTCCAGGGTTGAAGTGCTGTTGCAGGTAGGGCAGCAGCTCTAAGCGAATGCGGTTGCGGGCATAGCCGGTGTCTTGGTTGGTGGCATCGGGCCAAATCGGTAGGTCAAACTGGCGGCAAAACGCTCCGGTCTGCTGGCGGGTCAGCCCAAGCAAGGGGCGCACCACAGTAATGGAGCTGTCTTGGGAGAGGGGCCGCTGCCAGGCTAGGGCTTGGAGACCATCGGTGCCGCTGCCCCGCAGCAGGTTGTAGAGCAGGGTTTCGGTGCGATCGCTCGCCGTATGCCCCGTCACCACGTGGGTACAGCGTTCTTGACTGGCCAACTCTTCAAATACCCGGTAGCGCCAGTGCCGAGCCTGGGCCTCGGTGGCGTAGTCGGCATCGGCGGTAACCACCTCACAGGGAACGCCCCAACCGTCACACAGCTGCCGCACAAAATTGGCGTTGGCTGCCGAGTCGGGTCGCCAGCGGTGGTCGCAGTGCACCGCCCGCAGCTGCCAGCCCCACTTGGGCCGCAGATCGACCAGCAGCTTAAGCAGGCAGACCGAATCTTGCCCGCCCGAGATCGCCACTAACCCGGTCGCCCCCTGGGGCAAGAGCGGACGAACTTTGAGCAGCCGATGCACCCCAGCGTGGGTAGTACTCCAGGGAACCGCGCCCATAGATTTAAGGGATTGAATGAGCTTTTTCCAGGCTACCTTAACCCCAGGGTTTCTCCAGGCTTTGCCCCCCAACACTCCACCGCTAGCAGGCTGAATCTCAAAAAAATCTGTGGCACACTTGGGCAACGGCTCCTCCGCAGTTTTGAACGGCATGGCGATCTATGGCTCAACCCTACCAGGCACTGATTGATGACATAGTGGCCGCTACTCTTAAGGGCAAAATTCAGTCAAAACAACAGGTTTACCGCATGCTGCAAGCGGGCATCGAGCCGGGCGGTGGTGAACTGTTTGAGCGGGCCTTGGCCACTACCCTGGCTGCCCTAGAGCCTGACCTGGCCCCCGGTGCTGATGAATTTAAGCAGGCCAAAGCGGGGCGCAAACAGCGTGCCCTCCGCACCATTCAGGGTGAATGGGAGCGCTGGCAGGCCGACAACCAGGCCACAGCGGTACTCACCGGCATAGAAGCCGACATTCTCCAGGCTCCGCCCGAAGATCGTCTGTCTCAGCTTCTCGCTGCCCTTGACCCCAACCGCGATCAGCCCCTTTCTCGGGAACAGCTAGGGCAGCTGGTACAGGCGCTAAAGCAGGCTCCTGTGCCTTCCGAATTGGCCCAGGCCACCGAGACTGCCCCGGCCCTGACCACCCTGGCCGACGGGTTAGACCAGGGGCTGGCCGCCTGGCAGCAGCTTGAAGGCGACGTGGTGGGGTGGATCTATGATCAAGGCCAGCAGCTGGGCTTTAGTGAGCCTGGCAACCAGTCTGGCCCGTGGCAGCACTGGGGCAAAATTGTGGGTAACCCGGCGCTAAAACGCCTGTTTGTTGACCTGGCTCAGCATCAGACGGTCACTGCCGCTGGCGTGACAGCTCCTTTAGCCGTGGCCGACTGGGTGGCCTGGGGGGTGGTTTTGCAGCGTCTTCAGCTGGCCCTAGTGAACTGGTTCGATCGCCAGCCCTACGACCCTCAATCGGGCAAGCGGCTGTCGATCGCCACCTTTCTCACCTTTGCCGTGGTCTGGGGGCAGATCTCTGACCGCCTGGGCCAGCAGGGCCAGCGCATTTTGTCGATGGGCTCGTTTCAGCTGGCGCTTCAGGGGCTGCGGCAGTTTGCCAACCAGAGCTATTTCCCGCTCTATGGCGGCCTATTTACTGCCCTTTCTGGGGAACCCCTCCGCGCCCTGCTAGAGTATCTCGATCAGCCCCTGCAAGCGGTGCCCAACACGGCGGTGAAAGCCCGTATTCTCACCCTGCTGGGCTATTCGCAGCGGGCGCTGGGCAACTATAGCCAGGCCCAGCGCTTTCACCAGCAGGCTCTAGAGGTGGCCCGCGAGGCCCAGGATGTGCCCTGCGAAATCGCCAGCCTCAACCATCTCAGCCGCACCTCGGTTGCCCAGCAAGACTTTGAGGCTGCCCAGGGCCACAGCCAGCGGGCGCTGATTTTAGCCCGTCAGAGCGGCGATCGCATCGGTCAGGCCAACGCTTTAGCCAACGTGGGCTACAGCCAGGTCGCCCAGGGTCAGTCTCAACTGCTGGAGGCCGAACAGTACGAAACCGTGCTCAGCTATCTGGAGCAGGGGCTAGCGCTGTCGGAGCAGGTGGGCGATCGCCCCAGCCAAGCCCTCTGCGCCAACAGTCTCGGCATCGCTCAGCTCAAGCTCGGGCAATATCGGAATGCGATCGAGTCTCTCCAGCAGGGGCTTCAGGTGGCCCAGGCGATCGGCGATCGCTTTCTGATGGCCTCTAACTTCGCCAACCTTGCTGCCGCTTACCAGGGCGACGGCAACCTAGAACAAGCGGTGCTCACCGGCTGCCTGGGCATGTATCTGCACCACCAAATCGACTCCCCCGAATGGCGACAGCCCGCGGCCCTGCTCAGCATTCTCTACGGGCAACTGGGGCCAGAGACCTTTGAGGGCATTCTCGCCGACCACCGCCGCCAGTTTCTCGCTGTGATTGGCGTCGATGGCTACGACTTTTTGCAGCCGCTGCTGGCGCGGTATCGAGAGTCATTGGAGTAGGGACTGGGTAGCGATCGCGGTGGGACAGTTGGGCAAGTTGTGGTTTCACCCAGGCTAGACAAAGGGAAACGGCTTCCAGGGAATCCACTCGGCCCAGAGTCTGGCCATGGTGCCGTCGGCCAGGGCAGCGGCGATCGCCGCATTCAGCGTCGCATTTAGGGTGGGGTTGGTCGGGGAAGTGGCGATCGCAAAGGGCACCCGCGTCGGCAGGCTAAAGGCCATCTCCAGCGAGGCATCCTCCTCAGCCGCCACGACTAAAACCAGCTCATCGTCAATTAGCGCGTCGATCTCTCCGGCGCGGAGAGCAGCCAGCATTTCAGGCAGCACCTGGTCGCTGCCGGGGTAGGGCACTGCGATCGCGCCTGGGAAACCTTCGACTAAGGCGATGTTGGTGCTTTCAGCTAATCCGCCGACCCGCCTGCCCGACAGGTCTGCAACAGTGGTAATACCGCTGTCTTTTTTCACCAGCACCGCTTCATCAAACAGGCCATAGGGCTGGGTAAAATCGACGATCTGCTGGCGATCGGGGGTAATCGCTTGGTTAAACCACACCGCATCATACTTTCCGGTTGCCAGGCAGGTGTAAAACTCAAACATAGGTAGGTTATGCCACACAGGGGTCAGCCCAAGCTGGTGGCAGAGGTGGCGAGCTAGCTCAGGTTCGTAGCCGGTGCGCTGCCCATCAGCAGTGAGAAAGCTCATGGGGCGGGCGTCAAAGTCGCTGGCGGCAATGTGCAAAACGCCCGGCTCAACGGTGAGGCTGGCGAGAGATTCGGTGGTGGGTAACGGGGGACACATAATCTTTGGGGGGAGAACTTATTATGACAAGTACATAGGGCACCCCCAGATTTGTCAACTAAGTCGAGTCAACTTTAGCTTGGTAGGTTGGGTGAAACCCAACGCAGGGTTTAGCTCAGTTGGGTTTCACCCAACCTACGTCGCTCACTGTTACCCCCTGTAGGGTGGGCATTGCCCACCAAGGACAAGTTCCTGTAGACCAGCCTTGCCCCGATCCCTGTGTTTTCTGCTCCAGAGACTCGGTTTGTAATGGACTATCAACCAATTCAGCTCTCCCCCGCCCAAATTCAGCAGTTTCAAACTGATGGCTTTTTGATTCTGGAGAACTTTCTGCCGCTGGACTACGCAAAACGCCTGGCCGATCGCCTAGAACCCATATTCCACGGCGAGTTTGAGACGGGCATTTACCCCGACGAGTGGCACTGGCGACCGCGCATGAGCCTGCCCGATATCACTCGCGAGATTTGCAACGGCTGGAAGTGCGATCGCACTATCGCCAGCCTCGTACTCTCCTCAGAGATTGGTCGCCTCAGCGCCACGCTAGCGGGTTGGGACGGTGCCCGCATTGGCCAAGACAGCCTGTGGATGAAGCCGCCCGGTGCCCAAGCGATCGCCATGCACCAAGACGGTGTCTACATCGACTACCTGGTACCCGCCGAGATGATGACCTGCTGGGTGGCGCTAGACAACGCCACTGCCGCCGATGGCACCCTGGTCTACGCCAAAGGCTCCCACAAATGGCCGATTTCTAGCGTAGAAGGCGAGTTCCACGCCCCTACCAAAGACTATCGCTGGGCCATGCTGCAAGCCGCCGAAAATGCCGGCGTGCCTGAACCGGAGTTGGTCGTCGTCGATGTGCCCGCTGGCGGCTGTGCCTTTCACCACGGGCGCACCTGGCACGGCCTCGGCCCCACCACCCGCACCGAGGGCATGTTCCACAGCATTGGCCTGCACACCATCCCCGCCAGCGCCGAGTTTCACCCCACCAACCCCCAGGGCTACATCTATGGCCGCTACAAGCGCGTCGGCAGTACCGAAATGGATGAAAGCTTTTTCCCGATTCTCTGGCGCGAAGACGGCTACCGTAGTCCGCACCTAGTGGAGTATTGCGAAGACCCATTAGCACAAGGAGCCCTGACCATCGCTTAGTGCGGCTGGGTAGAGTTCAAGGTTCAAAATGCAAAGTTCAAAATGCAAGACCGTCCCCCTTTTGAATTTTGCATTTTGCATTCTTCTAACCCCACTACCCATCCACCCCCAACCCCACTACCCGCCCACCCCCTACTCCCCCACACCCCTATGCCCACCAAAACCTGGAACGGCCTCCCCTTTACCGGCCTCGCCGAAGACTTTGACCCCCAGTGGCTGCTGACGCCCGAGCAGCAAGCGCTCCAGGCGAAGCTGATCGAGCTGTGCGCAGCGGTGCTGCGGCCCAATGCGATCGCCTCCGATCGCAACCTGATCTACCCCCGCAAAAACTTCGAGGCGCTGGCTTCTCTAGGTTTGCTGAGCCTGTTTGTGCCCAAAGAATGGGGCGGCCTGGGCGAAAACCACATCTGTGCGGCCATGGTAGTCGAAACCATCGCCCGCTACGGCTGCCCCAGCACGGCGATGTGCTACACCATGCACCTGGGAGCAGTGGCGGCGGCCCTGTTCCGCGCTCACGAAAGCCCAGAGCTGCAAAGCTTGCTGAAACGGTTAGACAAGGAGGTTTTGATTGGCACCCTGTCCTACTCCGACCCCGAAACTGGCTCGCACTTTTGGTATCCCGTTTCCTCTAAGGCGACAGCAACTCCCGACGGCTGGCAGGTGAATAAAAAGGCGTCGTGGACCACCTCGGCAGGGTTCGCCGACTGGTACATTGTGCAGACCACCAGCCCCCACTTTGACGGCAACTATTCTGACCTGTCGTGCTTTTTGATCTATGCCGATGAGGTGCAGGCCGAGCCCCATAAGTGGGATGCCTTGGGCCTGCGCGGCAACCAATCGGGCACGCTGCGGGTGGAGGGGGTGACGATACCGCGCGATCGCATGGTTGGCCCCGAGGGCGACGGCACCGCCTCTAACGACGAGATCGTTGACCCCTTCTTTTTGCTGTGTTCGTCGGCCTGCTGGAATGGGATTGCACTAGGGGCGATTGACATTGCCAAGGCCCATGTCACCCGCAAAAAGCACGTCGATGTCGGCCTGCGCGTCGCTGACTATCCCACCATTCAGGACTACTTTGGTGAGGCGATCATGGACACCAGCGCCTGCCGCATGTTCACCTTCTCCATGGGGCAGCTGATGGATCAGCTCACCAATGACTGCGACTGGGCCATCCACGCCGACACCAGCGCTCTACCCCGCGCCGCTTACCTGCACTGGTACTGGCAGATCAAGTTTGAGGCCGCCAAAAATGTCGCCCACGTCTGCGACAAAATGCTCCACGCCTGCGGCGGCTCCGGCTTTAAGAAAGACATGGAAATCGAGCGTTACCTGCGCGACGGCAAGGCGGGCTGGGTAATGGGGCCAACCAACGAAGTGCTGCGCCAGTTCGTCGGCAAAGCCGCCCTGCTGGGCTTCGACTCGCTCGATTACTGGAACCAGTCAGTCAACGAGCGGGTACTCCACAACGAACTCAAAAAGCTCGACCCCGACGAAAAGCGCAAGCTCGCCGAGTCGCTGCTGGCCGACTTGGAGGAAGCCGAAAAACCTGCTCCTATCCCCATCGCCGCCGCGTAGGGTGGGCACCGCCCACCAGCTACCCCGGCCAAAGTCCCCAAAATGTTGCCCAAAAAGCCGCGATCGCCTCCCGATCTTCCGTTCCACCACGTCGAGAACGATGCCCAGATGTTAAGCCGTTTGTAGCCCGGAGTAATGGTGGGCAATGCCCACCCTACGGGATCTCAACGTCCCCACCTTCCCCATCTTCCACACCCTTTCACTCAACTACCCCACAGGAACCGATCCATGACCATTGCCCAAGAACGACCTACCGCGATCGCCGTTGCCCACCCCCTTGAACCGCTAACACCAGCAGAAATTGCCGCCGCCGTCGCCATTCTGCGCGAAGAGAAATCCCTAGGCGCGACGACTCGATTTGCCACCGTCACCTTGAATGAACCGGCGAAGGAAACGGTGCTGGGCTTCAAGCCGGGGGATGCCATTACCCGCGAAGCCTTTGTCATCGTTCTCGACAACGCCACCGCCCAGACCTACGAGGCGATCGTCTCGCTGAATGAGGGCGCGGTGATCGCTTGGAAACACGTCCCCGGTGTGCAGCCGCCGATCATGCTGGATGAGTTTATCGAGTGTGAGAATGCGGTCAAGGCCTGCCCGGCGTTTATTGAGGCGATCGCAAAACGAGGCATCACCGACCCCAGCCTGGTCATGGTTGACCCCTGGTCGGCAGGCAACTACGCCATTGAGGATGAGGATGGCGTGCGCCTCTCCCGCGCCCTGTGCTGGGTGCGGGCCAACCCCACCGACAACGGCTACGCCCGCCCCATCGAAGGCGTCATTCCCGTCGTTGACCTCAACAAGATGGAGGTGATCCGGGTCGAAGACCACGGTGTAGTGCCCCTGCCGCCCCAGTCGGCCAACTACTCCCAGGAGTACGTCAAAGACTTTCGCACCGACCTCAAGCCCCTGGAAATTGTGCAGCCCGAAGGCCCCAGCTTCTCGGTCAGCGGCCACGAAATTCGCTGGCAAAAATGGAAAATGCGCATCGGCTTTACCCCCCGCGAGGGGCTGGTGCTCTACACCGTTACCTACACCGACGGTGGCGAAGAGCGACCTATTCTCTACCGGGCCTCGCTGGCGGAGATGACCGTGCCCTACGGTGACCCCCAGGCTCACCACTACCGCAAAAATGCCTTCGACGTGGGCGAATACGGCATTGGCTCTCTGGCGAATTCTCTCACCCTGGGCTGCGACTGCCTGGGCGAGATCTACTACTTCGACGCTTTTATGACCAACTCGCGCGGCGAGGTGGCCCAGATCAAAAACGCCGTCTG
>JANPIO010000031.1:0-8730 GCA_031425055.1 Phormidium sp. VAR_61_metabat_6
CACAGCGCCATTTTCGGTGGCAATGCCAGCCTCGCTGCCCTCAGAGTCGGTCAGCCGCTGCCACACGCGCTGAATGCTGACCGGCAAAGGAAACTGCCGCCCCAGCCGCCGCGTGACCACCGTGCCCCGCGAGGCATAGACTAAGGCCCAGGAGCCCAGCAGCATGGGCCAGTGTTCCCGTCGTAGGGGCTGGTCAATGGGGTTCAGGGCTTCCAGTTCGCAGATGATCTGGTCAATGGCGGGATGCTCTACGGGCAAGATAGCATCCTCGATTTCTAAAGCATTAATGCTCTGGAGCAGCTGAGTTTTGAGCTGATGGCGACGAGCGTGAAGGGGAGTCATTGCAGCAGGAAAATGAAGGGAACGGGGAGCCTAATGTAGGCTGAGCTTAGGATACCCGGCGAAGTCAAACAGGCTCATCTATGGGTAGCGGCAGATGGCGAATGGAGAAATCGAGCAGCTCTATGGGGTGAAAGAGCGGCACCGATCGCGCCTGCCCAGCCATGTGCTGCTGAATTTGCAGTGAGCAGCCAGGGTTCGAAGATGCCACCAACGTCGCGCCCGTGTTCAGCAAATTTTTCACCTTCATCTGGCCCAGCTCTGCGGCCACGTCAGGGTGCAGCATGTTGTAGACTCCGGCACTGCCGCAGCAGAGAGCCGCATCAATGGGTTCTCGCAGAGTGACGCCGGGAATTTGCTTGAGCAGCTGGCGGGGCTGAAGGCTAATTTTCTGGCCGTGGAGCAGGTGGCAGGCGTCTTGATAGACAATCGGCAATTCGCCCTCAGTAATGGGATGCAGCGGGGTGACTAAACCCACTTGGGCGAGGAATTCCTGCACGTCGCGAACTTTGGCTACAAAGGCTTGGGCGCGATCGCGATACTCGGCATCATCCTGCAAAATGTGGTGATACTCCTTCAGGGTATGGCCGCAGCCCGCCGCGTTGATCACAACGTAGTCGACCTGGGCGGACTCAAAGCAGTCGATCATGCGGCGGGCCAGGGTTTGGGCCTGGGCCGATTGCCCCTGGTGGGCGGGCAGCGCCGCGCAGCACCCCTGCTCGTGGGGCACTACCACCTCGCAGCCGTTGGCGCTCAGCACCCGCGCCGTCGCCGCATTTACATCGGAGAAAAACACCCGCTGCACACAGCCCAGCACCATACCCACCCGGTAGCGCTGGGTGCCCACGGCAGGGATGAGTTCGGGCAGGTCATCTTGAAAGCTCTCGGCGGTGATCGGGGGCAGCAGTGATTCCATCGCCGCCAGGCTGGGGGAAAGTTTGGCCAGCAGCCCAGTCTTCTGCACCAGCTGAGAAATCCCCAGCTTTTGGTACAGGTACAAGGGCCCAGCCATCGCCCGCAGCCGGGTGGGGTAGGGAAACAGGTTAAAGATTAGCGATCGCACCAGCCGTTCCGGCAGAGGCCGATCATGGTTGCGCTCCACCTGGGGCCGCACCGCCGCAATCAGCTGGTCGTACTGCACCCCAGAAGGGCAGGCGGTGGTGCAGGCCAGGCAGCCCAGGCAAGAGTCAAAATGCTTGGCGGAGGTGGCCGACAGCGGAGCCTCGCCAGTATTGATCGCATCCATTAAATAGATACGACCCCGAGGAGAGTCCATTTCGGTGCCGAGCACGCGGTAGCTAGGGCAGGTGGTGAGGCAAAACCCGCAGTGCACACAGGCATCGATCAGCTTGGGGTCGGGGGGGTGCTGGGCATCAAACCCGTTAGCAACACTGGCGGCGGTGGGCCAAGCGGCGGGCGCTGAAGACTCTGAAGTCGTCATGGAAACGTGGGTAAGGGCTGCTTTTAGCCTAACGCGATTGCCCACTGCTTTACCCTGGGCAGACGAAAACCTCGCAATGGTCAGCATAGGGATAGGCGGGCTATTCACTGGTGCTGCGACTGCGCCTCGGCAATAATGCTGTCATGACCTACCAGCCGCCTTTTGAGATCACTCCAACTATCGTTAACCAGATCAGTGCGATCGCTGGGCTGGTCGAACGGCTCGACGGTTCACTGCTGACCACCTCTCCTCAGCTCCGCAAGCAAAACCGCATTCGCACTATCCAGGGCACTCTTGCGATCGAAGGCAACAGCCTCACCCTCGATCAAATCACCGCTATTCTCAACGGCCAGCGGGTACTCGGGCACCCTCGAGAAATCAGCGCAGTCCAGGGCGCAATCCGCGCCTACGAAACCCTCCCCACCTGGTCTCCTACCTCGCGCCAAGACTTGCTCCAGGCCCACCGCTTACTCATGGCCGACATTCTCACCAACCCTCGCAAACTGCGCACTGGCGGCGTTGGCATCTACAAAGGTACCCAGGTCTCCCACGTTGCCCCCCCAGCCAAACTCGTTCCTCAGCTCATCGACGACCTACTCCACTGGCTAGCCACCACCGACCACCACCCCCTAATCACCAGCAGCGTCTTCCACTACGAACTTGAATTCATCCATCCCTTTGTCGATGGCAATGGCCGTATGGGCCGCCTCTGGCAGACCCTCATCCTCGGTCAATGGCACGACCTCTTTTACCTATTGCCGATCGAGAGCTTGATCAAAGACCAGCAAGATGGCTATTACCAAGCCCTAGAGGAGGCCGACCAAGCGGCCGACAGTACCGGCTTTATCGAGTTTATGCTGGATATTATTTGGACAACGCTCAGCCAAGGCGGCGAACTCAGCCGCAGCACTCCAGCCGATTCTCTGGGCAATCTACTGAACGATCAAGTAAGCGATCAAGTAAGACAGCTGCTCACGGTCATGGATGACCGCTATTGGAGCACCCGAGAGCTGATGGAACGTCTATCTCTCACCCACCAACCCACCTTTCGCAAAAATTACCTCAACCCTGCCCTCAAAGCCGGTCTTGTGGTGATGAAATATCCAGACAGCCCCCGTAGCCCCAAGCAAAAATACAAGAAAGCTCGGGCATAGCTTTTGAACTGATTTAGTCCACCCCGCGCAGCTTGCGGGTGTTGTCGTAGAGGCTCTGGGCGAGGCCATCGAGGCGTTGGGAGAGTCTTTCGTCTACGATCTGGCTCTGATCGTCAAAGGCTTGCCAGGCCTGGCCGATCGCGACTTGTTCGGGCACTACCCAGGTGTGCACCCAGCGCAGAATGGTGCGCAGATCGTTGAGGGCATTGTTGTTCGACTGGCCGCCGAGAATGCTGACCGCCCCGGCCACTTTGCCGTCGAGTTGGTCAAAGCTCATCAGATCCAGCGCGTTTTTGAGCACGCCGCTGACGCTGCCGTGGTATTCGGGGGTAACCAGCACAAAGCCATCGGCGTCGAGAAACGCCTGGCGCAGACGCTCGACATCAGGGTGATCGGGATAATCTTTGCCGCCGTGACAAAGGGGCAGGTTCATTTCGCGCAGGTCGAGTTGCTCAACTTCGGCCCCTAGGATGCTGAGGCGATCGCATACTAGCCCCAGCGCCAGCTGACTGTAGGAATTGGGCCGCAAACTACCGGCGATACCGACAAACTTCACCATTGCATACCTCCTGCTCGCTTAAACATAATCGTAATGACTTCAGGTTAATCAGGATTGTCACGATTTGTCAACTGATCCATGCTTCTTCAACCAGCTTTGCTACAGCTCTTCCTCAAATAAAAGGTCCTCAAATAAAACGGTCATGTCCCACGGTTAATCGGCTATAGTGACGGCAAATTACCCCGCCGGTTGCCTTGGGCAAACCCTCACCAAACTCTCTCGAATGTGTTCGAGCCGTTGGCCCGCCGCTGGCGACCCCGGCTGCCGTTCCCTTAGACCCACTCACCATCGGGGGCGAAACAATTCCTTTGGGTAAGCGGGTGCGACTCGACCTGCCAGTGGCTCGCCTCACCACCGGCACCATGATGTCGCTGCCGGTGACGGTGATCAGCGGCAAAAAGCCAGGGCCGCGCCTGTGGCTCAGCGCCGCCATCCACGGCGACGAGCTCAACGGGGTCGACATCATTCGTCGGGTGGCCAAGTCACTCAGGCCCAACCGTCTGGCTGGCTCAGTAATTGCGGTGCCGGTGGTGAATATCTTTGGTCTGCTAGAGCAGTCGCGCTACCTGCCCGATCGCCGCGATCTCAACCGCGCATTCCCCGGCTCGGCGCGGGGGTCGATGGCCAGTCGGCTGGCGGCTCTGTTTATGCGCGAGGTGGTCAGCCAGTGCACCCACGGCATTGACCTACACACAGCGGCGATTCACCGTATTAACCTGCCCCAGGTGCGGGCCGACCTCGACGATCCAGCCACCTACGATTTTGCCAAAGCCTTTGGGGCTCCGGTGATCATCCACGCTTCCCACCGCGACGGCTCACTGCGCCAGGCGGCGGCAAAGCGCAAAATTCCGACTCTGCTCTACGAGGCGGGCGAGGCACTGCGATTCGACGAAGCCGCTATTCAAACTGGGGTTGATGGCATCTACCGGGTGATGGCCTACCTGGGCATGTATACGCCGCCAGCTATGGCCCAGCCATCGACGTTAGAAGTGCGAGAGACCCGCTGGGTACGTGCCTCTCGCGGCGGCATCTGGCACCGATCGGTTTCCCTGGGCAACGAAGTCAAGCAGCGCCAGCCCCTAGGCTTTATCAGCGACACCTTTGGCGACAAGCCGGTGCAGGTGCGCAGTCCGATGGATGGCATTGTCATCGGTCACGGCCAAAACCCGCTGGTCAACCAGGGCGATGCCCTAGTCCACGTCGCCAGTGTGAGGGCAGCGATCGAGCAAGAACAGTAGGATGAGCACAGCGACGCCCGTCCATTCGCCCAGCTATGCAGCGATTTACTCAGCTCTTTCAGGATATAGATGCGACCACCTCGACCAATGAAAAGGTGCGATCGCTGCAAGCCTACTTCCAAGAGGCCGACCCCGCCGACAAGGTCTGGGCGCTCTACCTGCTGCTGGGCAAGACCCGTCGCCGCATGGTGACCTCGCGGGTGCTGCGGGATGTGTTTTTGCAGATTTCTGACATTCCTGAATGGCTGTTTAAAGACTGCTACGCCCAGGTGGGCGACTCGGCGGAGGTGATCGCCCTGCTGCTGCGCGATGTAGATTTGGCGGAGCAGTCCCCAAAGAGTAGCGCTGTTCCCGGTAGGGGCAAACGGCCGTTTGCCCCTATCGAGGTGGATGGTGATTCCCAACCCCGTTTCCCCGGCTCTATCCCGCTGCACCAGTGGATGGAGGAGGTGATTCCGATGTATAAGGCGACGGAGACCGACGAGGAACGGCGCGATCTGATTGTCTCCTGGTGGGCGGCACTCGACAACACCGCGATCTTTGTGCTCAACAAAATTCTCACCGGAGCCTTTCGGGTCGGCGCATCGGCGAAGCTGGTGATCAAAGGCCTCGCTGCCGCTACGGGCGTTGCTGAAGCCGTGCTGACCCACCGGCTGATGGGCGACTTTAGCCCCACGGTTGAGTTCTACACCAGTCTTACCAGTGAGGAAACCACACAAAATGCTCCTAGCCAGCCATACCCATTCTTTTTGGCCACCTCGTTGGACGAAGCCAAATTCCAGGGCGAAGACTGCTCTCGCTGGCGGGCGGAATGGAAGTGGGACGGCATTCGTGCCCAGGTGATCAAGCGAGACGACCAGGTGTTTGTCTGGTCGCGGGGCGAAGATCTAGTTACGAACCAGGTCCCAGAAATCGAAGCGATCATGGCCACCTTCCCCAACGGCATTGTGATGGATGGGGAAATTCTCTGCTGGCAGGACGATATGCCGCTGTCGTTCAACCACCTGCAAAAGCGCCTAGGCCGCAAGAAAGTCAGCAAAAAAGTGATGGAGGAAAGCCCTGTTCACTTCATCGCCTACGACCTGCTGGAGTACGGCGGCATCGATATTCGGGAGAAAAGCTGGGGCGATCGCACCCACCACCTCACCACCCTCCTCAAGGTTCACACCGCCCCCAACCTGCACCAGTCCATTCCCCTGGAGTTTAATTCCTTTGCGGAACTGGCCACACTGCGCCAAAACTCTCGCCAGCAGGGGGCCGAAGGGCTGGTGGTGAAGGCGATCGACAGCCCCTACTTAGTGGGCCGCAAGCGCGGCTACTGGTGGAAGTATAAGGTTGAGCCGATGAGCCTCGATGCGGTGCTGATCTACGCCCAGGCGGGCAGCGGCAAGCGGGCTAACCTGTTTACCGACTACACCTTTGCCCTTTGGCAGGGCGAGAATCTGGTGCCTTTCGCCAAAGCCTACAGCGGGCTAGACAACGCCGAAATCGACGCTCTGGATAAGTGGATTCGTCGCCACACGACGGAGCGGTTTGGGCCGGTGCGATCGGTCGAGCCGATTCACGTCTTTGAGATTGGCTTTGAGGGCATCGCCGCATCGACTCGCCACAAGTCGGGCATTTCGGTGCGCTTCCCCCGCATTTTGCGCTGGCGAAAGGATAAACCTGCGATCGAAGCCGATACGTTAGAGTCGGCTAAGGATCTGCTGGCGACCTTTCAATAAAAGGCTCCGTCCCTAGATGCAACACCTACAGTTGCTGCCCCATCGCTTGAGCGTGCCGATCCAGGAATTGTTGAATCAAGATGGGTGAAGCTCTAAAGGAGGTTTGCTGCAATCGGCCAATGGCGCTGGGAAAGTCCAGCAGCCCTTCTGTTCCGGCTCTGAACAACAATCCCAATAGACCTGTGACCGTTAAGCCCTGAGCTAATGCAGCTTGCCTAGCCTCCCAATCATCCAAAATTATCAGGCTTGCTTGCAGGCTGACGGCCAAAGATATGGCTTCTCGCTCACCTCGCCCCAGCTTAGTTGGCAGGTCATCGATCAATTGGGGTACCGGCTGAATAGTTACCCAGTCCGGTGGGGCTGCGATCCACTCTTGAATAAGGACATGGTTCTGCTCTGCCATCAGCTCATCTTTAACGCCAGCAGGAATCGTGACTGACTCAAAGAGCTGCGGCAGTAAACCAGTTTCACCGCTCAAGATTAGGTAACAAATTGGTGACGTGTCGCAGACAACCATTAAGGTTTGGCCAAAGCGCGATCGATCGCCTTTAAATCTTGCTCTATATCGGCCTCTGTGTAGTGTAAGTAGGCCCCGTGCTCCTTAAGAAAGGTATCAGTATCCAGCCTTGACGGCAGTTGAAGCATGCGCTGGACTTCAGCTGCACTGATGAGCTTTGAACGGTAGGCCTCAACGGCTACGGCTTCTACAGCTTTTTGCGATAGGCTACCCAGGTGCGCTTGCAAGCGCTGCTCAATGTCACTAGGGACGGGGATAGTGATGTTCATGGGTAAGCTTGGTCGCCAACTGGGGATATGGATTCATTTTAGATGTTGCTCACGATGAAATTGGCGATCGCCTTGACCAAGAAGTAGCCACATTAATTCAGGCTTGCCGCGATTGGAAAGCTGCTTTAGCTACCAGGTAGACCAGGGGCGATCGCCACTGCACGGTCTTCCCCTGCAACTGCCGCTGACAATTCTGCTGAATGATCGCCACATCTTTTTCAGACAGATGCTCCGCTAATTGATCTCGGTAGCTAGGCGGGGTGCCGCCCACCGTAAACCACCGCTCCAGCAGCGCCGCTGACACATAGATGCTGCTGTGCAAAATATCCTCCGTGAGCTGCACAGTAAAACCCGCTTTACGAAAGAGAGATTCTAGAGTGTTGGCTTGCCAGTTGAAGCGGGGGTCGGTAGTGGAGTGGGCGATCGCATCTTCCGCCTGGTGCCAACGCTTGACCAGGGCCTTGCTCAAACTAGCAGTATCCACCAGGGCCGAAATGCGCTGGCTGTGGCGAGGGATAGTTTCGGCCAGTACCACCACGCCACCGGGAGCCAGCAGGTGCTGCACAATGTCGATGAAGCGATCGCGGTTGACCACCTGACCAAAGGCATTGCGGCCCACAATCCGCTCAAAGCTAATCCCTGGGGTGTGAGCGGCAAGGTAGGCTGCCAGCGCCTCAAAGTCGGCATGTACCAGCACGGGGCGAATCAGTTGGGGCAGCTGAGCCGCCTGTTCTTCGAGCGCCGCCTGGTCTTGGGCGGTGTGCACGCGGGCATAGACACCGCCCTCGGGCACCTGGCGCAGAGCCTCCCAGGTGAGCAGCCCCGTGCGGGCGTTGAGATCGAGAATGCGGTGGTGGCGCTGGGGCGGGGCCAGGGCAAAAATGCGATCGCGCACTTGCCCCAGTTGTTCGCCCGCCTGGCTGAGGGTGCGTTGGAGCCAGCGATCGCGGGCCGGGTCGTCGGGGCTGTAGGTGAGTGTTTCGGGCAGGGCACCGCCGCCATCCACCATCGCCGCCAACTGTGCCTCGCGCCGCTGGGCCACCTGAGTTTGAATCGAAGCCTCGTAGCCCTGATCCGACGGTTGGTAAAACACCTGCCCCTGCAAGCCACTGGGCAAATACTGCTGCTCGACCCAGTGGTCGCGGTAGGCATGGGGATACAGGTAGCCTTTGCCGTGGCCAAAGCCTTTGCTGTCGCGATTGCCGTCTCGCATAGGGTTGGGCACCTCACGCTCACGCTCCTGCTCAATGGCAGACAGGGCGTCGAAAAAGCCCATGGTGCTGTTGGATTTGGGGGCCGTCGCCAGGTATAGGGTCGCCTGGGCCAACGGATAGCGGCCCTCGGGCATGCCCACCCGGTCGAAGGCGGCGGCGCAGCTGGTCACCACCGTGACGGCGTGGGGGTCGCCCAGGCCGATATCTTCGCTGGCCAAAATCACCAGACGGCGAAAGATAAAGCGGGGGTCTTCGCCCGCATAGACCATGCGGGC
>JANPIO010000032.1:0-6823 GCA_031425055.1 Phormidium sp. VAR_61_metabat_6
TTTTACCAGGCCTATGCCGACTACCACGACCTGATGAATCTCACCGAAGACCTGATCGCTACTCTCGCTAAAGACATTCTGGGCACGCTCAAGATTACCTATCAAGGTGTGGACATTGATCTGACCCCGCCCTGGAAGCGGGTGACGATGCATGATCTGGTGCAGGAGCACACCGGGCTAGATTTTCGCCAATTCACCACTCTTGAAGAAGCCCAGGCGGCAGTCAAAGATCTCAAGTTGCATGGTGTTGAAGACTGTGACTCAATTGGCAAACTGCTGAATGAAGTCTTTGAGCAAAAAATCGAAGAAACCCTAATTCAGCCCACGTTTCTGATCGATCACCCGGTCGAGATCTCGCCCTTGTCAAAGCCCCACCGCAGCCGACCTGGAGTGGTGGAACGCTTTGAGCTATTTGTGGTGGGCCGAGAGACCGCCAACGGCTTTTCGGAGTTGACCGACCCCATTGACCAGCGCCAGCGTTTTGAGCTACAGGCGGCGCGCAAGGCGGCGGGCGATCTGGAAGCTACCGGGGTAGACGAAGACTTTCTGACGGCTCTGGAGCACGGGATGCCGCCCACCTGTGGCGAGGGCATTGGCATCGATCGCCTGGTGATGCTGCTCACCGATAGCCCTAGCATTCGCGATGTGATCGCATTCCCATTGCTGAAGCCGGAGCGGGAGGAGTAGGGGAGTGAATGGGTGGGAGGGTGGATGGGTAGAAGGGTGGATGAGGAGGAAACCCAAAAGCGCCTGTCCAACATTGCTTTGCCCTAATGAAAAGCTCCCCGCCTAGGCGGGGAGCTTTTCAAATATAGGGAGTTCAGCTAAGAAGTGGGGTTCTGTATAGTAAGGGTGCAGTGGGCTTGCGCGGTTATGACGTACCCACGCATAAGATTCCCACGCTCAGGCCCAAATTCCGTACAGAACTGCGAAAAAATCTGAAACTTTTCGGCTATTTATAACCAGGGTAAAAGTCTTGCTAAGGCTGGCACCAAGTTGAGGGCAACGGCGTCTAGTTTTGGATCGGCGTCACTTTGGCTCGGTAAAGCAGGCGATCGCCCTGACGATATCCCACGTGGCTGACCCTCACTGGCTGCCCCGGCGACAAGACCCCTGCCTTGGGCTGGTGAATGTGTGGATCGTAGGATACTTCGGCCCCAACCGTTTCTATGGGGGTGACCCCCCAGCCCTGTATGAGAGCTTCCACAGGGCGCACTAGGGGGAGCAGTTTTTGAGCGGGAAGATCGGCCTTTTGCTGGGCGGCGTGGGCGGCGGTGGGCCACTGCACCAGCCAGGGCTCTAGCTGGGCGATCGCCTCCTGCTGCACCTGCTGGCGCACGGTTTCGGCCTGGGTGGCGAGCTGGGTTTGGAGGCGATCGCACTCCTGCCGCAGGGCCTTGATTTGATCGATCATCTCGACCCCAAGCCCCCCTCTCGACTGCGGCACAGTGGGTGAGCTAAACCTGTCCACCAACGCCTCTAGGGACAATCCCAGGGTTTGACCGAGGCGTTGCAGCACGTCTACCCGCAGCCGCCCGACCTGCCCCTGGCGCAGGCTGTCAATCGCGGAGCGGGGCAAGCCGCTGCTCTGGCTTAGGGCACGGTAGCTGGCAATATTTGACTGGGCCATCAGCGATCGCAGCGCTGGGCTGTAATCCACCTGGTTGAAACTAGACCTTGTCATAGCCCCCCGCCAACAGTTAATGCTTTTCTAAAACTTGAGGTCTAACTCTTCCGGCGGGCGGTTTTGCAGGTCGGGAAGGTTGCTGCCAGGGGTTGACCCTGAGGTGCGGAGACTTTCGCCCAGCGGGTCGCGGGGGCGAGTCGCGGGCGGCGTGGTCGGACGAGGCGCTGGAGCCGTTTGACCATTGCCGCTGGCTGTACCGCTGCCCTGGTTGATAATGACGGGCTGATTGGGGCGAGGGTTAAAGGTCTCAAAGGTGACGGCGCGCACCAGTGGCGGGTTTTGGCCATCGGTGACGCGCAGGGTTACGGTGGTCGTGCCCGCCGGGCTGAGAGGCATCGACAGCGCCCCCTGGAGGCCCACCGTTCCCGGCGAAGGCAGCAGCTCGACCTTAGCGGTGGAGCCGCCCTCGACCCGCCAGGCTACCTGGAATCCAGGGATTTGCTGGCCCGGCTCTACCGGCACTAGATATTTGGGCTGAGCCTCACGTCCGTTGATAGTGAACGAAGCAATCCGCACCGGGCGGGGCTGAATGTTCACCACTTCGCTCTGTTTGGCCGCTGGCAGCTCGCGATCGCCCAGATTTACTGGTACCGGGGTGAGCTCAAACTGGTACTGCCCCACCTCCAGCATGCCGCTGGGCACTCCTTGGCAAATCAGCCGGTCTTCCAGTTTGCAAAAGGGCTGAAGCTCCTCGGGCAGAGCCACCTGGGCTAGGCTATTTGGTTTGCGCAGGGCAAACCGCCGCCCCCCTATGGTCGTGCCATCGGGCCGCTTGACCACCAGCAGCAGGTCTTGCAGACTGGCGGGGTTGGTGACAATCCAGCTGACGCGAATGCCAGTATCGGTGACTGGCGGGGCCAGAGTCGGCGTGTTGGCCGAAACTTGGGTACCGGCTTCGGAGTAAATCACCTGGTCGGGGGCAAGCTCGACCACGGTGGGCTGGGGCAGGTCGGCTACGGTGACTAGACTGCTCTCGGCCTGAATGGGGGCCAAATTTAGATCCATATCGGGCAGCAGGGTGAGCTCAAATCGGTACTGGCCCGGCTCCCGCAGTTCGAGGGGCACTTCGCGACAGGTGAGCAGCCGACGGGTCTGGTCACAGTAGGGCAGCAGGCCAACCGGCAGTCCTTCCGATAGGTCGTAGGTTTCTGGGCCAAACACCAGGGTGCCATCTGGGGCATAGCCGCGCAGCAGCATGGTCTGCACTTGGCGAGGGTGGCTCACCTGCCAGCTCAGGAGTGGGCTTTCTCCACGCGAGATTGCATACTCACTCTGGGACGGCGAAATATCCATCACGTATGGGTGGGGCGGTGTGCGCCCAAAGAACCACCACAGCAGACTACCGAGGCCGCCTAAGGCCCCTACTCCAGCGGCGATCGCCAATCTTCTCTGCCACCGGGGGCGCGGTAGCGGTGCGGGCAACGGTGCCAAGGTGATAGCCGCCGCTGTTGCCGCGCTCTCGACCGCTGGGTCGGTTTTTAGTTCTGGCTCGTGCCACTGTTCGATCTGAGACCCTGCCATAGCCGTTGTTCGTCCTCACGTTCCAGGGCAGCATAGCGACTTAGCAGTGCCCCTGCCAACCACCTCAACCACCCATGCTCTAATGGTGACATTCTACCTATCCCAATGAGCCATCTCTTGAGAGCTGCTATCTATCTCAAGGATGAGTTCTAAACCCTAGAACCCATCGAAACTAGTCCTTATCCTACAAAAGGTTTGAGCCATGACAGACGACCTGATAGAAGATGTCTTTCCCGAAGCTGATTCGCCCCAGGATATTCAGTGGGCCTCTGACTCGGCCGATGAACCGACCTTTCCAGAGGGAGCCTGGACGGACAAAACAGCTGTAGTTCAAGACCTTCTAGAGGGCCGAAAGTATCAGGTTAAATTTGAAGGAGTCTACTGGACTGCAATCTCTGCCTCCGCTGAGGTATCGCTAGTGCCCGGCGATACCGTAGTCGTATTGGGCCGCGACGGCAACGAACTCATCGTGCAAAAGCTACCCGAAGCCCAACCCAATCTTCAGCCGCCTAATGTTGCAGTCGGCTCTGAGGGGCAAGCGCCCCTGCCAGATCCCCTCGTCTAGATCATCCCCAATGGCGCTCGTCCTGACGCCAAACCTAGTTGAGGTCACCAAGATCGAGCGTGACTATCCCTGTCTAGAGAGGGCAATGAGAAGAGGGTCTTCAAAAGACAGAGGTTTTTAGGCCAACCCTACACCGCTGGTCACAGCAGACACGCCTCATTGTTTCAACAGCGTTCAACACCGGTGACTCTTACCCCTCGGCTGTAGTCGGGGGATGTCTGATTTTTTTGGGAGACGTGCTCAGGCGGCCGGTTTGGCTACACCCATGCGAATTTCTGAGCAGAACGATGCCATTTGCACATCATCCCCAGTTTTGAGCACGCTGGTACGCATCCGCAGGTTGGGGTTTGCAAACCACAGGCGTTCTTCTATTTGCCCTGCGTCGGTGGGGGTCACGATGGTTAACACGTCATCCTCAACCCGGTAGCTACCCTGGAGCGCTGGTGACGCCGTAGGCGCTTGCACCAGCACCCCATCTCCCCCATCGGTGGGAGTCATAATCACCATCAGGGCACTGCTCTGGATTTTTTGGCTTTCCCCCTCAAGCTGGCTGTCTTGGTGAACCCGCAGACCACAGGCGATCTGGCTAGGGTCGTGGCCGAGGGTGGTGCAGACCTGGGCCAGGTCGGTATCGGTGGCAGGCAGAAACTCAATCAGCAGATTAGACTGCCCCGCTTGGGAACTCTGACCAGCCAGGTTGTGAATGGTGCGCTGTGAAAACCACTTACCGGCTAGGGTTTCAAAAAAGTTCACAATTTCCATGGGGATAATCTGCGTTTCGCCAAAGAGTCACAGTCTTTAATTCTACGGTGAAGCGCTCCGTTTCTGATCTGTGGATTGGGGAGCATTCGCTCCATCAAGAATGCCCTTCAATAGCTGGCCAATTGTGTACAAATGTTGCGATACAAAAAGTGCTGAACCCCTTTTCCCGTAAGAATTTAGAAGCATCACAGAGTGATAAGCTAACGGTTACGCTTTAGTTCGCTTTTGGGCGGGCGCTTTTATAACGCTGTTCTTGATAAAAACGCTGTTCTTGTAAATTGGTGACGCCTTCCATGACCGCAGTGAACCAGGTACCTTTGTTGCTCCGCGCCGCCCGCCACGAGGTGCTAGAGCGTCCCCCGGTATGGATGATGCGCCAGGCGGGTCGCTACATGCAGGTGTACCGCGATCTGCGCGACAAGTATCCGTCCTTTCGCGATCGCTCCGAAAATGCCGATCTGGCGATCGAGATCTCGCTCCAGCCCTGGCGCGCCTTTCGCCCCGATGGGGTGATTATGTTTTCCGATATTTTGACGCCGCTGCCGGGCATGGGCATTCCCTTCGACATCATCGAGAGCAAGGGGCCGATCATCGAGCCACCCATCCGCACCCAGGCCCAGATCGACGCGGTGCATGAGCTAGATCCCGAGACGGCGCTGCCCTACATTCGCACCATTCTGCAAACCCTGCGTCAGGAAGTCGGCAACGACGCTGCCGTGCTGGGCTTTGTGGGCTCTCCCTGGACGCTGGCGGCCTACGCGGTGGAGGGCAAGACCTCTAAGAGCTACACCAATATCAAGGGCATGGCCTTTAGCGAGCCCGCCATGCTGCACACCCTGCTGGGCAAGCTGGCCGACAATATCGCCACCTACGTGCGCTACCAGATTGACTGCGGCGCTCAGGTGGTGCAGCTGTTTGACTCTTGGGCCGGGCAGCTCAGCCCCATGGACTACCGCACCTTTGCTCTGCCCTACCAGCAGCGGGTGGTGCAGCAGGTGAAGCAGACCCACCCTGACACCCCGCTGATTCTCTACATCAGCGGCAGCGCCGGTGTGTTTGACCTGATGGGTGAGTCGGGCGTCGATATCGTCAGCGTAGACTGGACGATGGACATGGCTGAGGCTCGCCGCCGCCTCGGCCCCAGCATTGGCGTGCAGGGCAACATTGACCCGGCAATCTTGTTTGGCTCCCAAGATTTGATTCGCGATCGCATTCTCGACACGATCAAAAAAGCAGGCAATCGCGGCCACATTCTCAATCTGGGCCACGGCATTTTGCCTGGCACCCCCGAAGAGAACGCGGCCTACTTCTTTGAGACTGCCAAAAACATTGACAAGCTGCTGGCAACGGCTTAATTTCCCGTGTCATCCTAGGTAGGGACGCAGCATGCTGCGCCCCTACCTAGGCTCCTTCCCCTATGCTCTCCCTCACCCAGGGCCATCTACGCCTGCTGGAAATTTGCCCCCGCCGCTACCAATACACCTACCTAGAGCACCACACGGCACCCATGGATCCGGCTATGGCGGAGCGGCAGCGGTGGGGCACTGAGTTTCACCGGGTGATGCAGCAGCGAGATTTGGGCCTGCCCGTCGATGCCTTGCTAAAAGAAGACGCTGCCCTCAATGCGGCGGTGCATAGCTTGCTGGCCGCTGCGCCAGATCTATTTTTGCCCCAGGTCGATGGCTTTCGCCAGAGCGAGCATCGCCGCACCCTGGCCTTTAACGGTTACACTCTCACCGCCATCTACGATCTGCTGGTGATGGGGCCGACCAGCGGCCAAATTGTCGATTGGAAGACTTACCAAAACCCGCCCCAGCTGGCTCAGCTAGCCCAAGATTGGCAGACTCGCCTGTACCTCTATCTGTTGGTCGAGACCAGCCACCTGACCCCAGAGCAGGTGACGATGACCTACTGGTTTGTGGCCCCGCCGACGGCTCAGGCCGCGGCTAAACCGCCTAGCAGTATCACCATTAGCTACACTGCCGCCCAGCACTGCTGCACCGAGGCCGACCTGCGACGGTTGACCGACGCTCTGACGGCTTTGCTGGCTACTGAGAACGATTTGCCCAAGGTCGATCCGGCCTCGGGCTACTGTGCTCAGTGCCCCTTTGCGGTGCGCTGCCAGCGGTGGTCGGAGCGCTTTGGCCAGGAGGGGGCGATGACCTTGCCTGCGATCGCCGATATTGCCGAAGTGCCTCTGTAAACGTTAAACGTTGCTCCGATGGCTCAAACTGAGCTCTCGAACTGGTCTGTAACCTAAAGATTCAGCGTGGATTCTGGTTCGCCGC